>NBLK01000048.1 GCA_002084505.1 Rickettsiaceae bacterium 4572_127
ATCAAGGTCTTTTTTTTATAAAGTGAATCTAATTAAGCAACTTTTTTTAAATTTTCTGCTGATTTTTTTCCACGATCATTTGTGATAAGTTCATATTCTACTTCTTCACCCTCATTAAGAGTTTGAAAATCTGCAGAAGCTTCTACTGCACTTCTGTGAACAAAAGCGTCTTCTCCGCCTTCTTTTGGTTCAATAAACCCAAATCCTTTAGTAGGATTATACCATTTGACTTTTCCTATCGCCATTTTTTTACCTTTTTTTATTTTGCCTAATTAAACATTAATCAAGCATTAGTTAATATGTATCATTTTTTAATAATACCTTCTTAATATAGCACCTTTCCTGCAATAGTCAATGATTCATTTTTTTTTATTGATTTTTGTTTTCCTTGCTACTAAACTCATTGGCATGAAATGTATATTTTTAATTTTTGTTTTGCTTATATCAGGTTGTGGTTTGAAAGAACACAAGCGAGGGCATTTAATTTCTCCTGAGGCATCAGCTAAGGTTGCTTCTTTGAGAACTAAGTCTGCTATCGTAAAAGAATTAGGAACTCCCGATGCAAGAAATATGTATGGAGACGAAGATATTTGGATGTATTTATCTTATGAAAAAGAACAAACAGCGTTTTTTTCTCCAACAGATAAAAAATATGATTTGATTTTATTTCATTTTCAAAAAGGTCAGCAAAAAATTTCAGCAATAAATCGCTATGATTTGTCACAGAAGATTACTCTAAAAATGGATAAAAATAAAACAAAAGTACCAGGGGCGATTGAGCTAAGTCCACTAGAAGAGCTATTCAAAAACATAGGTAAATTTACTCCTGAAATGGGTGGTGGATAATGTTTGAAAAGCTCTCAAAAAGATTAAATACAGTTTTTGACGGATTGCGCGGAATTAAGGCTTTAACCGAAGAAGGACTATCAAAAGTTCTTCGAGAAATCCGCATTTCTCTTTTAGAGGCCGATGTTGCTTTGCCAGTCGTTAGAATTGTTTTGAATGATCTTAAAGAAAAAATGCTAGGTGAAAAAGCGATAAAAAACACTTCTCCTGCTGATACTTTTACTAAGGCTGTTCATGATGAATTAGTTGCTGTTTTGGGAAATAAAACTGCTGAAATTAAAATCAATAAATCTCCAACAATTATTTTAATGGTTGGACTTCAAGGTGTTGGAAAAACTACGACTAGTGCTAAAATTGCGAATCGTTTCAAGAAAGAAAATAAGTCTGTATTGCTTGCTAGTGCTGATACTTATCGTTCAGCCGCTCAGGAACAATTGCAAATTTTAGCTGACCAAATAGCTGTGCCTAAAATTCAAATTTCAAAAAACAATTCACCTATTGATATTGCAAAAAAAACTCTAAAAGAAGCAAAAAAATATGATGTTTTGATTTTTGATACTGCAGGACGAACTCATGTAGATGATATTATGATGGACGAGGCTATTAAGATTTCAAAAATTCTAAAACCTGCTGAAACTCTTTTTGTAGCAGATGCAATGCAAGGACAAAATAGCTTATCCGTAGCAAAAAGTTTTCATGAAAAATTAAATCTAACTGGTATTGTTTTAACTCGTCTTGATGGAGACGCAAGAGGTGGAATCGCTTTATCTGTTGTAAAGACCTTAGAGATTCCTATTAAATTTATTGGAATTGGTGAGAAAATTGACGACTTAGATTTATTTCATCCAGACAGAATGGCAGGGCGAATTTTAGGAATGGGAGACGTTGTATCTCTTGTTGAAACTGCTAAAAATAAAATGGACGAAGGAGCTATTCAAAACTTAACTGAAAAAATGTTCTCTGGAGATTTTAACTTAAACGATATGTTAGCTCAAATGCGACAAGTAAAAAAAATGGGATCTATGAAAAAGATTTTGAAGTTTTTACCAGGAATGGGTGGGCTTACTGAAAAACTAAATCAAGCAGGAATGAATGATAAATCAGTTACACATCAAGAGGCTATTTTGCTTTCAATGACTATGAAAGAGCGGGAAAATCCGGAAATCCTTTTGAAATCTCGAAAAATAAGAATCGCAAAAGGCTCAGGAAGGTCGGTTAGCGATGTGGAAAAGTTACTAAAACAACATAACAAAATGAAAAAAATGATGTCTAAGATTCAAGGAGCAGGAGGAATGGAAGCGCTTGCTGAAAAACTTCCGAAAAATTTAGATGGCATTGATCCAAAAAACTTTTTTTAGGAGGAATCATGATTATAACAATTGACGGACCAAGCGGAGTTGGAAAAGGAACAGTTGCAAAATCTCTTGCTAAAAAATTAAACTTCGCATACTTGGATACTGGATCACTTTTCAGAGCCACAGTTCTTAATTTAATCTTAAATGAAAATGGGTTTGAAGCAGATACAGCCTTGAAAACAGCAAAAGCATTAACTCCTAAAAAACTAACTGAACTTATAAGCAATACTGAACTAAGAAGCAATCCAGAAGTATCAAGATTGATACCAATAACAATAGCTAAAATGCCAAAGGTCAGAGATGTTTTAAAAAAACTAGCACAAGAATTTACTAAAAATCCTCCAAAACTTTCATCAGGAGCGACGCCAAAAGGTGTCATTCTAGATGGACGAGACACGGGGACACTTGTCGCACCAAATGCTGATATAAAGTTTTATTTAACAGCAGATGCAGAAGTTCGTGCGAATCGTCGTTTGCTTGATTATAAAGAAAAAGGAATTGAGATTTCTTATGAGAAAGTTTTGGAAAGCATTAAAACTAGGGATGAAACTGACGAAAAAAACCCCCTTATTCCACCTCCAACAGCAAACACAATTCGAATCAATAGCTCAAACCTAAACAAAAAAGAAGTCTTTGAAAAAATGCTGTCTTATATTTAGACTTATCCCCCCACTAAAAAACCTAACTTAAAGTTGAATTTCATCTTATTATTGATGAGTTAAATGTATTAACAATGTTAATACATTTCCCACTTAACCTGTTGTAATAGCTCTCTTTTTTTACAGCTTTTTTAAGTATATTTTGTATTAACGTTGTTAATACATTTTTTTCTGTGATAACTTAAATCCAAAAGAAACTTATTAAGAATATTTTATAATCTTGACAAGAACTAAAAAAGATTCTAGTATGTTGCAATGAAAAAAATACTAGAATCTTCTTTATTCAAAATGACCGCTTTTTTAGGAATCATGTTTCTAATAGTGCTGATTTTTTCCAAGAAATTATTATACATTCTTAATGCGAATCCGTCTTTTAATTTTCTAATTATCTGTGTTTTTGTAATTGGAGTGATTCGGCTTTTTTCTCACGTAAGAAGATTAGCCCCTGAAAAAAAATGGTTAGAAAAATTTATTTCCAGTAGAAAAAACAATGGATTTCGCCCAACTTTATTAGCTCCAGTTTTTGAAATGCTAAAAGGACATGAAGGAAAATCAAAACCATACATTGCTTCCACAACCCTACAATCAATGTTAGACATTATTGATTCGCGACTATGTGATGATAAGAATATGGCTAAATATTTTGTGAATGTTTTGATTTTTTTAGGATTGCTCGGAACTTTTTTTGGGCTGATGCAAACGATTCAATCCATTTCAGGAGTTATAAATAATCTTTCTATAAATGTTGCTGATTTTAGTCTAATGTTTGAGACCTTGAAAAATGATTTAGCTTCTCCACTTGGCGGAATGGCACAGAAGAAAAATTGTCTTCTTTAACTAGAATTTCAGGTGATATAAAGGGTGTAAAAAAAGGAGAAGAAAGTATTTTTTCTTACTTGCAGGCGTTGCTTGAACAGACTGCTGATAGTATGAATAAGCTGGAACTTTCTCTTGCGAAATCAGAACATCATCATCAAACTTCTGCTATGAGAACACAAGAAATGTCGGAACAACTAATGATTCTCTCTAAGCAAATGCATAAAGATTTGGGGTCTATGGAGAAAATGGCGATCTCATATCAAACACTCCAACCATTAGTTGAAAAGCTCCGAGATTTATCAGGAAATATGGGAATTGATAATGACACTAAAAGCTCAATAAAATTAATTAATACAAATATCACAGGAATGTCTTCTCAGCTTTCTTCTGACTTAAAAGTTCTAGCGAAAACAATTTCTCTAAGTGGAAATAAAGGCAAAAAATGAGACGGAGAAATTCTGATTTGATGGATCAATCTTGGTCTGGATTCGTGGATTTATTTTCTAATTTAATTTTATTTTTATTGTTCATGCTTTTTATTTTTATGCTAGCTCAATTTTTTATGAGCCTTCAACTTTCAAATTCAACTGGAAAAGTTTCTGTTCTTTCTTCTAAAATAAATGAGCTTTCAGCACGAGTTAAGCAGGCCGAAAATGACAAAGAAATTTTATATGAAACTCTTACCGAATTCAAAATAAAACTGGATGATTTTGCAAAAACAGTTGTAAAAAAAGATTTCAAAATTTCTGATTTACAAGACAGTTATTCACTTCTTCATAAAAAGGCTTTGTTTGAAAAAAAGAAATCTAAAGGTATGGAGCAGGAAGTAAAATCACTCAATTTTTTAATTGCTGAGCTTGAAGGAAAAATCATAGAAGGAAAAAAGAGAGCCTCACGAAAAGAACTAAATAAACAAGTGAAAAATTTAGAAATGGAAATGAAAAAGCTAAATTCAGCTTTAGATTCTTCTGATAAATATATTGAAGAACAAGAGGTTCAAATTGTCGAATTATCTAAAAGATTAAATCGTGCTTTGGCTGGAAAAGCAATGGAGCTTCATCGCTATCAATCTGTTTTTTTTAAGGATCTATCAAAGGCAATTGGAAACGACATTAGGTTGAAAGCAAAGGGCGATCGATTCGTTTTACAGGCTGAAATGTTATTTAGAAGCGGTTCGGCAATAGTTGGAAAATCTGGGCAGAATGAACTACAAAAAGTAGCAAATATAATTACAAATTTAGAAAAAAAGTTACCTCCTAAGTCCAATTGGTTTATACGAATAGATGGGCATACTGATGCGACTCCAATTAAAGGCGGAAAGTTCAAATCCAACTGGGAATTATCGTCGGCAAGAGCTGTTGCTGTTGTTGAATCTCTTGTAAAAAAAGGTGTAAATCCTAAGCGATTAGCCGTCGCAGGATTCGGAGAATTTCAACCTATCACAGACGGAAAAACAAAATTAGAAAGAAAATACAACCGCCGAATTGAATTCTACCTAACCAAATAGAATTTTATGCATTAATATTGGTGATTGCTTTTTGCACAGATTATGCACAATTTTACGGAACAGCAGAGCCCAAAACGGCTGATGCTTTCCGCAAATTATACCTTCTCAGCACAAAAACCGTAAAGGATTCGCAATACAAACTGAAGCCATCATTTGTTTTTTATCTAAAATTTCCACCCTTGCGTCACTAGATATTTTTTTTAAAGCAGAAACCATAGCTTGTGGGTTTCTAGTTAATTTTACAGAACCTGCATCTGCCTGAAATTCTCTTCTCCGAGACAAGGCAAAACGAATCAAAGGAGCAATAAAATATCCAAAAACAAACATAATAATCGCTACAAAGAATAGAATCGCTACTAATCCATTGCCTTTTTTCTTTGAAGAACTTTTAACTTTTGTTCTTCTTAAAAGTCTAAAAAGCAACTCGGCTACAAAAGTGAAAAATCCGATTCCTGTAATTACTAACATCATTAGACGAACATCACGATGCAAAATATGTGACATCTCATGAGCTAAAACAGCCTCCAATTCATTTTTATTTAACTTTGCCAACAGTCCAGAAGTAACAGCAATACTAGATTTTTCAACTGTTCGTCCCGTAGCAAAAGCATTCAAAGAATCATCATCAATTATATAAATTTTAGGAGTTTTGGGAAGCCCAGAAGCAATCGCTAAATTATCAACGAGTCTATAAAGAGTGGCATTTTCTTTTCTCGTTATTGGCTTAGCTCCTGCAGAATTTAGCATCATTTTATCGCCTCTATAATAAGCAATAAGCATCCATAAAAATGCTCCAATTCCAATGTGAGGAAGTAAATCCAAAAGAAATAAACAATTTTCATCCTGTGCGAAATCTAATAAATAAACCGCTCCTGCAAATAATCCGACAAAAGACGCAGGCAGTAAAAAAACTAATAAAATTGTTAAAAATCGATTCTTAGCAAGAGAATTATAGTAAGTTTTCATTTGCTTTCCCCTTTGGCATGTGATTTTTTGTTTCTATAAATTGAAATCTAGGAATGATTTTTCCATCAATCTCTATATTCTCCAAAAACATTTTTTTAGGACGACACCATAATTTTCCATCATGTGTATATATAACTAATTCTTCTAAAGTTTCTGAATGCATTGCTTCTCCAATAACTACACAACTATGCCCTTTATAGTGTTTATATTGTCCCCATAAAAATAATTCATTATTAATTTTCATTAAAATTATCCTTTTCCATATCTACGATTACGAGTTTCAAATTCATCAATCGCAGAAATTAATTTTTCTTTATTCATATCTGGAAAGTCATATTTTGGAAAATAAAATTCACTATAACGACATTGCCAAAGCATAAAACCTGAGAGCCTTTGTTCGCCACTAGTTCTAATAATTAAATCTGGATTAGGAAGCCCATCAGTCCAAAGATATTTTTCAAAAGTTTTTTCATTAATTTCATCAGGAGAAAGTCCATCTGCAATAATTTGTTTTGTAGCCTCAATTATTTCTGTATGCCCACCATAATTAAAGCAGATATTTACAATCATTCCCGTGTTATCAGCTGTGTCTTTTTCTAGTTTTTCGTAAATTTCAATTACATCTTTTGGAGCAGGTTTCGCTCGCAATCCACACAATCTTAGCCTCACATTTTTATCTTTAAGTTTTGAAAAAGCCTTTTTTCCCCAAATGCGATTTAGTTTCATAAGCCATGCAACTTCTAATTCAGAACGATCAAAATTATCTACTCCCATGACCCAAAATGACATGACTGGAATTTTTAATTCTATTCCATTATTTATTAAAGCCTCAACAACATCGCCACCTTTTTGATGTCCTTTTAGTTCTGGTAATCCTTGCTTTCTCGCCCAACGGCGATTTCCGTCACAAATAATAGCTAAGTGTTTTAATTTCATTTTATATTTCCATAATTTCGTTAGCTTTTTTATTATTTATCTCGTCGATTTCTTTTGTATTTTTATCAGTTAGATCTTGAATTTGAGTTTCAAAACTCTTGCGATCGTCTTCGGAAATTTCTTTATTTTTTTCTGCTGTTTTAATAACATCCATTCCGTCTCGTCGAACATTTCTAATAGATGTTTTGCAATTTTCAGCATAAGAACTAGCCGTTTTCACTAAATCTTTTCGTCTTTCTTCTGTCAAAGAAGGCAGAGGAATTCTTATTAAAGTTCCATTGTTTTGAGGATTCAATCCTAATTCTGATTCTATGATTGCCTTCATAACACTATCAATCATTCCTTTATCCCAAACACTTACACTTAAAGTTCTAGCATCAGGAACGGACAAGGATGCAACTTGACTCAAAGGAGTATCAGAGCCATAAGCAGAAACTTTTATTCCATCTAGTAAGTTTACGGATGCCCTGCCTGTTCTTAATCCCGAAAATTCTCTTTTCAAAATTTCAATAGCCTTAGACATTTTTGATGTTAACTCAGATTTTAATTCATTAAACATAGCATCTCCTTTTATTTTTCATCATTTCATAATATAACAGCTTATTTTTTTATTTCCATTGTTTTTTTATTTTTTTCCAATATAGTTTTAATTACCCCCATTTACACATTAAATGCGACACATTTAGAACTTAAAAAAGCATAAAAAAAATTAAAAAAATGTGAAAAAAGTTTTGAAAAAGGTCAGTTATTTATGC
>NBLK01000016.1 GCA_002084505.1 Rickettsiaceae bacterium 4572_127
ATAATTTGTTGATAAAAAAATGTTGAAAATTTCGTCTCCTCTCCCCTTGCGGGAGAGGAACAAGGTGAGGGGTATTTAAGAAAACACACATAAAACGGAATTGAGCCTTTTTCTTTCATAACTTTTAAGTTATGAAAGAGGTGTATTCTTAAGAGTGAGAACCAGACAATAATTAAAATTCTAGAAAGACTCCAAGATTTACTTCTGAATCAGACAAAAGACCATATTGTTTTGCCGTATCTAAAAACGGAGATTTGAAAAAATTATATTGAAAAACACTTCCAACTGAATGAGAAAAGTAGTATCGAGCTCCAATTGAAAACTTAGAAATCATATTTGTCTCAGATTCTTTTATTGATGGAATTGGCATGCCTGCTGTTTCTATTTCTGTTAAGGCATATTCAATTTTTCCAACCCCTAGTCCAATTCCTATAAAAGGAGAAAACCTTCCTTCGCTTGTAAAATCATAAAACGCAGATAAAAAACCTGCTCCAAATCCTGCTTTTGTATTAGCTTTTACATTTGTTAATGATGTTTTAGCGAGACCAACAAAATCGATTGGGGCATTTTCTTTTTCCATTTCGTGAATTGTGAAGTTTAGTTCTAACCTGACTTGCTTAGTTGTGTTTATGCCTCCTGATAAATTTACGCTATAAGCTGATTTTATGTTTTCATCGAGAGCAGAATTCATTGGAGTTGTTAAGTCTCCTGAGGCTGAAAAATAAAAAGCAGAAACTGATTGCGAAAATAAGAACAAAACTAAAAAAATACGATACATAAAACTCCTCCTAAGAACACTGTTCTATATGTTAGGAATAAAATCGTAAAGAATCAAGGTTTATTTATGTTAAGAAAGTTTTAGGAAATTTTGATAGGAATAAGCTAGTTTTTTTAGATTGATTTGATAATTCATTTCAGGGGTTGAAAAGGTTTTTCTAATTTTCTTCTCGATTTTACGAGGTTTTAATAAGCCACCATCAATCACAGACAAAAAAACTTTTTTATCAGAATGTTGCATTCTTGATTTTCCTCTCTTTTCAAAAATAAGTATATAATAAATAAAATTAAATACTAATTATAATATTTAGGCTTATTTTTGCTAAATCAGATTTGTTTCTTTTTAGAGCAACTTTTAAGTTCTTTTTGTCGCTTTTCAACAATTTAAGCGGAAATGGGTCATACCCAATTCCACTGAAACCGATTGAAAATCCCTCAAAAATTTTCTTAAAATTCGCTCTATTATTATTTAATTTTATTATATCAAAAAAAGAGGTTAAAAAAAATGTGATTCAAGGTTGTTTTTTAGTTTTTCTCCTTGACTCAGGCTAGAATCTTTATTTTATAGTGTTTTCGTTATGATTTTTTTCTCATTGAGCCACTAAAATATGTTTTTTTATCTAAAATGAGCCGTCCATTTTCATCAATTCCATCAAAAACACCAGAGATTTTACTAGAATCTGTTTTTAGAATCACTGATTCTCCAATCCACAATGCCTGTTTTTTCCATAAATTAAAAATCTCACTGCGATTCTTTCTATAAATTTTGAAAATCTCTAAAAAAGTTTGAGTAAATTTGTCTAAAAGCGATTCGGCAGATCCTTTGAAGTTATTGTTAAATAAACAACTTATAGGGTATTCAGGCGAATCAACATTTGGAGAGGAGACAACATTAATTCCGATTCCTGCGATTAAATTTTGATTGTGTTTTTCTACTAGAATTCCGCCTGTTTTAGAATCGTTTACAAAGATATCATTAGCCCATTTTAATTTTAGATTTGGTAGATTTATTGCTTTTGCCATAGCTACTCCGCAGATAAAACATAAGTCAGATTCGCGAATAAAAAATGAATCTGGTAGCAAAAATGAGAAATATAAATTTCCCTTAGCCGTTCCCCATTTTTTTTCTCTTTGTCCTTGCCCTGCTGTCATCTTTTTTGAAACGACTAGTGGGAAAATACTATCTGTGGTTGTGTATTCTTTAATTTTATTCTGCGTAGAATCTAAAACATCAAAATTATGATTTTCAAACTTCATTTTTTTATTTCAGTAAATTTGCGGTTAAAAATTCGTCTAGCTCACCATCAAGGACAGCTTTTGGATTCGAGCTTTCAGTATTAGTCCTCAAATCTTTCACCATTTGATATGGATGCAAAACATAAGATCTAATTTGATTTCCCCAGCCAATTTCCGTTTTAGACGATTCACTTGCGGTTTTTTCTGCTAGCTTTTTCTGCATTTCAACTTCATATAAACGACTCTTTAACATCTTAAAAGCTACTTCTTTATTTCTATGTTGCGAGCGTTCCATCTGACATTGCACAACTATTTTACTAGGAATATGAGTAATTCTAATAGCAGAATCTGTAGTATTTATATGTTGTCCGCCAGCACCTGAAGCTCTATAAGTATCTATTCTGCAATCAGCAGGATTAATCTCAACGGCAATATCGCTAGAAATATCAGGATAAATCCAGACAGAAGCAAAGGAAGTATGACGACGAGAATTAGAATCAAACGGAGAAATTCTCACTAATCGATGAACTCCGCTTTCATTTTTCAACCAGCCATAAGCATTTTCACCTTTAACTAAAATCGTAGCCGATTTCACTCCAACTTCTTCACCATTATGTTGCTCAATCAAAGAAATTTTATATTTTTTCCGTTCAGCATAGCGACTATACATTCGCAAAAGCATTTCAGCCCAATCACAAGATTCAGTTCCACCTGCTCCGGCATGAATTTCTATAAAACAATTCTCTGAATCTGCTTCACCAGAAAACATAGTTTCTATTTTAGCTTTTTCTAATTTAGATAATAATTTTTTTGAATCGGTAAGAAGCTCTTTCAAAAGCTCAGTTTCATTTTCCGACTCCGCTAATTCAGTCATTTCGGAAATTGTTTTAGTTTGATTGCGAAGGTCTTTGAATTGATTGAGTTTTTTTTCTAACTTTTTCTTTTCTTTTAATACTTTTTGACTATTATTTAAATCTTCCCAGAAGTCTTTTTTTTCAGTTTCGGCAATTAAGATATTTAAACGACTCTGCAAATCATCTATATTTAGAAACTTTTTAATTCCCAAAAGTGTTTTATTAGCTATTTCTATATTCTTTTTTAATTCTAACATAAGGCTAGAATATAGAAGAACAAAAAAAGAATCAATTGCTTTTATATCGTTTTACTGTAAATCTTCAGTCGCCTGCTTATAAAGAAGGACTGAAATATAAGTCTGATACCTTAGACCGCTAGCTTTTGCCTGACGAGCCAGCATTTTTATTATTTTTTCGTTCATTCGCATATGTAGAATTGTATCTTTCTTAATTAGCTTTAACCCTTTTTGATATTTAGCGATGTCTTTTTTTTTCATTTTGTCCTCCTTTTGAAAAATAGTTTGTATTAACAATGTTAATACATTATACTTTGAAAATCAAGTGAAAAAATCTCAGTAATTATAAAGGGTGTGAAAAATAATGTATTAACAACGTTAATACATTTAGTAGGTCTGTTTTTTAAGGTGCTTTCAATCTAAGGTTGTGCTAAAAAAAAGAGTTTGTTTTAAGTAGTTTTTATCTCTTGGTTCAGCTTTTTCTAATATGGCTCAATTCCATTTTATGTGTGTTTTCTTAAATACCCCTCACCTTGTTCCTCTCCCGCAAGGGGAGAGGAGACGAAATTCTCAACATTTTTTTATCAATAAATTATTGTTACGAAGTTTTGCGAAAGCAATATCTTTTCACCTCTCCCCTTGCGGGAGAGGTCGAGCGAAGCTAGGGTGAGGGGTATAAAACACATGCAAAATGGAAATGAGCCTCTAATATATACCCCTTGTTTTGCCATCTAAGATATGATATAATTTGTTGAAATGAAGATTTTATATATATTTTTTGTTGCAGTTTTTATGTTCGGAAATTCCGTTTCGTCTTTTGCTAATCGTGACAGAAGCGATCGTAGGGATAGAAATCGTCTTGAAAGCAGACATGAAAAAACAGAAAGAAAAAGCAATCAAGAGGCTAGAAGAGGGCGAAGCAATAGCGGAAGATCTGGTGGTTCAGCAAGGTCAGCCTTAGTCGTTGCCACAAAAAATGAGTCGCCAAAAGTAGAAAAAGCTGTCGTTGAAGAAGAAACAGAATTAAAAATTGCTCCAATAAAAAAAACTACACAATACCCAAATTATTCAAGTGATTTACAAGACATTATTTCAAATGCTTCTTCGCAATATAGCAAGGTTGGTAGAGATGTAAAAAGATATTCTAAGTCTCCATCGTCTTGTATTGCGGATTTTACTGAATGTGTTTCTCAAACTTCAATTTGCGATAAGGAAATGAAAAAATGTTTGAATTCTGATAAATTAGAATTAGAAAAAACAACTTGGTTTTGTCAGAAAAAGTTTTTAGATAAATGTCATCCTGATTCACATGAAACAATGTATGAAAGGTTTTTATCTGATTTGGCTGGGTTTATAGAGGCTAGAAGACAAAGAAAATTAGCGGGTGAAGAGCAAGCTCGACAAATTGCATTGGCTAAACAAAGAGCTTATGACAAAAAAGAAATTTATAAATTAGCTTGTAAAAATGCAGGTGGATTGCCAACTGATAATGGGAAATGTGGATTTATGGTTTCGTTGGTTTACCCAGGGGGAAATGTTGAACAGATATTAACAAGAAAAGACAAATTATTTTGTAATGCCACTACGATGGGATATGATCCAATTGAGAAAAAGGTGACAGAGCAAACAAAAAAACGAAATACTATTACAGCTATTGGGGCAGGGGTTGGGCTAGTTGGTGGTGCAATCGCAGGACATGAAATTGAAGATAATATGGAAGAAAGAGAGGAAGATTTTATAGCAGATATGAATGAAGAAAATAAAGTATTTGCTGATGATAAAGAAAGAAAATATTTTTTTGGCGAAGACATCACAAAAGAAGAAAAAGAAACATATAAAACAAAAGAAAAATATATAAAAAAATGTGGTGAAGAACGAATGAGTAAAGGAAAATGTAGAAGATTAGCTGATGAATTCTTTACAGAAAAAGCTGATGAGTATACACCTCGTGATTCTGTAGATGGAGAAGAGGAAAAAAACGAAGAATTTAAAAGATGTCTAACTTATGGAATAACATTTGCGGATTGTGAGAGCCATATAAAAGATATTGAAATTAGTTATGATGATTTTGTTTCTAAATTTGAGAGAAAATTTAGAGATAAAATAAAAAAAATAAATAAAGAAATTGCAAAGAAAAATAGAAAGAAAAATAGAAGCGAAGGAAATAAGGTTGATAACTTTAAAGTAAGCTCTAGCGATCTTAATGAATTTATAGAAAGCTTAGATGATCAAAAAGTTTTTGAGACTTGGTCTAATGCTGATAGAGACATCCCAGACGAATGTTTTGCAGAAGACGAAGATGGAGAATGGACTTTTGAAGAAGATGCTTGCAAAGAAGATCTTGATTAAATTTTTCGTTCGTTTTGCGTTTCAGTAGTAATTTCTTTTGATTTATCATTTTGATTAGGGGTGTTTTGAACCGTGAGGCGTATATTGAGTTTGTAATTTTCCCCATAATTTTTTGTTTTTCAAGATTTGTTATTATTCCTCCACTTTTGCGATAGCAAAGTCTGGCAATCCCGTAAGTTGTTAACTCCATCCTGAGATTGCTATGCTCACTTCGTGAAACGGCTCGCAATGACGAGTCTGGGGATGTGGATTACAATGCGATTGGCGAATATGGAGTTTTATGAAAATGTGATTTTACCCCTCCCCAAAAAACTAGTCGTTTTTTGCCCCTCCCACAAGGGGCGGGTGATAAGCAAGAAAATAAAGAAAGATTCAATAGACCTCTTTCATAACTTAAAGTTATGAAAGGAAAAAAGAGAATCTCGCCGACGGGTGTGGTTGAAGAGAGCGAAGCGAACGGTTTTTGTGCGTAGAAGGCTTAATTTCCGAGCAAATTGTCGCCATAAATTATATTCGGGGAATATGATTTATAGACAACCGACCGTTTTGGGTCATTGCAAGTGAAGGAAATTATGCATAATGCGTGCAAAAAGCAATCACCAAGAGTTACGAAAGAGCTCTAATAAGATTTTTTATTTCTTAGGAGTGGCGAATGAATGTTTTGAGCGATTTACAACAGCTTTTAATATCTCAGCTATTTCAACAGAATCTCTAGCTAGTAGTTCGAGCGATGCTACTCTGTCGATAAATAGATTATCAGAAAATAAAATTTTATATGCTTCTTTTATAGTATCTATTTGGCTATGAGAAAATCCCTTGCGTCTTAGACCAATTATATTTAGACCATTCCAATACATAGGACGATTTCCTTGAACACTACTATATGGAAGAACATCTTGTTCTACTCCTGTCATTCCTCCAACAATCGCATTCTTCCCAATTTTTACAAACTGCTGAACAGCACTGTTGCCACCAATAATAACATTATCTGCTATTTCAACTTCACCACCTAGTGGAGTATTATTTGCTATATAGATATTATTCCCAACTTTACAATCATGTGCAACATGAGCTCCAACCATAAATAAATTATTGTCTCCAATTACAGTTCCATTAGAAACAGGAGTTCCCATGTGAATTGTCACGTGCTCACGAATTATATTATTTTTACCAATTGTTAGACCTGTCGCTTCTTCAGAGTGATAGTATTTCATATCCTGTGATAACTGACCGATAACTGCGAAAGAATAAACCTTTGTTCCTGCACCGACATACGTTCCGCCGTGAGTTCCTTCAATGACCACATGTGATTTTAGTTCGACATTTTCAGCTAATTCGACATTTTCTCCAATAACACAATAAGCTCCAATTTTAACATTAGCCGCTATTTTTGCATCAGAAGAAACAACTGCTGTTGAGTGTATTTGAGCTGTTTTGTGAATATTCATTTGTCTGTGTAATTCTAAAATTTGCATATAATTCCTTTGTTTCTTTTATTTTACATTTTTAGAAGATAAAAATAAAGAAATGAAATATTACAAAATATTACAAAATATTAAACCTTCACAAGAACCTTATATCAAATAAGACTAGTTGATATTCGCCTCGTTTAGGATTTATTCTTATAGAAATTAATTTTTTTCTTAAAGAAAATATCTTTTTTTTCAAAGGAGAATATAACATGATTTTTTTTAAGTATTTTTTATAAGTTTTTGGAAATTCTTTTTCTTTTAGATTTAACTCTTTTATAATTTTTTTAACTTTGTTGGCAAATTTATTGCTGTCACTAACCTTATACAAATGAGAAGCAAACTCCTTTATAAAAAAAACAAAAACTTTTTTCGGAGAAACTTTATTTTTTTGACAGTTTTTTTCTAGTTCATTCCAAGTCTTAAAGTCATCAAAATACATATTGCGATTCTGTTTCACTTGTCCTGAAATTGAGCCTGAAAAAAACCTATGAGTATATAAAACTTCATCAACATAACTAACTTTTTCTGAAAAAATCACAGATAAATAATGAAACAAAACATCGTCAAATTTATTCCCATCTTCCGCAAATTGAATTCCATATTTTTTAACCAAATCTAGTCTAATAATTTCGCCCAAGGAGGAATAAATGACTTAAAAAGGATGTTTCCTTTTTTCTTCCAACTTTTTATATTTTCAACTTTGTCATTAAAATCTTTTGGCTTTTTATATAAGGTAAATGTTTTTCCTGTCGTTTCATCAAATTCTTCGGCATTACAAAAAACAATATCGACATTATTTTTTTCAGCCACTTGAATCATTTTTTCGTATTTTTCTAAATCTTGCCAATCGTCATGATCCATAAGAGTCACATATTTCCCAGTTGCTATTTTTAGTCCTTCGTTTCTCGTTGCCCCCGGTCCTTTGTTTTTTTTATGAAAAATAGCCTTAATTCGTTTGTCTTTTTTAGCATAAGACTTTATAATTTTCGGAGTAGAATCACTTGAGGTATCATCTATAATTATAATTTCTAAATTTTTATAAGTCTGATTTATTACAGAATCTAAGCATTCTCGTAGATATTTTTCTACGGAATATGTTGGAATTATTACTGATAATTTTGGAGTTCTCATTTTTTTTCCTTTAATAAACCTCACCTAAGTTAGCATCAAAGTTCTCAATAATTGTCTCTCCATTCTCAGTATTTACTTTTGGAGGAAATGATAATTTGTCTCTGTCTGTCGGTTTAACAGCTTCGCTAATTATATCCGCAGGAGAAGTTTCAGCTGACGGTAAATATCCAGTTCTTTTATTTACTCGAATAAATCCGATGCCTTCTGGAATAGTAAAGTCTAGCGATGGAACTTCATCTTTTATTGCTTCAAAAAACTCCTTAAATACAGGTGCAGCAAGGGTTCCACCTGCATATCCTCGCCCTAATGTTCTAGGTCTGTCAAATCCGAAAAAAATTCCGACGGCAAGATTTGGCAAAACTCCTACAAACCATGCATCTTTATAATCATCAGAAGTTCCTGTTTTTCCAGCTAATGCATATCCCGGAATTATAGCTTTTGTTCCTGTTCCTCTTTGAACAACACCTTTTAATATATTCACCATTTGATAAATAGTTTGCTGATCATAAACAATTTCATCTTGCTTTTCAAAATTAGGTGGAGACATTGAAGTACTAAAATTGTCTGTTTTACAAACTGAACATTTAGCGTCTTTTGCATAAACAATTTTTCCATCTCTATCATGAACTTTTTCTACTAAAAACGGATTAATTTTTCGCCCGCCGTTAGCAATCATTGCATAAGCAGTTGTGAGTTTCAAAAGAGTCGTTTCACCACTTCCAAGAGCAAGCGATAAACCTTTTTCTTCTAAATTTTCTTCCTCTCCATAAAGATTAAAAGCCTTAACGGTCTCAGCAATAGCATCGACTCCAACTATATCAGCAATCCGAACTGTTGGGGCATTTCTAGATAACTCTAAACATCGTCTTAAAGGAATTTCCCCCTTAAAATCATGCTCATAATTTTGCGGTTTCCAAAGTCCTCCACCCGCCCGATTCATAACAACGGGAGCATCTAGAATCCGAGTAAATGGAGTAAAATCATCTCGGTTTAATGCCGTCATATAAACAAAAGGTTTTATCGTTGAACCAATTTGGCGATTAGCCTGTGTCGCACGATTAAATGGACTCTGCTCAAAAGAAAAACCACCAACAATCGCATAAACTTCACCTGTTTGAGGATTTAATGCTACAAGACCTGCATCAACATTTGGTTTTTGATGTAGAGTTAACTCTTCATCTTCAATTTCTTCGATTAAAATAATATCTCCTAATTTCAAAATATCCGCAGGGGACTTAAGAACAGCTCCCATTGTTTGATTTTTTGGATGATTTTTTCTAGCCCACTTCATATTTTTTAGTGGCAAAGATTTTATTTTCTTACTAGGCAATCCAACTTTTGCAGTTTCAGAATTTAGCTCAATTACGATTCCTAATCGCCATCCCTGAGGCATTCCCAAAGGACGATCAAATTTCATCAATTGCTTTCGCCAATCTTTTTCTAATTTTACATTAGCAACTGCCCCTCGCCATCCGTGTTCTTTATCATATCTCAAAACTCCATTTCGCACAGCTTTTATTGCTGATTTTTGAAACGATGGTTTCATAGTTGTGTGAACCGCTAAACCTTCTTTATAAAGAACTTCTTCTGAGAATCTTTCTGCGAGAAACTTTCTTACTTCTTCTGAAAAATACTGAGCATATTGACTTAAATTATTCTTAAATTTATCACTAACAACGATTGGAGTTTCCTGAGCTTTTTTCATTTCTTCTTTTGTGATATACCCTTCTATGTTCATTCGTTTCAGCACCCAATTTCTACGGGCAAATGCTTTATCATATTTTGTAACAGGATTATAATTGTTAGGTGCTTTTGGTAAAGCCGCAAGAAGAGCCATTTCAGGTAGAGTTAAAGTATCTAGCGATTTATCAAAATAACTTTGAGAAGCAGAAGCAATCCCGTAAGAATGATAGCCTAAGAAGATTTTATTCAAATAAAGCATCATGATATGTTCTTTTGAAAATTCTCGTTCTAGTCGTAAAGATAAAATAACTTCTTTTATTTTTCGTGCGAATGATCGCTCGGAAGATAAAAAGAAATTTCGTGCAACTTGTTGAGTGATAGTAGATGCTCCACTTGTTCGCTTGCTAGAGCCTGTTATTTTTGTTTTTATATTAGTTAATATAGCTCTTGAAACCCCAAATAAATCTATTCCATGATGAGACCAAAAGTTTTGATCCTCCGCAGAAATAAACGCTTCAATTAGCTGTTTTGGAAGGTCTTTATATTCTACAAAGAGTCTTTTTTCAACTGCATATTCAGTTAGTAGTTTTCCGTTTTCAGCATAAAATCTACTAGAAACCGCAGGGCGATATGATGCTAGTTTTTCGTAATCAGGTAATGTTGCTCCAAACCAAAAAAACACAATTGTAGTTGAGACTAATGTAAAAATTGATCCATAAAAAAATGAATATATTAGAAATTTTAACCATTTTTTTGAAGTGTTTTTTTTCATCTTATTCCTTTTTTGAAAATATAATTATTGGATTATAGCAACCCAATATCATAAATCAAGAAAAGAAAATTTAGAAAGTATCCAAGGCGGTTTGAAGGATTTTTGTGGCAGAGAGTTTATCTAGGATATTTGATCGTTTTTTTCTAGTCATATCAGCACGAGAAATCAATTCTTTATCAACACAAGAACTAGTCATTCGCTCATCAATAAAAGATTGTGGGAGATTAAAATGTTCTGAAATTCCACTTGCTATTTTTTCTACCTTATCACAAAGCGGTCGGCGATCTCCATTTAACATTAAAGGAAGCCCCCAAACAAATTTGCCTATTTTGTAATCTTTAATAATTGGAGTTAATTCTAAAATAAATTGTTTTGTTCCTTTGTTTTCAATTTGTTTCAAAGGAAGAGCAATAGACAGCATTTCATCTGAGACGGCAAGTCCAATGCTCCGCTCACCATAATCAATACCTAAGATTCTTTTGTTCACTGGATTTCTTTCGTATTTTTACCCCGCCCCAAAATATCTAAAGATATTTTGCCCCTCCCACAAAGGGGGGTGATAGACCGAGTTTTTTTTCAATGTTTTTTCGCTAGGGCAACCGTAAAGGATGCCCCTACAATAAATATATCAAGTGCGGTTTTTCTCCATAATTTTCATTTTTTATAGAGAGCAAAAAAAGATTCTGTTTTGTGAGAAGAATGCCTTCGCAGGAATGACATTTTTTTTATAGTAAAACTAAATAGTAATTAAACAAATTTTAAGAAGATTTTTGAATGATTTTCAATCGGTTTCAGTGGAATTGGGTATGACCCATTTTCACTTAAATTGT
>NBLK01000049.1 GCA_002084505.1 Rickettsiaceae bacterium 4572_127
CCATTCTATATTTTTATATTTTGGAAAAGAACAACTAATTTTTGCCTTAGACTTTGCATTTAATTCTATTTTTTGATCAAAAAACATCGAGGTAATTTCAGGAGATTTTAGATAAAAATTATACTCCGAATCTTCCTTACAATCCATAAAATGAGAAGGTGAAAAAGCTCCTTCACTTAGGAGAAAAACTGAATGATTTACCTTTGTTTTTTTTCCAAAATTCCCATAAATATATGGAGACAAAATAGTGTGTTTTTCAGCGATTTGAACCTCTTCAAGGTCAACTTTAATATCATTCTTTACGTTCAAAAAAACAGAAGGCAGAGAGATTTTATTTTTATCATCCGCTATAAAAATAATTCGTAGTTTGCATTTTTTTTTGACTAAAATCTCGATTGGATTTAACGAATAAGCAACATTCACAGAAGCAAAAGGCAAAGACATTTTTTCTGAATTTTCAACGACTTGAAGCTCGCTAGCAATTATTTTTTTTTCGCTAAAAGTAGATAATTCATTATTGAAAAAACCATTAGTAAAAACAATCGTTTCTGCTGGATCTTCTGGGATTTTATATTTCAACCAATCTAAATTAAAGGAAGTTTTTTTTTTTGAAACTTGAAACCTTTCTAAAAAATTCTGCCATTTTTTTCCATTTTTATCGGCCAATTTTTCAGCATATTTTTCCATTGCATTTCTACGAATAAAAATAACATTTGCTACATTTTCTTTTGTAGAAATTAAAGTAAATTTTTTAGTTAAAGGAAACTTTGATTCTATAATTTTCATATAATAGAGTATAGAGGTTGTTAAATTTTAGTCAAATAGATTTTGCTAAAATTTCTTTTGCATCAGTAAAAAGTTTTTGAGCAATTTCCTTGCCAACTCTTTTTTCCAAAAGATTGTAGATTTCCAAATGCAATAAATTATTTGTCCCAGCTAAAACAGAAACAACTTTTTCAAGATTTATTTCTCCTGAAAAAGCCTTAGTTGCCGAGAATAGCTGAGCATCGTTGGTTATAAAGTATGGATTTGAGACCATTATTGCTGATAAGCTAATGTTAGCTGAAGCAATGCGACTGGTGCTGTTTTAAAAATTTCGGACTTTATTAAAGGCACAAGAGGAGAACCATTATAATTAATTTTTTCTACTCTTTTGTTTTCAAGTTTATCACAGTATAAAGACATAATTTTATTTATAATTATTTCAATCAGTTTAATATTTTTTTCTAAATATTTATCAGTTAAAATAGCTTTCTCTTGTTTTCTTCTCTGAACTAAAAAAGATACAATATGTTCTAACGATGAATTTAGAGACTCTTCTCCGAAACCAACTATGTTTAGTAAGTTAAATAAATTTTCGGGAACTTTTCCATTGTTTATTTTTTCATCACTTAGATTATAAAGCTCTAAGTCCGGATTTGAACGATTATTCCATTTGTTTAAAAAATACTGTTGCTCTCCTAAACCACTTCCTTTTTGAGGAACTAAGGTGTATTGTAAATCAAACGAAGCTAAGCGAAATTCAGCTATTTCTTTATTCGGAATGAACGAATAATCGCCATTATCAACAATAAGGCGAGAAACAACAGAATCAGGGGCAATAACTGTAGTAATTTCTTTATTCAAAATTTTTCCAAAAAAATAAAGTCTTCGCCTTTTTTCTCGATACTTTTTATTTCAAATAACATATTATTTTGCTCCAACTTTCATACATTTTACTCTTTTACAAAGTTTAGCAGTTTTTCTAGAAGCAGTTTTTTTATCTAAAACACCTTTTGAAACCCCACGAGCCATTTCAGATTCAGCTTTTACGAAAGCCAATTTTGCTTCATCTTTTTTCCCACCAAGTATTAAACTTTCCACTTTTTTGATAAAAGTACGGATTCGAGATAAACGATTTTTATTTACTGAATTCGCTCTATTATTCCTGCGAATACGAGTTTTAGCAGATTTTATATTAGCCATTTTCTTCCTTTTTATTTTTTTATCTCAAAATTATATAAAACTTTGAATACTAAGTCAACAATATTATTTCTTAATTTTACTTAACCATTGGAGAGATTCTCACATCAATTCTACGATTTAGCTTTGGATTTTTAGAAATCGGAGAGTTTTCACCTCTTCCATTTATGTAGAATCTTATCGGACTGCTTCCATTTTGAATAAAGTACAAAGTCACTCTCCGTGATTTTTCCATAGACAATCTTTGATTTGCATTAGCATTTCCAACTGTATCAGTATAGCCTGTAATCTCTACAAAACTATTTTTTCTATTGTTTAAGTAACTTGAAATCTCACTTAGAACACTTTCAGCATTAGGTTTTAATTTTACGCTCAAACGACTTTGAAAAAGCAAATCATCAAACATAGTTATTATAATGTCCCGCCCGATTAAATTAACCTTAGCACCAAAAGGCTCTATGTTGTCTTTCAGACTTTTATAATCTATCTTAGTTTGATTGCCGAAGTCTTTATGACTTTTAGGCGTAAATCCTGCTTTTTTTATAATGGAATTTTTTGAAATCTTTGAACTAGTAGTCATTCGTCCGAAACTTGCCCCATCTAGCACCTGAATCTGCTGTTGTTTTGGAACTGGTTGCATGTTAGACTGGCATCCTGCAAGAAAAATCGCTAAAATAAAAAAATATCTCATAAAATATTGCTTTCTGTTTTGAAATGTGCTATTATTTTTCATACAAGAGTTATAATACAGAGGAAATTTAATTTTTCAATGAAAATTTTTATATATTTGTTTTTACTAATGTTTTCTCTAGGGATTCAAGCTATTCCGTCGAATCAACTATTTATTTTAGGGCAAGAAAATAATTATAAACAAAATCATTAAATAATCTCTCCTTGATTTTTATAACTAACAATCTAAAAAAATATCTCAAAGCTCGTAAATCTGCGAAATTTTTACTAATCGCCGAAGGACTTAGCTACCAAGGCGGACGATTCTCAGGGCTAGCAATGACTTCCGAGCGACAAATCATTAACGACAAAGAAAATCTAATTTTCAAAGGAAAAAAACAAAGAACTAGCAATCCAAACTGCACGGAAAAAAAGACTATTCGCGAACTGGGATTTACTGAGAACACTGGCACAATAGTGTGGAAAACTCTCGCTCCTCTAATGAAATCTACGGATTGGATTACTTGGAATATATTTCCGTGGCATCCGCATAAGGCTGGAGATTTCCTAACAAATCGCTTGCCTCGTGAAGACGAAATTACTGCAGGACTTAGCATTTTCAAAAAACATTTTGCTTTTTTAGCAAAAAATCGTATTCTAATTTCAGTCGGAAAAACATCAGGAAATACACTAGAAGCTGCTGGATACAAATCTCACACTGTCCGACACCCGGCAAATGGCGGAGCAAGTAAATTTAAATCTCAAATTGAAGAAATTATAAAATTCCAACAACAAAATCTTTTTACTTGATTTAGACAAAGAAGTGTTCTAAAATAAAACTACCGAGAACGAAGAATAGAGTAATGGACTCCATCACAAAATATTCTCTCTGAAAAGACTATCGGTGCAATAGCTTTTTATATTTTAGCCAAAATATAAAATAAAAAAATAGATTTTTTCGCCAAAACATGGTTGAAGCGAGTAAAACGAGCGGTTTTTGTTGGGAGAAGGGATAATTTAAGGAAAGCATCAGCCGTTTTGGGCTCTGCTGTTCCGTGAAATTGTGCATAATGCCTGCAAAAAGCAATCATCAATATTATTGAAGTCTATCAAATTAAAAAAGGAGAAATACATGGCAAAAGTAAATAGTGGTAAACGCCACAATCAAAAATTCGGTCTAGATCGCCGTCAAGGAATTAATCTATGGGGAAGAGCAAAATCTCCTCTAAATAAAAGAAAATATCCAGCAGGACAACATGGACCAACTCTCCGTAGAAAACAAACTGACTACGGAAAACAGCTACATGCTAAACAACGAATCAAAGGATACTACGGAAATATATCTGAAAAAAGATTCCAAAAATAGTGAAAAAATTTGAAGCTAAGTTTTTAAGAATGCCTTCATTTGAAGAAGTTCCTTACCCAGTTCAAATGGATCCACAGCTAGTTATTGAGTTCTACTCACGAAAATAGAAAATTTAAAGAAAAAGAAAAGTCATTTCTTTTTAGAAATGACTTTTTTTTAATTATAGTCTTTTCTAATTAAGTTGTGATATGATTTTTAAGAATTTTTATAGGAATTTTTGGTAGTTTTAATTTTGATTTGTAATACCAAGTAGGATTAAAACTGCGAAAAATAACATAAAAAAAATAAAAAGCATATCAATGTAAAGTCAAAAAAAGATTAGACGAAAATAAAAAAACATAACAAGGTAATTAGAAAAGACTATATAAAAAAAGAAAGAACAAATATGAAAAGTCCAATGACACCTGCGGGTTATGAAGCAATTAAAATTGAATTGATGGATTTGAAAAAAAACAAACGAGCTGAAGTAATTGAAGCCGTAAAAACAGCTCGTGCACATGGAGATTTGTCGGAAAATGCCGAATATCATGCGGCTAAGGAATTGCAAAAATCCACAGAGAAAAGAATTATTTTTCTAGAAAGACTTGTTGCGAGTTCAAATGTTATTGATCCTAGTAAGTTTTCTGGAAAAATTGTGAAATTCGGAGCAACAGTTGAGCTCGAAAATGAAGATACAGAACAAAAAGTTATTTATCAGCTGGTAGGTAGTGAAGAATCTGATTTGAAAAAAGGAAAAATAGCCTTTAATTCTCCTGTCGCTAGAGCTTTAATCGGCAAGACAGAAGGAGACTTTGTGGAAGTCAAAACCCCAAAAGGAATCTCTGGATACGAAATCTTAACAGTAGAATATAAGTAAATTTAAAAAGGTTGATTTATGTGAAAAATTGTGATAAATTATTTATAATGTATTTGTTTTATATGAATACAATTCATAACAATAAAAGGAGAAACTATGAAACAATTCGATTTTTTAGAAAAAATAACAAAAAACGGAGGTATGGTTCAGATTCACTTAGATGTTGAAGCCACCTCATTGCGAGGAGAAGGATTTGCTATTGGTGGTTTTATAAGACAGGGGAAAAACATATTAACAGAATTTGAACTTCTTTCAGAAGAAGGAGCAAAAAAAGCTGGGGATTGGGTAAAAGAAAATGTGCTGCCTCATTTAAAAGAAATGCCAACATGTAAAACTCAAAAAGAACTTAGGAAGTATTATTTTGATATATTCAATGCAGTAAAAGGAAAAGTTTTAGAACTTAATAAGTTAAATCCTTGGGACACTTCTGTTTTAAGACAAAAATTTGCTGTTGTCTACGATAATGGAATGCCAGTAGAGTCTCAGTTTGAGATGGATTGTTGGAAACAAGCCCTAGAAAATGCAAAAGATGATGAGAAATTTGGAATTGAACTTGGTGGAGCTTATATGCCAATAGAAATATCAACTGTTTTAGATGTAAAAGGCTATAATCCTGATTTGCCTAGAAGTGAAGCTGCTGAAGCTTTGGGAGTTATTGGTCCTAAGCATAACCCACTCGTTGATGCAAAGCAGTCAGCAGCAGTTTATGATGCTGCTATGAAAAAATTACCAATATTAAATAAATATAAAACCAGTAAAGCAACGGTTTATAATGTAGCAACTTTAGTTTCTGACCAAAAAATCATTTCAGATAAAGATACACATAGATAAAAAAATGGCTTTTAATACTATTAAAAATGCTGAATTTAAAGATAGTATTGATGTAAATAAAACTAAATGAAAAATGATAACATTAAAAAAGGATGAAATCATGTTAGAAGAAGAATCAAAACTACGCTGGCCAACAATTGGTGGAGACGAGAGAATATTGGCAGAAAAGTTAAAAAAGAGAGGTTTATCTGTTGTACAACATGGCCGAAGTGGATTTTCTGTTAGAAATTCGTATGAAATTCTACATTCTAATGGAATTCTGACACAGAAAACATTAGCTGAGGTAGATGTTATTTTAAAAGAAGAATTTTTTAATACAGTTACTGGAAAACTTGAAGCTTTTGATAAATATTTTGATAAAGACAATTCTGATTTAAATAAGGTTTATTCTCTTGTTCAAACAGGAGCTGATTTTGATTTATATCGAATAATGGATAGTGATAAATATGAAACCATTGCAAGTATTCGTATTTCAAAAACGAAAGATTCTAGGCAAGGAATAGATCATACATATCTAGATTTAGTTATTCATAAAGAACGCTTACTTAAAGACAAAAGAAAAATTATAAAATTTGAAGTTCCAAAAAAAATGATTGGAAAAATCATTGGAAAAAATGGAAGTAATATTAAAGATTATACCCAAAGATACGACAAGCATTTTAAGGTTGAGCAAATTGAAAGCGAGAAAATACAAGAAATCGTTAATAAAAAATCAAAAGAATTCTTTAAAAATCAAGACAATAATTTAGAAACAGCACTTGCTTATTTTAATAATTTATCTATTGATGTAACTGAATATACGAGTATCTCTTCTGTGGGAAAAGAAGCCTTAAAATCTTTTTTGAATGAATTATTAAAGAAGAAAATATCAACAATTAAATACTTTATTAAAGAAGAAGAAGAAAGAAAAGAAAGAGATCGCAAAACTGAAATTGATACGTTTATTAAAGCTTTTCATACTCAATTGGAAGATACTTTTTTAAATATAACAGATACAGATTTAGAAAAGTTTTTTGATGAATATATTCTATCTTCCGGTAATTCAGTTAATTTGTCTAAAAAAACAATTTCAGAAATAAAAATAACAATGAAGAAAGAAAAAAATGCTGAAAAGAAGCGCTTAGAAAGAGAAAAACAAAACAAAATTGAAAAAATACACTCTGATATTGATGGATTTATAAATAATTTTTACAAACAAAATCATAAGTTTTGTCAAAAAAAAGAAATAACTCGTTTTGTTGAAAAATATTTTAAAAACAACGATCTTAATTCTTTTTATGGATCTAATGATAATGATAGTATTGAAAATATAACCCAAAATCACTATGATGCTTATAAAAAACAGATAGAGACATTTAAAAAAAATCTTAAAAAATTAAGAAAAATTTATCATTCTGTTGTTTGGGATGAGATTACAAATGTCAATGGTGAAATCCATCGAAAAGCTGGGGATAGCAAGGCAAGTAAAGGTCGTATTTTTTCAGCTGTTAACTTAGAAGCAAAAAACTTAGTTTTTCCAACAAACTGGTATGATGTTGATATTATAAAAGAAGATTACCATGGGGGTTGTTATCTTGACAATGCTGGTTTTGTGGAAGAAGAATGCCAATTCACATCCTAAATGCGACAAATTGGTCACAATTCATCATAGCCTCTTCTGGCGTTTTATAGTCTAACACTTTTCTCGGTCTTTTGTTAA
>NBLK01000017.1 GCA_002084505.1 Rickettsiaceae bacterium 4572_127
CAATTTAAGTGAAAATGGGTCATACCCAATTCCACTGAAACCGATTGAAAATCATTCAAAAATCTTCTTAAAATTTGTTTAATTACTATTTAGTTTTACTATAGTGCTGTATTTATTCAGCAGGCTTTTCTTCTGTTTTTTCTTCTTTTGGAGCTTCAACAGGAGCTTCTGTTTTTTCTTCTTTTGGAGCTTCAACAGGAGCTTCTGTTTTTTCTTCTTTCGGAGTTTCAACAGATGCTTCTTTTTCCGCTTTTGCTTCTTCTTTAGCTTGTTTTTTAGCTTCAGCATCAGCTTTAGCTTTTTCTTCTTTTGCCTTCAATCTTTCCTGCGCTTTTGCTTTTGGCAAATGTTTTTTAGTATGTTTAGGAGTTTCAGGTTTTTCGCCTAATCCTTGTGTCGCTAAAAAGTGAGCAACGCGATCAGTTGGTTGAGCTCCTTGTTTTAGCCAATGTTCTATGCGGTCTTTTTTTAGAATCAATCTTTCAGCAGAATCTTTTGCTACCATAGGATTATAAGTTCCTACTTTTTCGATAAATTTTCCATCACGAGGTGAGCGAACATCCGCTACAACGATTTTGTAATAAGGTCGTTTTTTTGCCCCTGCACGAGACAATCTTAGTTTTATCATAATAATTCCTTTACTTACTTTTAATACAAATTAAAGACAGTGAGCGATACTCGCCGACTGCCTGCCTTAGTTTGAGTAAAACTCTAAAACATTTCCTCGTCTGAGTCAATGATTATTTTCCTTGAAATTATTTTAATATGTCTCTATATAATGAAATAGCTTTATATAATGAAATAGCTTTTTCTAATTAGATTATCATTAGAAAAAAAAGATAGAAAAAAGAAGAAAATCTCGTCGACGGGAGTGGTTGAAGTGAGCGAAGCGAACGGTTTTTGTGTGTAGTAGGCATAATTTTAGGAAAGCATCAGCCGTTTTGGGCTCTGCTATTCCGCGAAATTGTGCATAATGCGTGCAAAAAGCAATCACCGATATTAATCAGGAAGTTTATTATTATGTCAGATTACTATCAAATTTTAGGTGTTTCAAAGACAGCATCAGCGGATGAAATAAAAAAGGCTTTCAGAAAGAAGGCTATGCAAAATCACCCAGATAAACACAAAGGCGATGCATCTGCTGAAAAAAAATTCAAAGAAATAAACGAAGCTTATGATGTTCTAAAAGATTCTCAAAAACGATCTCAATATGACCAATTCGGCAAGGCAGGAATGAACGGCGGGCAATCAGGTGGAGGATTCGGCGGACAAGGTGGATTTGGAAACTTTGATTTTGGTGGAAATGCTGGCGGATTTTCTGATATTTTTGAAAACATATTCTCTGAATTTGCAGGACAACAAAGGGGAGGCGGACGAGCTAGAAAAGCTCGTGGTGCTGACTTAGTTTTTCCTGTGCAAATCACACTGGAAGAAGCATTTGCGGGATTAAAAAAATCTATCCGATACAAACGAAAAAGTTCATGTGAAACCTGCAAAGGAACGGGATCAAAAGATAAAAAATCTCCAACTACCTGCACAGAATGTAATGGTAGTGGGATTGTTAGAACTCGCCAAGGATTTTTCGTTCAAGAACATACTTGCCCTAGTTGTCATGGCTCAGGGAAAAAAATTGAAAATCCATGTTCTTCATGTGGTGGATTTGGAATTAAAGAAAATGTGCGAGAATTAAATATAACTATTCCAAAAGGAATAGAAACAGGTATGCGAATCAGAATTTCAGGAGAAGGTAATTCCGCTCCTTTTGGTGGTGCGACAGGTGATTTATTTATTGAAACTCATATTGAACCGCATGTTAATTTTGAGCGAGAAGGTCCGGATTTATTTACTAATGTTAGAATTTCATTTACTACTGCGATTTTAGGCGGTGAGTTTGAGCTAAAAATGCTAGATGGAAAAGCAGGAAATATAAAAATTCCAAAAGGAACTCAGCCTAATTCACAGATTCGTTTGAGAAAAAAAGGTATGCCTGTAGTTAATTCTAGTCTACACGGAGATTTATATTTGAATATAGAAGTAGTAATTCCTAAAAAAGTTAATGATGCACAGATAAAAGCACTAGAAACTTTTGAAAAAGCGGATAAGAAAAAAACATTCGGAATTTTTTAGTTTATTTAGATTTTAATGAAGAAATTGGAAGAAAAAGAAGTCTTTGTTTTTTTTTCAGGCGAGGGCATAAAACCAAATTTTTCATAATAACTAATCAAGCTCTCATTTTTAGCATGAGGGACTATTAAAGAGCATCCCACTTCTTCAGATACACTGATAATTCTTTTTATCGCATCTTGCATTAGTTCTTTACCAATCCCATTTTTTTGATATTTTTTTTCTACTCCAAGTCTTCCTATTAAAATGACAGGAGTTGTTGGATAGGGATTTTCTTTTTTTGTTAAGTTTTTTCTATTTACTATTGAAGAGGCAGTTAAGCTATAAAAGCCTTTAATCGTGTTTTTATCAAAAAAACCATAACAAACAGACAGATTTATTTTCTTTTGCTCTTCAAACCCAGATGTTATAAAATTATCAATGGCTTTTTCACCACAATTAAAAAATTTTAAGTTTGAATAGATTTTTTTTATAGTCATTTTATTTTAAGTTTAGATTTATTCTTGCTTTTTTTGAAAGTTTTGGTGGATTTTTCAATATCTTTTGAATAAATTCAAAGTCTTTTTTATATAGTGGAAAACTTTTATCAGTAGAATTTAAGTAAGCAAAAGGCTTTCTAAAAAATCTTTTAATTGAAAAAAAATAAGGTTTTTTGATTTTTATCATAATTCATTATAGCTTATTAAAAGAAAAAAATCAAGAGTTAATTTTCTCGATTTGTTTTTTGATTTTTTTGTTTAGCTCTTTTTCAACTAAGCTAATAGCATATTCAGCGCCTCGTGCAAATGCAACTCTATCTGAGCCACCATGAGTTTTAACCGCTATTCCATTTAGTCCAATAAAAACCGCTCCACTGTATTCTCTCGGATCGATTCGTCTTCGCAAAAGCTTCAAACCGCCTTTGACTAATAAATAAGCGATTTTCCCCCAAATAGAATTTTTAAACAAATTTTTAATCAAACCGCTTAGAAATCTAGCTGTTCCCTCCGCAGTTTTTAGAGCTACATTTCCAGTAAATCCATCTGTTACAACAACATCCGTAGTCCCCAATAAAATATCATTTCCTTCTACAAAACCATGAAACTTAAACTGTCTAGATTTTAATTTTTTAATTTTTTCAAAAGCATTTCGCAAAACATCGTTGCCTTTTGTGTGTTCCTCTCCAATGTTTAGAAGCCCAATTGTCGGCTGTTTTTTATCTAACATTAGCTGAGCATAAGAAGCTCCCATAATCGCAAATTGAGTCAAATGATCTTCATTGCATTCAGAATTTGCACCTAAATCCAACATAACAGTTCGTCCCTTTTGAGTTGGTAAAATACTAACAATTGCAGGTCGCATAATAGACGATAAAGTCCTAAAAAGAAGCTTAGACATACCCATAAATGCCCCTGTGTTTCCTGCTGATAAAACAGCATGAGCATTTCCTTTTTTCACATGTTCAATAGACATCCAAAGACTAGATTTTTGCCCACGACGAATTGCATCACGGACTTTTGCAGTAGATTTAATTACATCTGGACTATGAAAAATAAGAGATTTTCCAGCTAATTTAGGGAATTTTTTGAGTTTTTTTTGTAAGATTCTTTGTTTGCCAAAAAGATGAAAAACAATGTCTCCTCGTTCACGACAAATTAAATTCATGCCTTCAAAGACAGCTTTTGGAGCTTTATCTCCGCCCATGCAATCAACCGCTAAAATAACACTCATGAATAATCTTTTCTAATTATATTATTTCTTTGTAGATTTAGCTCTTACTCCACAAGCAGAGCAAACATGATGAGGTCTCATAACTTCACCACAAGCCTTACAAACAGAATTACCTTCCATTTTTAGTGCATGATGAGAGCGTCTCATGTCTCGTTTTGATCGTGAAGTTCTTTTTTTTGGAACAGCCATTTTTATTCTCCTGATTTATTTTTTAGATATTATAAAATAGATTGATTAAAACTTCAAGGATTTTTTTTAGAGGTTTTCATATCAACGAATCAGGGGTTTTGATCATTTCTAAATGTTTATAAGTTTTTTGAGTAACGATTCTACCTCGTGGGGTTCGCTGAATATATCCTTGTTGCAACAAATACGGCTCAATAACATCTTCAATTGTGCTTCGTTCTTCGGCAATTCCCGCAGATAAAGTTTCCACTCCTGCTGGACCTCCATTGTAATTCTCTATCAAACACATTAGATAATTCCTATCCATTTCGTCCAAGCCAGCCGAATCAACATTTAATGCTTTCAACGCCATTTTTGCTAAGTCCAAAGTAATTTCTCCATCGCTTTTTACAATAGCAAAATCTCCAACTCTTTTTAGCAAGCGATTCGCAATTCTAGGGGTTCCACGAGAGCGTTTTGCTATTTCATGTGAGGCTTCTTTATTTATTACAACATCTAAAACTTTCGCAGAACGGAAAATAATTTTTTCTAAATCTTCAATAGAATAAAATTGCAATCGCATTGGAATCCCAAATCTATCTCGCAACGGAGATGTCAAAAGCCCCGTCCGAGTCGTCGCTCCAATTAAAGTAAACGGGACTAAATCTATCTTCACAGTTCGAGCAGAAGGTCCTTCGCCAATAATTAAATCTAGCTGAAAATCTTCCATCGCAGAATAAAGAACCTCTTCAATAGCAGGATTCAAGCGATGAATTTCATCAATAAAAAGCACATCATGAGGTTGTAAATTCGTAATTATAGATGCTAAATCTCCTGACTTAGCAATCATCGGAGCGGAAGTGCCGCGAAATCCAACACCCAACTCTTTCGCAACAATATGAGATAAAGTAGTTTTCCCCAATCCCGGAGGGCCATGAAATAAAATATGATCCATCGTTGTTTTTTTCTTTTTTGCTGCCGAAATAAAAATTTGAAGATTCTCTTTTAGTTCTTTCTGCCCAACTAATTCATCTAATGATTGCGGGCGAAGTGAAATAATGTCATCTTGCTTTTTAGTATCAATAATTCGATTTTTTTCTGTCATAAAATTAGAATAAATCATTTCAATCTGAATCGCAAGAAACTTTTTGAGAGTTTTTTTTGAACCAATGGGAAGTGGTGATTATTGGATGGAATGTATTAACATTGTTAATACATTCAACTTTAAAAATTAAGTGTAAAATCATTAGTAATTACAAGGAGTATAGAAAAAAATGTATTAACAACGTTAATACATTTTTGACTAATAAAAAAAGAAAAATTCAACTTTAAGTTATGTGTTGTTCTTATTTAATTTTACTATGCCCAATTCCACTAAAACCGATTGAAAATTCCGCAAAAATCTTCTTAAAATTTGTTTAATTACTATTTAGACTTACTATAGCCTAAAAAAATACAATAAAGATTATGTTTATAAATTAATTGTTGCTTTTTGTGAAAAACTCTGTACAATAAAAGCTGGAATAAAATTGACAAAAAAAGGAGTCTATAATGGAAGAAATTGTTTTCCCAAGTAAAGTTAGAAAGTTTCGTAGAATGCGAGGCTATACAATGCAAGAACTTTGTGATTTTTTAGGTCTAAGTTTATCGCTTATGTCTAAAATGGAAAAAGGTTTTCGTCGAATCAGTCCAGCACAAATGGAGCAAATCTCTGAATTTCTAGATTGCAATATGAGTGATCTTTATATGAATGAAAAAGATGAAGGCTCTGAAATGATGGAAATCTGGAAAGAGGCAATAGAAAGAAGAAAAAGACATAATGAAGAAAATGGCCTGCGAGTTTTAGGGGCAGGGTTGCGATTTATCCGTTCCCAATTTGATTTTACAGTTGCTCAATTTGCTAAAAAAGCAGGAATGACATCTTCAGTTTATCATAGAATTGAAGCTTCTGAGAGAGAGATGTATGAATCAGAATTGGCTGGAATTTCACGAGCATTAGGAATGATGCCTGAGGAATTTATTGAAGAAGTTTATAATCTTTATAAGTCGGGTGTTTTGGATAAATTTTCTGATAATTATAAAGCAGGTAGAGGAAAGCCACATGTTTCTCCATCTGCGAAAGGAATAGTTGCTCTTTCAAAAACTGTTTTTGGAAAAAATATATATAATTATTCTTCAAAAAAGATGGTAGCACTTTTAGGCGAAGGAACTGCTGACGGAAAACTTCAAATTGATAAAATGGCAGATGCTATGATTTTTGCTCCATTTCATATAAAAAAAAGAAAAAAACTTTATGCTGTGAAATCTCATCCTAAGGCTACAAAAAACATTCTCCCTGAACATGCAATTTATTTTATAAATAAAGATAGTGTTGTTATTGAAGGAGACTTAGCTATTGTTTTTGAAAAACATTTTGAAGAACATGATAAACATGAAGCAGAGGTTGTTAGTATAAGAAAAGAATCTGGAAAGTTAATAGCCGAATCTCATGCTAATGGAAAAAAATATGATGTTAAAGATTTGGAAAAAGGACGAATCCATAAAATTACTTTTATCTCACTTGATGCAAGCGAAGAGGAATGACTGAAATTTCAGAAATAAATTTTACTACAAAAACAGGAGAGCAAATTGTAATTCGCTCTCCTAAAAAAACAGATTTTGAATCTTTCAATAGATTTATTAGAGGTGTTTCTGAGCAATCTTCTTTTACAAATCAATATCCAAATCAACCAGATAAGAACAAAGAAAGAACATTAAGCCAATGGAAAACAGCTAATACAACAAAAGAAAATTGTGTTTTATTGGCTTTTTATAAAGGTGAAGTTATTGGAAGTTGTGGAATGTTTAGTAAGCACGATCACCCTTGGTTCAAAAAATCGGCATCGTTTGGAATGTCAGTAAGTAAGGCTTTTTGGAGAAAAGGAATCGGTGGAAAATTACTAAAATTGTTAATTAAACAGTGGGAAAAAGCTGAAATGAATCGCCTTGAAGGACTTGTAGATACCAAAAATTTTCGCGGAATAAATTTATACTTAAATCATGGATTCAAAATTGAAGGACACCACAGAAGAGTTGCTGTAATTGATGGAAAATATAGAGATAAATACACTATCGCCTTGGTTGTCGTCGGGAAAGTAAGAAATTATGAATGAAAGAAAGTAACTCGATCTATCACCCGCCCCTTGTGGGCGGGTCAAAATATCTTTAGATATTTTGGGGCGGGGTAAGAAATAATTCCTATTAGTTAAAAAGAAAGTTTGCTATGAATAAATTTTTACTATACAAATCAGATACTGGTGAAGTTAAAGTTGATGTTTTATTGAAAAATGAAACAGTTTGGCTAGCTCAAAAAAAGATTGCGGAGCTTTTTAGTGTTCAAATCCCAGCGATCTCAAAACACCTAAAAAATATCTTTGAAACAAAAGAACTTTTAGAAAATTCAGTTATTTCCATTTTGGAAACAACTGCCGATGATGGTAAAAAATATAAAACAAAATTTTATAATCTTAGTGTAATTATTGCAGTTGGATATCGTGTAAATTCCAACCGAGCAACACAGTTTCGTATATGGGCGACTAATACTTTGAAGGAATTTATTATAAAGGGCTACACGATGGATGTGGAGCGGTTGAAAAATCCTCAGCCTATTTTTGGTAAAGATTATTTTGAAGAGCAATTAGAAAAAATTCGTGATATTAGAAGTAGCGAACGAAGAGTTTATCAAAAAATTACAGACATTTATTCTCAATGTAGTATTGATTACAGCAGGGATTCAGAGACTACGAAAACATTTTTTGCGACTGTTCAAAATAAACTCCATTGGACAATTACAAAACAAACAGCTCCTGAGATTATTAAATCTCGTGCGGATTCTGAAAAAGAAAATATGGGACTGACGACTTGGAAAAATGCTCCAAAAGGCAAAATTAGAAAGGCAGATGTTAGCACTGCGAAAAATTATTTGACTGAAAAAGAGCTGAAACCACTTAATCGGATTGTTTCTATGTATCTTGATTATGCAGAGCATCAGTCTGAGAGAAAAATCCAAATGACTATGAACGATTGGATTGAAAAACTAAATGCTTTTTTGAAATTTAATGAAGAAGATGTCTTGGAAAACTCAGGAAAAGTAACAGCAGAAATAGCTAAAATTTGTGCCGAAAAAGAATTTGAAAAATATAAAACTATCCAAGATAAAACATTCGTATCCGACTTTGACGAAATGTTAAAAAAGTTAGAAATAAAGAAATGAAAAAAAGATCTTGGTTACGCTTATTTTTTGGAAAGATATTTTTTAAATACAAAAGATATTTTCAATGGTATTTTTCAAATAAAAAGTTATCTAAATTTATTTCTAGTGAAAAATTAAAAAACAAAATCTTTACTCATAAATCTATTTTAATGAGAAAGTTAAAATCTGTAGATATGTATTTACAGGAGAATAAAAAAACAAATTTGCGAATTGCTTCTGAAAAAATAAATAAAATTTTAATAAAACCAAATGAGACCTTTTCTTTTTGGAAACTTGTTGGTAAAACAACTAAGAAAAAGGGATATTTAGAAGGACTAGTTCTTCACAATGGCACTCTTCAAAAAGGAATTGGTGGTGGTTTATGCCAATTAGGTAATTTAATTTATTGGATTGCCTTACATTCTCCACTAGAAATTACAGAAAGATGGAGACACGGATATGATGTTTTTCCAGATGTAAAAAGAACTCAACCGTTTGGAAGTGGAGCGACTTTATCTTACAACTACATTGATCTTCAAATTTACAATCCAACTCAACAGAGTTTTCAACTTTTGATTTGGCAAGATAGTCTTTATTTACAAGGAGAGCTTTTGAGTGATAAAATCGTTTCTTATGATTATGAAATTATAGAAAAAAAACATAAAATAAAACAACATGTTTTAGGTTTTTATACAAGACATAATGAGATTTATCGAAATATAAAAGACAGAAATGGAAAAGTTTTAAAAACTGAATTTGTTACAAAAAATGATGCAATTATGGTGTACAATCCTTTGATTGGAGATAAAAAAAATGAAAAATAATTTTCCAATTTTTACAAAAAATCCTGAATTAAGATATTTTGATTCTGCCGCGACAGCTCTAAAACCGCAAGTTTTAGTTGATTCTATCAGCAACTTTTATTCTTATGAAAATGCACCTGTTCATCGAGCAGGATATTTACTGGCTGGGAATGCTTCCGAAAAATATGAAAATGCTAGAAAAACAATTGCGAATTACTTGGGAGTTAGTGAAAAAAAAATAGCATTTACGAGCGGAGCGACAGATGCAATAAATAAGGTAGCAATTGCTTATTCTCAAAAAAAGTTAAACGGAATTTTAATTTCGGAAACTGAACATCATAGTAATTTTTTACCTTGGATGAACTTAGCAAGAACTAAAAAATGTGATTTTTTTATAGCTCCTTATAACTCTAAAACTTTTTATGATTTTGAGTTTATTGAAGAAAAATTAAAGACTAAAAAAATTAATTTAATTGCGATTTCTGCTATGTCTAACGTGCTTGGGCAGACAGGTGATTTGAAAAAATTAGTTGATTTAGCCCACAAATATGGAGCGAAGATTCTGCTGGATGGAGCTCAACATATTTGTCATTCTGCCGAAATTAATTTAGAAAAACTAGGTTGTGATTTTTATGTTTTTTCAGGTCATAAACTTTATGCTCCAACGGGAATCGGAGTTTTGTATATTAAAAATCCTGAGGATTTAGAGCCTCCATTTTTAGGCGGAGGAATGATAGAAAATGTAGAAAAAAATAATTATACAACTGCTGATTTTCCGAAGAGTTGGGAGGCAGGGACTCCTTTTTCGGCACAGGCGATTGGGCTGGCAGAGGTTATGAAATGGCTAGAAAAAAACAACTTTGCCCAGCTGATTTTAGAAGAAGAAAAACTTGTGAAAATGTTGAAAAAAGGCTTGAAAAAACTAGGTGCAAAGATTTTAGGAACTGCAGAAAAATCTTTAGTTTCATGTTCGTTTGAAGGCGTAAATTCTAACGATTTAGGAACTATGTTGGGCATGAAAAATATCTGTGTGCGAGCTGGAAAACATTGCGCTCATCCTCTACATTGTGCTTTGAATTTTTCAAAACCAACCCTTCGTTTTTCACTTGGAATCTACAACACAAAAGAAGATATTGAAGTCGCTCTTAAAGAAACAAAAAACACCTTGGAGAAATTAAAATGAAAAAGATATTTATAATTTTATTGTTTTTCAGCACAGTTTCTCATGGAATTGTAAATATAGAAAAAGTGCGAAAAAAAGATTTTAAAGACGGATGGAAATTACAAAGCTCATTTAATTTTACTCATCTTTCTGGAAACTCCGAATCAAAAACTTACGAAGGAGAAGGACGCCTTGATTACAAAAAAGACAGCTCAAAATTATTGTTTTTAGGAGAGTTAGAGCAGGCAAAGGCCAATGGAAAAAACTATAAAAATTCAGGAAGTTTTCATACTAGATTTACTGAAAAAATAGGATCTTTTTATGCCACAGAAACTTTTGCTCAAACTGAATTTAATGACTTTATTTATTTAGAAGAACGCAATTTAATTGGTGCTGGATTACGGTTTACTTTTTTTGAAACACCTACTTTTAATCTTCATTTGGGAAATGGTTTTTTTTACGAAAAAGAAAGCCATGAAGAAGATTTTTATAACACAGAAATTATTCGTTCTAGTAATTATTTATCCTTTCGATATGATAAAAAGAAACGGTTTTATATTGCTTCAACATCTTATTATCAAGTGGATTCTGGACGAGCTGATGATTATAGAATTCTAGTAAATGCAACACTTGGTTTTCATTTAGCAGATAACATGAGCCTTGATTTTATTGTCGATTATAGGTATGATAATGAGCCTGTTTTGCATTCTTTGGATCGTCAGGATTTAGAAATAAAAAATGGAATTACAATTTCATTTTAAGGAAAAAAATGACAGAAAAAATACATATCAAATCAATTGATGCCCCTGATTTTTCTACCTCTGTTGGGACTAAAAACACGACGGAAATTTGCCCTACAAAAGAGCACGTTATCAATGCAATTAAGACCGTTGAGGATCCAGACATTGGGATAGATATTTATAATCTCGGATTGATTTACAACATTGATATTTCTAAATTTGGAGATGTAAAAATTGATATGAGTTTGACTTCGCCGACTTGTCCTTATGCTGAAAAACTAGTTCATGATACTGCCCATGCAATTGCAGAACTTAATGAGGC
>NBLK01000018.1 GCA_002084505.1 Rickettsiaceae bacterium 4572_127
TTATTACTATTTATTAATTATTGTGAGATTCCTGCATAAACAGAAAATTCACTCGCAATACTTTTTACCCCGCCCCAAAATATCTAAAGATATTTTGACCCTCCCACAAGGGGTGGGTGATAGACCGAGTCATTCCTGCGAAGACAGGAATCTCACAATACAGAATCTTTCTTTTCTCACCTTCTATAAAAAACTAAAAATGATGAAGAAAATCCGTCTTTAATATATTTATTGTAGGGGCATTCCTTGTGGGTGCCCTAAAAAAACTAAAACATTGCGAAGCAATTCCGAATCATCACCCACCCCTTGTGGGAGGGTCAAAATAGCTCTAGCTATTTTGGGGAGGGGTCATTTTCCCCTATTCGTTATATATTGAAACCGCCCTGTTTTCTTCCATTCCAGAAATGCATTTACAAATCTTTGGGTGCCTTTGCGAAACTTATATTTTTCATCAGTTAAATCTAGCCAACCTAGTTCTTTAATTTCTGTTTTATCCATTACTATTTTACCGCTATAATCTTTAGTCCAAAAAGACATGGAATGCAAAAATATATTATATTTTTTATTTTTCAAATTAGGGTCATCTCTAATAGCAAATGGAACTAAATTTTTTACATCTAAATTTGTTTCTTCTTTTACTTCACGAGTTCCACACTGCCAAAGAGATTCATTGTCATCAGATAAACCACCAATGTTTCTCCAAAAATCATGACTAAATCCTTTATGCATTAGAATTTCTCCTTTTGCATTTTCGATAAATACATTCGCTCCGGGGAGAATCAATAAATCATTTCCAATACCGCTTTCACGAAGCCGTTTCCAATATTCTATTTTATTTTTCATAAAGAAACTTTACAAGATTTTTAGAAACAATGCAAATCATTTCTACCGATTTTTGCTACATTTGGATAGATGTTTTTTAACTTGATATATTTAAGAGCTCATTCTTAAGAAGTTTTAGGTTCGTTCCTTTTTCAGAACTTGTGGAAATAAAAGTCGGGAAAAGCGCAGGATGATCATCTAGAATTTTAGATATTTTTTTCTCTTCTTTTTCCAACGAAGTTTTTGAAATTTTATCTATTTTAGTCAAAATAATTTGATAAGTAATTGCACATTCATCTAGCATTTTCATCATTTCTGAATCTACTTTTTTAATTCCATGACGAGAATCGATCAGTAAAAAAACTTGTTTCAAAACAGTTCGCCCTCGCAAATAATCCTTCATAACACCTTGCCAACTAGCCACTAATTTCTTTGGAGCCTTAGCATATCCATACCCCGGCAAATCCACCAACATAATTTTTTCTTCCCAATTGAAAAAGTTTAGACTTTGAGTTCTCCCTGGTGTAGAAGAAGTTCTCGCCAATTTATGTGTTTTTGTGAGAGCATTTATAAGTGAAGATTTTCCGACATTAGACCGCCCTACGAATGCAATTTCAGGAATAAAAACTGGCTTCTCATCTATCCACATTTTAACTCAAACTCCTCACATTCTTGAACATAAATAGGAACTTTTATTTTATTTACTTCAACAAATCCATTGGTTGTTTGCTCATTTGATAAAATTTTATTACGAAAATGTTTTTTGAAAAAAGCAGGTGGGAATTTATTTTGTTTTTTTAAGAAAATCTTATTAACATTTTCAGTAACATATTTCCCAAAAAGAAGAAAGAATTTATGTCTTTTTATATCTTTTTTTATTTTTGAAAATTCTATAACAGAATGATTTATTTTTTCTAAGATTTCAATAAGAATTTCATCAAAAGTATTTAGCTTATGTTCAAATATCCAAGTATAATGTTTATGTTCTATGTAATTAGCAATTTTTTCATTTTCATTAAAATAAAAATCTACACTTAATATAATTTTATCACGGCAATACTGATTCACATCACATCCACCACAAAAAGTTTCTTTATATTTTGAGCAAAGTTCAGTATAATTTATTTTATTCATTTTTCAAAAACTCGAAGAATTTATCTGTTGGATCAACCAAATTTTTGAAAATTACATTCATTTCTGAAGTTTTTTCTTTTATATTACTATAATTTGTTTTTTCTATTTTTTCAGCTAGATAAAAACTAGTTTTATTTTTGATTTCATTTTTCCCACTAAATAAATTTATAGCCTGAATGAAATCTGAACTATGAGAAGTAATCAGAAAAGTAAATCCATCTTTAGTCATTTTGCAGATTATTTCAGCATATTTTATTTGCCAAGCAGGGTGCAAATGATTTTCTGGTTCGTCTAAAACAATCAAACTGTCTTTTCCAATCATTCCAGTTTTTAGTAATATATATAAAAGCCCAAATGATTTTGTTCCACTTGCTATGTTATGAATTTCAAGTTCATCAGAATCATTATTTACTTTATATTTTAGTTCTCCATTTTTACCAACGACAAACTCACCACCATTAAAAATATTTTCAAACTCTTTTAATATATTTTTATAAAAAGTTTCAGTTAATAATTTCTTTGTAGCATTATTTTTTTTTTCTATTAAATCTTCAGTGTATTTTGAATTTGGTTTTTTATAATTTTCTAAGACATAAGGATTATCAATAAACACTATATCATTGAACGACATGCCTAAATTTTTAGTTTCAAAATTAGACTTTAACTTATTATTCGTAATTTCATACGATAATATTTTTTTATCACCGTGTTTATAATCTATTGTTGCAAGATCACCTTTGTAAACAGAATTATTCAAGTTTCCAAAAAAAGTTAAAGCAGATGCTCTTCTTGAAATTTCATCAATTTTTTCTATTTCTGTTTCTTCTTTTCTTAAAAACGCAATTGCTTTTTTTATATCTTCATTTGTTTCAGCGACATTAGCTAACTTCATTTTTTCTAAAACTTCCAACAAATTGCTTTTTGCAATTTGTTGTCTAAACCTAAAAGGCAATAAATTTTCCATTTCTTTTTTTAGCGTAACATTATCTGATTTTCGTTGAAAGACTTGCATTAACTTATAGAAATACTCCCTATAAAATGTATCTAATTTTATTTTTTCAAATTCATCAGGATATTCTTTAAGAGAAGAAATTATTGAAAATAAAGCTTTTCCAACTGTTGATTTTCCAGTATCGTTTTTTCCAGCGATTAAAGTTAAACCATCTAATTTAACTTCTGCCTCTTTGATTTTTCCAAAATTTTTTAATTTTATTTCCATAAATTATTCCTTTCTTTTTTAATCCATATTTCGTTGGATTATATATGTTTGGGCGAGGGAGAAAACATTACTCATCATCCAATAAAGAACCAATCCAGCAGGCAATCCACCAAACATTAAAACAAAAATTATCGGCAAATATGACATAATTTTATTTTTTGGAGCGGTAGAAGTTGTCCCTTGAATTTTCTGTTGAACCCACATTGCTAGCCCCATTAAAATCGGCAAAATCCCAACTGCTGGCAACCACTCAGGAACTGCAAAAGGAATCGCTCCAAATAAATTAAATAACGAAGTCGGATCGGCTTGCGAAAGATCTTTAATATACAAAAATCCCGCTTGTCGTAAATCAAACGACACCATCAAAACTCTATAAAGTGCAAAGAAAATCGGCACTTGCAAAAGCATCGGAACACAACCACCCGCAGGCGAAACTTTATTAGTCTTATACAACTTCATCATTTCTTGTTGGAGTTTAATTTTATTACTCGCAAACTTAGCTTGAAGTGCTTTTATTTTTGGTTGCAGATCTTTCATTTTCGCCATAGCAACTAGGCTTTTTTTAGAAAGTGGATACAATGCAAGACGAATCAAAAGTGTTAGCAAAATAATCGCCCAGCCCATGTTTCCTAACAACTTCCCAAGCCAATGAAGTCCTTGTGCTAGTGGTTTTGAAATCACAAAAAGCCATCCATAATCTATCGATTTAGACAGAAACTCAAAGCCTTCTTTTTCTGCAATTAACAAAACATTTTCCTGCTTTGGTCCTGCATAAATTTTTGTAAAAACAGTTTTTGAATCACCTGAATTTAATATAATTTCCTTAGTCTGAAAATCCGCTTGGCTTTCTATTTCTGTCGCTGAAAAATTAACTGTCGGAGCAATCGCATCGGTCTTCAAAATTGTTTGTGTATAGTGATTCGTCCAACCAAACCAACCTGTTGCATTTGCTATTTTTTCGTTCTGCTCTTGCAGATCATCAATATCATAATCTGTAAAATCTCCACCTAAATATCCAGTCCAACCTTGATGAACATAACCAGAATTAGGAATTGTTTTATTAACCAGTCGTCCATAAGCCCAAACTTTTTCTGCATTACTACCTGTGTTTTTCACTCTTTGTTCAACACTTAAAATATGATTATCTTTTGTTAAAAATTTAATTTCATATTTTAAATTCTTAACTATTTGTTGTAAAATTATTTGATTCGAATCACTGCTAATTTTTTTCCATTTTTTTGCAGTTGAAGATTTAATTTTCTCATCACCTAAAAATCCAAATTCAACAAAAAAATCGTTATTTATTAAAGATATATTTTCTTCTTTTTTAGAAGTTTTATAAATATCTTTTAGCAAAACAGAATCAAGCCTTGCATTATTTATATCAAATTCTCCTTTAAGAAATTTATTTTGAAAAGAAATTGGATTGCGAATCACTTCAACTTTTTTTTCAATTTGTTGTGTTTTTTCTTCATTTGTTATTTCTTTTTTTGGAGGAAAAATCCACTGCATTAATAATAATGAAATTAGAAAAAATATCGTTAATTTTAAGAATTGAACTTTTTTATTTTGTTGCATTTTTTTCCTTCTTTTTTAATTGCATTTGATAGAGCTTTGAATAATAACCTTTTTTCTTCAAAAGCTCGTTATGATCTCCTTGTTCTATAACTTTTCCGTCATCAATAACTATGATTTTATCAGCATTTATAATAGTAGAAAGTCGGTGAGCAATCACTAATGTCGTACGGTTTTTCATTAAAGTTTGCAGAGCTTTTTGAACTACTGATTCAGACTTTGTATCAAGTGCAGAAGTTGCTTCATCTAACAATAAAATCGGAGCATTTTTCAATAAAGCCCGTGCTATTGAAATTCGCTGTTTTTGCCCACCTGACAATCGTCCTCCTCTTTCACCTACATTTTCTTTATATCCATTTTTAAATTTTGTAATAAACCCATGAGCTGCAGCATGTTTTGCTGATTGAACAATATCCTCATGTCTTACATTTTCATCATTAGAACCATAAGCTATATTTTCAGCAATAGAACCACCAAAAAGCATTGTGTCCTGAGTAACAAAAGCCATGTGTTTTCGCATAGATTTTAGAGATAAATCTTTTATATTTTTACCATTAATTTTAATTGTCCCTTTTTCAACCTCATAAAAACGAGGAATTAAATTCATTATAGTTGTTTTTCCTCCACCTGAAATTCCAACTAATGCTACCGTTTTTCCAGCAGGAACTTCAAACGAGATATTTTGTAAAACCTTTTTTTTATGACCATCTTGGTGATATGAAAAATCTACATTTTTAAACGAAATTTTTGCTTTTTTTGTAGAAAGCTCAACAGCATTTTTTTTATCAAAAATTTCTGCTTTTTTGTCTAATAAACTAAATAATCTTTCAGTTCCTTTCATAGCAGTTTGCATTTGAATAAATGTTCCTGAGAGAGATTTCAAAGGTCTATAACAAGCAAAAAGCATAGCTAAAAATGCAACTAAATCACCTGTCGTAATTATACCACTTGATACTTGAGCCGCCCCCAAAATCAAAGCCCCCGCAATAGCAAATCCACCCAATGTTTCCATAATAGGACGAGAACGAGCAGAAATTTTTAATCCTTTTTTTTCAATTTTTAACAGCCCTGATAAAACTTTATGAGCTTTATTTTTTTCAAAATCTTCTTTTCCATATATTTTCACAACTGGTATACTTTGTAAAATCTGCATAAAAAATGTAGTAAAATTTTCATGAATTATCATAGTTTTTCCGAAAATAGCTCTATATTTTCTTCCTAAACTTGCTAATGGAAAAGCAATCGCCGGAAGAAGAACAAAAATAATTAAAGACATTTGAGGAGAAAGATAAACCATATAGCAAACCATCGCAATTATAGTTAGAATATCTTTCGCAAACTTAGTAAAAAACGACTGCAAAACTGCATTAATTACAGCACTATCCATACTAAAAAGAGTTGATAGTCTTCCAAAAGATTGTCTTCCAAAAAAAGCTAAATCCATATCTAAAAATTTCTTGAAAACTCGTATCTGCATCTCACGAGTCGCCTTTAATCCAGTCATTCCCATTATGTAAACATGAGCGTATAATGCCATGCTTTTTAAGAAAAAAACACCTATGATTTGTAAAGCAATCCAGCCCATAAAAACATGATCTTTTTCAAAAAAAGCCTTGTCAAAAGTTGGTTTTAATAGAGATAAACTATATGCTTCTCCACCTGCGGAAATCAGCATAAAACCAAAAGCTATAAAAACAGAAACAACATATTTTTTTAGTGCTGTATTCCAAAGCCTTTTGAAAAGATAAATATCTCTTCTAGTAAAATCAAAACTTTTTGATAATTTTTCTCTTATTTTTCCCATTTTTTCTCCAATTCTTTTAAATCAATTAGTGCTTGCTCTGCTGTTTTAAATAAAATTCCAATTCCACCTGCGTCTTCCCAACTTTCTATATTTTTTATTCTGTCATCTATTAAAATTTGTTTGCTTTTTTCTTTATCTACAAAACTAGATTTTAGTGAACTTTCAGTGCAAATAAATCTATCTAATTGTTTTTGTCCTATGTGTTTTTTTACCCATATTTTTTTTCCAATCTCAGCATTCTTAAATAGTGAATGATCCACTCCAAAAGTACTCGGAGCCGCTGTTAAAATATATGGATTGTAGTGCAAACAATAGTCGTAAAGCTCTTTTGTTTTCTCCATGAGAGGCAATTTTTCCCAAAAAGAGACACCTGTTTTATCTATTTTTTCATACATGTTGATTTTTAGTTTTTTATTCTCTTCATTTAGAAATTTTCCAGAATTATTTAATTTTTCTATAGAATATCCTAACTGTAAATTTTCAACTCCTTTAGCAAAATCGGCTAAAACCCCGTCCATATCAAAGTAAACTCTAAACATTTTTACCTTCCTTAGAAAAATACAAAATCTTTGATTTCTATATTTTTCTCAATTTTGAAAATTAGTATAATTCATTAACTCTCTTTTGTAAAGAGCTTATAAATATAGTAAATCTAAATAACAACGGGACGATATGAAATTATTTTTTTTTCTAATCTATTTTTTACTAAGGACTATCTTTTTCATTTGCAATTTATCTTTTCTTGTATATTCTTTTATTTATGGGAGAAAGAGGAAATTTACTATTAGAAGTTTTATTGGTCATGGCTATTTTAATTATAGCTATTCCCTTTATGATGCAAAAAGAATTCAAACGACGAGAAACAGGACAAAACCAAGCTATCTCACATAAAATCCGACAACTTGGGGCATCAGCACTAGCATATATGAGAGACCGCCCTACTCTAAATGATGGAATAACAATTCTTCGTGATAGCACTTTAATTTCTACCTTAAAACCCTACGGACTATCATCTTATTTCAAAACTTACGATAGATTTTCTCCGACGAAGAAAAATGGCTGAGGCTATTGGTGCTATGGGGGGAGTTTTAGAAGAAGATGGCGAGATCATTAATTCTGCTGGAATCTGGAAAATGACACAGGAAGAATGGGGATATACTCTACCGCCTTTTTCAATTCTAATGGCTCTACAAGAAAACGATGTTAATTATACTTTTCTATCTAGGTTTAAGATTGATGATTTAGGACAAGGAAATACTTTTCTTGTGGACTTAAATATGAATAGCCAAAATATAGAAAATGCTAATATGATTTATGCAAAAGAAGTAGAGACTGGAAATCTAATTGTAAAAAATCTAGCCGTTTTAGAAACTATTGATGTTCCAAACGCTGAATTTAACTCCATAACTGTTGAGACTATAACTGATGATGCTTTCAAAATACATGGTAATTTAACTAGCGACATAATTGAAACAAAAGAAATAACTCTAACAACAGCGAACACAGATACTTTGGAATTTACAAGGGCAATGAGTAGTGATTTAGTAGGGCAAATAACTTTGACTATGGAAGGAAAAACCGAAATTGATGAAGAAATTGAGCTGAAAATTGATAACTCTTTTACATTTATTTCCAGCACTTGCAAATCTATTGAAGAAGAGCCTGTTTGTAGCAATAATGACGGAGAGTGTTGTTTAGACGAAACTGGAAATCCTATTATGAACCTTGTTGATATTGCTTGGAATGAAGAACATCCTTTAATTATCAACAGTGCTGTTCGTGGATTGAATGATGATCAAAATATGCTTTCTGCTACCCTCACCGCTCCCACTATTTATACCTCTAAGATTTTATTTGGAGAAAAACTAGATAATGGAAATTATCCTTATTTTTTAGATCTTTCAGGAACTCAAAGTTTTGTTAATGATGTTTTTGTTAATTCTGGAAATTTTTCCAAGGGAGATGTCCCACTATTAGATATAATTAAACATGTTTATGGAGATGGAACCACTAATACAGCTGGGCTTTATTCTAAATTCTTAATATACATAAGTGAAAAAATAGCGGATGAAGATAATGGAAATTGATAAGAAATCATTTTTGAAAAGAGAAGCAGGGTTTGGATTACTAGAAATGATTTTCGCCTTAGGAATTTTAATGGCGGTTTCACCTTTTATCTATAATCAAATGAATAAAAAAACGAAAGAGATTCAAAGTATTAATTTAGCTAAACAATTAGACGCATTAAATAAAGCTTCTCAAAATTATATTGCTATTAATTCTGATAATTGGAAGGTTGATTTTTCTGAAAATCTTTTTGATCAAAATTTATTATATACTATGCGAGATTATGGATTAACTGAAAATTTTCGGCATTTTTCTCAATCAATAAAAAAATATCAGCTAATGTCTAAAAAATTTAATGTAACTGAAACTGATACAGAGAATGAAGAGACGGAAACCAATGAAAAAGTTGAAAGTTTTTTAATTATTTATCTAACTAAAAATATCTCACCTGTTCAAGGGACAAACCTTTTAGAACACTTAGGAAATGATGCTGGTTATGCAGAGGAGAGCTCTGTTTATGGAAATAAAGGAGCTTGGAAAACTCAAATTGAAGGTGTAAATCATGCTATTGTATATAGACTTTTCAATATAAAACCTGCTCAAAAAGAAAATACCTTATTGTCTAGGTCATCAAATTTAGATAATGCAAATAGAATGGAAGTTGATTTATCACTCGGAGTTGGAGACACAAAATTTAATATAGAAAATGTGCATAAAATTACCTGTAATTCATTACAAGTAGACAATGGAAGGATTCAAGTTAATCACTTAAAAACTTCTGTTGAACCTGATGAAAATGAACTCATTAACTCTAATCTTTATGCCCAAGAGGGATTCTTTTATAACACGCTTATAATAACTGAAAATGCCGATATAAAAAATCTTGTGATTTCTAAAATGTTGAAACTTAACACCGAAGCGGCTTTAAGCACAGAAAAAATAAGTGCTGGAAGTGGAGCATTAACAATTTATGGTGAGAATAATGCTAATTTAATAATAAAAGATAATTTCACTATTTATAATTTAAATGTTAAAAATATGGGTGAAACTTTTTCTCCAAAATCTTTTGTAGCAGATTACTTAAAAATAAATGAGTTAATAATAGAAACAGATTTGACACTAATTTCGCAATTACAAGTTATGAGTCCTAATTGGATTGATGAACAAGGAATATTAAAAAGTCTAGGTGTTACAAAAATAACTGATTTTAAGCTTACAACTCTAAATCCTCAATGCAACATTATAGAAAACTTAGAATATATTTACAAAATACTTAATCCAAGTTTTGAAGGTGGAGCAATAGAATGCTTTCTAGACTCAGTTTCATCAACAAGTGATGGAGGATAAAATGAGAATACACGGACGAATGCTTTTAGAAGTTCTATTAATTCTAGTAATTATTGCTGGATTATTACCTTTTTTGCACAAACAAAATTTAGAAAAAAAAACTGCCTTAGAGAATGCTACAATTGCTAGTGAGGTTATGAAAGTTAAAAGCATTTTTCAAAACTATTTAAATGAGTCCCCTGTGTTATTTGAAAATACTTCTACGACACAAATTAAAGAAGTTCCATTTGCTATTCTTTATGATTTTGGAATCCCAACTTCAATTAAAGAAGAGAATCGCTTTGGAATGTCTTATGTTTTGTTGGCTAGAAGAAAAGTTTTAAGCTCAGGAACTCCAATAACAGAGGGGCTAATCCTTCTTTCTTCTGAAGATATAAAACCGTTACAAGTTAGAAAAATTGCTCTTCTCTTTGGTCCAGAAGGAGGGTATACAGAAGATGGATTTATTTACAGCTCAAATCAATCTTGGATGGACACAACTAAAGCTTGGGATCTTGATTCAGCGGATGATAGTATTGTCTTAAAAGTTGCATCAATTCAAAATAGCTTAGGTTACATTCATAGGAAATTAACAGGTGATATAAACAATCAGATTATGAAGACAGACTTAAAAATGGGGTATCACAATATAATTAATGCTGGAGAAATTGATGCAAAAGGAATGGAAGTTTTTGATACTATACATTATGAAAATGCAAAAAATGGAACAAGCTATGGAATTGATACATTTGAATTGTCTAATATAGAAATAATGATAAATGTTGAAGATTGCAATCTTGACGAAAGCACTTGTCCTAAGATTAATAATTTAACATTAAATGATATCACAAAAAAAGCAAATATCATGGGAAATGCAATAGTTGAGAATACAACTACTAATGAAATAAAAATAAAAAATAATATGATTTTAAGTGGGGCTTTATCTGCCAATACTTCAAAAGCATATATGGCAGATATTGATACTTTGAACATTGTTGGTGAAAACGAAGAAGAAAAAATTTACGATATAAAAACAAGATATCTTAATATAGATATTTTAACCATAGACAACTTAGAAACTGCTATTGGGATGTTTGGATCTGTTGTCGTCGAGACAGTAATTAAAGGTTATCCAACAACATCAGGAACTTATTTTAGTGCTGATGGATTACTTCTAAAAAACATTATCCTAAAAAATATAAATACTTGGATTTGGGATAATAAAGATGGGTGTGATGTTTATGCTAATGGTCTTGGTTGTGCTAGTCAATTATCTACAAAACCTTTATTTGATTGCCTTACTACTGGAATAGAAGAGTCATTTCTTACAATAAATGGAAAAGGCTACTCAACAACAGAAACAACTGGCGAAGGAAATGATGTAGTATATGGTTTTGTGGATTCTGTTTTGCTTTCTGATGTAATTGATTGTTTACATATCCTAACAGAAATAACTTGTAGCGAAGCCAATATCTGCGAATAAAAACCTCCTTGAAAACTAGCACAACCTTTGATTGAACTCCATAAAAAAACAGAGGCATTTAATGTATTAACGTTGTTAATACATTCTTTTATGAAGCTCTTTATGTTACTAGCTTTCTTGCAATCTTTTTTAATTAAGTTTTGTATTAACGTTGTTAATACATCTTCTACCTGCCAATAAAAAGAATACTACCGAAAAAATAACTTCTTAACGATAAATAAATCACTCAACTTTGCAAAATCCGTTTTTTTATTTCATAACCTTAAGTTGTAAAAGAAAATCAATAAACTTCTTGAAAAAAAACTTTTTTTAATGTATAGTTTTATGATAAAAAAGGATTTCAATGAAATATAAACCAACAACATCCCAACCTTCATTTCCACTAATAGAAACAGCGATACAGAAATTCTGGGAAGAAAATAAAACTTTTGAAAAATCAGTAAAAAATCGTGAAGGTGCAAAATCTTTTGTGTTTTGGGATGGCCCTCCCGGCGCCAATGGAGAACCGCATTACGGACATATTTCAGTATCTTCAATGAAGGATGCGGTTTGTCGTTATCAAACTATGCGAGGTCATCAAGTTAAGCGAAATTTCGGTTGGGATTGTCATGGTTTGCCAGTTGAAATTGAGGTCTGTAAAAAAAATAAATTATTAGATCGCCAAGCAATTTTAGACTATGGAATTGATAATTTTAATGCTGTTTGCGAAAAAAGTGTTCACACTTATAAGTCAGCTTGGATCAAACAATTAAAGCGAATTGGTCGCTGGGGAGATTATGAAAATCAATATCAAACAATGGATAAAAACTACATGGAATCTGTGATTGCTGTTATAAAAAAACTCCATGAAAAAGGTCTTCTCTATAAAGCATACAAAACAATGGCGTATTCTTGGGGAGCGGAATGTCCCTCTTCAAATGTAGAGCTTGAATATAAAAAACGAACTGATAAAGCTATTACTGTTTTAGCTGAGCTTGAAAATAAACCGAATACTTTTTTAGTCTTATGGACGACTACTCCGTGGACTTTGCCGTCTAATATGATTGTGGCTGTTGGAAAAAATATAGATTATGTTGAGGTTGAGGAAGACGGAAAAAAATACATTTTAGCCGAAAACTTAGCCGAAAGATATTTCAAGAATCCACTAATTATAAATCGCTACAAAGGTTCTGATTTGGAAGAAATGCCGTATAAACCAATTTTTCCATATTTCAAAGACATGAAAAAACAAGGATGTTTTCAAATTCATTGTGCAGATTTTGTCACGGCAAAAGACGGAACTGGGTTAGTTCATATAGCTCCTTTTGGTGAAGATGATTATAATTTATTGGTTGAAAAAAAAATAGAGGTTGTCTGCCCTGTAAATGCAAAAGCAGAATTTATTGCTCCTATAAAAGATTACTTAGGACTAAATGTTTTTGACTCAAATGAGCCAATTATTCAAGACTTAAAAAAACGAGGTATTTTAGTTAAACAAGAAACTATTGTTCACAATTATCCTCACTGTTGGAGAACAGGAACTCCGTTAATTTATAAGCCAATCGATTCATGGTTTGTAAATGTGCAGAAAATCAAAAAACAAATTATCGCTAATAATCAAAATGTAAATTGGATAACAAAACATATAAAAAATGGTCGTATGGGAAAATGGCTAGAAAATGCGAGAGATTGGTCAATTACTAGAAATCGTTTTTGGGGAACTCCAATGCCTGTTTGGGAATCAGATAATGCAGATTTCCCTCGCATAGATATTTTTGGTTCCATTGCCGAAATTGAAAAAGCTAGTGGCATGAAAATTAAAGATTTACATCGTCCTGAAATTGATAAAATTGTTTATAAAAATCCTGCCGATCCAACTGGAAAAACTATGATGCGACGAGTTTCTTTTGTAATGGATTGTTGGTTTGATGCTGGCTCAATGCCTTATGCATCAATTCATTATCCTTTTGAAAACAAAGATAAATTTGAGCGACATTTTCCTGCTGATTTTATTATCGAAGCAGATGAACAAACTCGTGGTTGGTTTTACGGTTTAATTGTTTTATCAACAGCCTTGTTTAATATTCCCTCCTATAAAAATGTTATGACGAACGGAATGGTTATGGCTGGTGACGGGAAAAAAATGTCTAAATCGTTAAAAAATTACCCTGATCCAGATAAGCTTTTTCAAACAATAGGAGCCGATCCTTTTAGATGGTTTATTTTGTCTTCAAATTTATTTAATGCAGAGACAGTAGCAATTGATTTACACGGTGAAATTGTAAAAAAAGCCAGCCGAAATGCACTTTTGCCTCTTTGGAATGCATATCATTTCTTTACACTTTATGCAAATGCTGACGGAATAAAAGCTGAAGAGATTTCGGAAAGTTCTGACATTTTAGACACTTATATTTTAGCTAAAAAACAAGAGCTAGAAATTAAAATGACTGGACTTTTGGACGGTTATAAATTTGATAAAGCAACGGAAGAAATTTCTAAATTTTTGGAGATTCTAAATAACTGGTATATCCGCCGTTCTCGGACTCGTTTTTGGGGAACTGATGTTTCAAAAGAGAGTGAGCAGATTGCATTTAACACATTGTATACTGTGCTGGTTTCTGTTGTGAAATTGATGGCTCCTATTACTCCAATGCTTAGTGAATTTATTTTTCAAAACCTTACGGGTGAAGAAAGTGTGCATTTAACAGATTGGAAAAAAGCGGAAAATTTATCCGACCAGCAACTTAAATTAATTTCTTCTATGGATGCTGTTCGGGCATATTGTTCCGCAGGAAAAACAGTTCGTGAAAATACTAAATTACGGAATCGTTTACCTCTGCAATCCGCAACAATTGTTCGTGAAGATTTCAAAAATCTAGAACAATTCTCATCATTAATTTCAGAAGAGCTAAACTTAAAATCAGTTCTGTTTTCATCAGATTTAAACTCTTTCGCCGAGCCGTTTTTATATATAAAAACTCCAGAAGTTGGGAAACGATTAGGTTCTGCTTTGCAAAAAATTATTCCTGCTAGTAAAAAAAATCAATACGAAATTAAAGATAAAAAACTTCATATTGCAGGATATATTTTGAATGAAAATGAATTTGAATCACGACTTGAAATCAAAAAAGGATTTACTGGAAAAGCTCTTGCTGACAACACAGGAGTTATTGTTTTAGACACTGAAATTACTGACGAGCTTTATGCAGAAGGGCTAGCTCGAGACTTTATTCGAGTGATTCAAGATGAACGAAAACGACTTGATTTAGATATTTCCGATCGCATTAAAATTTCATATAATAGTGAAAGTGAAAAAGTTCTAGCATCAATGAAAAAATGGGATACTTATATTAAAGAACAAGTTCTTGCAGACGAAATTAAAATTGAAGATTCTTCACGAGAAGGAATCATAGATGACATAAAAATAAAATTTGAGGTAAAAAAATAAATGTGTTTTGATAACAGAGAATATGAAAATAAAGAATTCATAACTTTAATTGAAAAAGAAAAAACATTTAAGGATAAAATTTTTGAACAGTGCGTTTTTAGAAACTGCAATTTTCAAAAAAGCAAATTCTTAAATTGTCATTTTGCAGATTGTTCTTTTGAAACTATAGATTTTTCTCTTTGCACTTTTTCTGGAACTAATTTTACCGATAATATCTTTAAGTCTTGCAAAATTCGTGGAGTAGATTGGAGCGACATTGGGCTTTCATATTCATTTTCTTTTGAAGAAACAATGCTTGATGATAGCACTTTTGACGGCATGAAATTTAAAAAAAATTCATTTGAAACCTGCTCAATGAAAAACACTTTTTTTAATGAATGTGATTTAACTAAAACAACTTTTTGCTACTCAAATTTAGAAGATGCCGTTTTTCAAGGATGTTTTTTATTGGAAACAGATTTTAGACATGCTAGAAATTATTCAATAGATCCTGATATGAATAAACTTACAAAAGCTAAATTTTCATATCCTGATGTTACAGGATTATTAGATAGATTAGATATTGAGATTTGCTGATGAAACATAGATATTTTTCGTATTTTTTTTGGACTATTTCTATTTTTATGACAATGTTTATTTTTTTCATAGTTAGATTTAGGATGAATTTATTTTCTGAAAAACACTTGCTTTTAATTGCGAAAAACATTAATAATTTACCTGCTAATATAGTTATAAGTTTTTCTGTTTTTTTAGGAATTTGGATTTTGGGATTAGTTGTTTTTAGAAAAAAATTAAAACTTTTTTCTACAAAAGAATTATATCCTTCTCCACATGAAAATCATGAAGAACAGACTGAAGCTGAACGACCAAAAATAATTGAAAAAAGTTCATATATTCCACACGAAACACACTATTCGGCTGGGAAAACATTGGAAACACCATTTGAAAAACCGCTAGAAAAACCAATAGAAAAAACTATTGAAACCAAAATTGCTACCCAAAAAGAGCCAATAAAAAAGGAGAAAGATATGCCAGAACGAGTTAAAAAAATTATAGAAAAAAATAATCTTCAAATCTTCAAAAAACTAAAAGTTGGAAATATAGAAATGCCTATTTCTTGTGCCGATGAAAATACTTTTTTTATCATGAGTTTTGTTCCTGAATCTGTCGAAAAAATGATGATTGGTGAAACAGAAGCAGACACTCCATCGCCTGTTTGGATGAACGAAAATAAAGAGCAAATTGATTCTCCATTAGCTCAAAATTTAGAACTAAAAAATCGAATAAAAGGAGCTTGTGCAAGTGCATTTAATGGTGAAGAAAACATACCTTTTGAGATCCGAAGTTTGATTGTTTTTTCTGACACTAATAATGGAAAACTTCAACAATTAAAGAAAAAATATGAAGACAAAGGCATAGAGCTTTTAAGCATAAATGACAGTGATTTTCCACATATAAAAACTGTTTTTGAAAACGAAGAATTTGAAAAACCAAGCGGAAGTTTTGTAGAATTTATTACAACTATTTTGAATAATTTTGATGGAAGCTTTAAGGTTATAAAAAAAGAAAAAGACGAGGATGATGAATAATGTTTTCTAAGAGCTTTTGGCAAGATGAAATTGGACGAATGGGGCTACCTGAAATGCCTATAAAACTTGTTGAAAAAAAACATGAAAATCCAATTTATTGCGATGCGAAAACTTACTATGAACTTATAAAAACATTTCTAAAAGATATTGGTTTTTCTGAAGAAGGAATTAAATCTTTATGGGGAATTTCTTTGACTCGCGAAGGAATTATAAAAATTAGAAATGAAGAATTACCAGAAAATTTAGATGTGATTTTCAAGACTCCTTTGCAATATGGTGGAGCTATTGATACTGATAATTTGTTGCTAATTCAAACCCATCCTTTTGCAAATAAACTTTTTGATTTTAAGAGAAAACAATGTAAAAAATATCACGATAAACAGATAAAAAAACAAACACTATATGGATATGAAACTCCTCCAAAAATGTTTGTCCCAGATATTAAAAATCCAGTTTTTGTTCCTGCAATGATGGGGTGGAGTTCGCCTGCTGGAAATGGTTCAACAGATGTTTTTACTCAATCTTCATCAAACCAAGGAGGTAGAGAATGATCGCAAAAAATGCAATAACTTTTGATGGAGTAAATGTAAAATCCGCAGAAAATGTGAACTCGGCGTTAAAGCTAAATCGTTTCAGCGAACTACCTTCAGATTTTTTAAAATTTCTAGAAAAAACAAACGGATATATTTATTATGATCTAGAATTCTACGGAACTATTTCACATACAGTTGAGGGAAGATTTTTTTTATTTCCAGATATTTTAGAATACAATAAAAGATTTGATGAACATGATTTTCTAATAGAAAAATTAATAATTGGACAAGATTCTCAAAGTTTTTTTATCTATGATTCTGCTAAAAAAGTTTACTTACTCTGCGATAGAATTAGTTTTACACCAATTGAGGCATTCAAAAAACTTGCTGATTTAATGAAAATTGTATGGTACAACTAAATAGTAATTAAACACATTTTAAGGAGATTTTTGAATGATTTTCAATCAGTCTCAGTGAAATTGGGTATGACCCATTTTCACTTAAATTGTTGAAAAGCAACAAAAAGAACTTAAAAGTTGTTTATTTAAAAAATAAAACCAATATAAGAAAATAAACACAAAATGTAAAATTAATATTTAGTTTTACCATAATGGAATAGGCATGAGATATTTTTTAGTTTTTTTATTTTTATTAGGTTGTGAAGTTCAAAAAGGAGATGTTTTTTTTGGAGACGAGAAATTTTCAGTTGAATATGCAACTTCATCTTCTCAGCAACAAAAAGGTCTAATGTTTAGAAAAAATCTTTGTGAAAAATGCGGAATGCTTTTTGATTTTGGAGCAGAGCAAGAAATCAGAATGTGGATGAAAAATACGATAATTCCATTGGACATGATTTTTATGAATAAGGATAAAAAAATAATTTATATAGAAAAAAACACGATTCCGCATTCTCTAAAAACTATTAAATCTCCAATTCCTGCTAAATATGTTCTAGAGCTTAATGCTGGAATTTCTCAAAAATATCAAATAAAAATCGGAATGAAAATGAAGTAAATTTTATGCTTGTTTTTTATTTTATATAAAACAAAACTTGCTCAGTAGGTTCAGTCTCCGCCTCTCCCCTTGCGGGAGAGGTCAATATGATCCACATTTATGTGGTCATATAGTAAATCTAAATAGTAATTAAACAAATTTTAAGAAGATTTTTGCGGAATTTTCAATCGGTTTTAGTGGAATTGGGTATGACCCATTTTCACTTAAACTGTGTATAAAAAAATCATTCTTATTTTAGTTGTCTGAGAGTAAAACTATAATTTTACTCTCAGATATCACTTCAAAGCAACCTATTGAATTTGCTACTAAAAATAGGATTTTGCAATTATGAGGTTTATAGAATACTCATAACTCTTTTACAGATATATAGTAAGTCTAAATAGATACTTTTGATATTTTCAAGAATTTTTCGTATGCTTTTTTTGTTTTATAGTAAATCTAAATAGTAATTAAACAAATTTTAAGAAGAAAATAAAAATATAAAGTATCTATTTAGATTTACTATAGTACCCCTCACCCTGTCCCTCTCCCGCAAGGGGAGAGGCGACGAAATTGGAAAGTTTTAAGTATTTTTCTTAAAATTAATATTTGAAAAAATGTTTGTAAAAATACTCTCTCTTATAATCTTCTCAAAATTTTAAAGAAGAATGCCCTGTGAAGTAATTTTCTACTTGTTTTTTATTTTTTCTTTGCTATTTTTACAATATAGAAACCACAAAGAAAGGACATAAAATGCCAAGTAGTATAAACAAAGCAATCGTCGTCGGAAATTTAGGAAAAGATCCTGAAGTTCGTCAAACTCAAGAAGGTATGAAAATCGTAAATTTTTCCATAGCTACAACTGAAAGCTGGAAAGACAAGGCGACAGGAGAAAAACGAGACAGAACTGAATGGCATAGAATTGTTATTTTCTCAAATGGATTAGGAGAAATAGCAGAAAGGTACTTACATAAAGGCTCAAAAGTCTATGTAGAAGGAGCTTTAAGAACTCGCAAATGGCAAGGAAGCGACGGACAAGATCGCTATTCTACTGAAATTGTTATCTCGAATTTTGATGGAACTTTTGTTATGTTAGACGGAAAAAGATCTAGTGGAGGCGAGCAATACCAAGCAACTTCAGCTCCAACAACTGAAGCTCCAAAACCAAAAGATGATATAGACGATGAGATTCCGTTTTAGAAAAATGTGATTTTACCCCGCCCCAAAATAGCAAAGCTATTTTGACCCGCCCACAAGGGGCGGGTGATAGACCGAGTTTTGGGATTCGTAATTACTTTACAATGTTTTTTCACTAGGGCACCCGTAAAGGATGCCCCTACAATAAATATATTAAGCCCAAATTTTCTCTATGATTTTCAGTTTTTATAGAGAACAAAAAAAGATTCTGTATTGTGAGATTCCTGCGAAGGCAGGAATCACACAGTAAATAGTCCGCCAGTGAAAATACAAAAATTTTACAGAAAGCTCTCAATAAATTTATCAATAAAAACTCTCTTTTGAGAGTTTTTATTTTTTCTTTCTTTGAACAAGAACATACATCAGACCTGCAATGAGAAGAACAAAATGCAGGGCATAGATAGGCAAAACAAGACCTATATTTTTTTTCAACATATTTATTGCCGTCAACAAAATCGCCTGTGTTCCAACAAAAATAATACTAGTAATAAAAACATTCTTGCCTTTTTTTCGCCCAGTCATGGACCCTGAAAAAATCCCAATCAATGCAAGACTTGTGAAAATAAAAGCCCAAGTTCCTAATAAATTCCTGCGATGAAATTCCGATAAATATTCATTTTTTTTCTCCTTTGTCATTTCAACCGACGGATTCAATAAAGACCAAGAATACAACTCCTTAGGCTTAATTCGTCGTTCTTTTTTTTCTTCTAAAACACCTAAATCAACTGTGAAATTTTTAAAATCTCCATAAGTAATTTTTCCTAAATTATTCTCTTGAAGACTTCCCTCAACCAGAGCAACAGAAAGCCCTTTTTGAGTCTGAATAAACTCTCCTTTTTTAGCAAAAACCGTGTATGTTTTTTGAGAATTTCTATCATCATGAAGAACTAAATTATATAATATGTTATTGTGAGTTCGCTCGACATAAACAGTTAAATTAGGAATCAAAGTATTAAATGAATCATCTTTTATGACTAGTGAAGCTAAATCATTTCTAAATGAAAATTGCTTGTTTTTGAATTGTTGATTCGCCCAAGGTTCAATTAAATGAGAAGAAAATAATAAATAAATAGAAACAAAACCGCTCAAAATTAATGCTGGATAACTCAACTGTCGCTTAGACGAACCACCCGCTTGCATAACCAAAAGCTCTTTATCCATAATTAATTTATTGTATATAAAAATCACAACGACAAAAATCGCTATTGGCAAAACAATAGTAATAATCTGAGGCAAAAGCAAAATAGTCAGCGAAATAAACGACCAAAGCGAAAGCCCTCTTTCTAAAATCAAACCAAATAATCGCAGAAATTGAGTGAGCCAAGCAACCCCTGTTAAAACAAAAGTTATAGTCAAAAGCCCACGAAATAGATTCTTAAAAATATAGTTATTTAATATCTTCATACTACTATTCTAATGAAAAAAACGAAAAATTACAAGTTTTATTTCTCAATATGGAGAAAAAAAACATACCTGTAAAAAACCATCTAATACAGCATTACAGATAAATTACTTGCTATTTTTCCAAAAAAAACAATTTTATTGAGAAATAACTTGACTATAATTATTTTATTTTGTAGAATTAACTCAAATAAGTCAAAAGACTTGTATAACTACAAACAAAGGAAGCAAAATGACACTAATGGATTATGTTAAAACAGAAGATAACCTGCAGGAAATTATAAAAAATTTAGAAAAAGCTGAATGTGAATTTTATTTACCAATTATTCCTATTGAACGAGAAATTTTAGAGAATGAAATGAAAATAAAATTTCTAGAGAAAAGCAAGAATGCAAAAGATAAATTTACGAAAAATCTTTGGTATGCTATATCAAAAACTGAAATTGTAAATTTTAAAGCAGAAATAAGTTTAATCAAAAAACTAGGCTTAAAAAAATACATAAAAGATCCAATGAAAAAAATTGAGCCAGAAAATTATGTAAATCTATTGGCTGTTTTAACAAAAAATAACGAAAAGATAGTTCATGCTTTAGATGTATTATTTTCTAAATATTATTTTTCTGATACTAACAAAAAGGAATCTGTAACAAACAAAATAGGTGAAGTTTATAAAGAACTTGAAAAATATTTATCAAATAATAAAAGATATTACAAATTAGGGTTTAGAAAAAAAATAAAACCTTTTATAGAGAAGATTGCCAGTGAAGCTAAACTTGAAAAAAAGAAAATAAACTTTTTTGGTAAAAGTCGTTAAAAAAAATATTTATTTTAATAACACCGCAATTACAGAGATGTATGATTGCGGTTTTTTTCACAAAACAAAGAGCATAATTTGTAGCTATGAAATATATCTAATAAACAACACTAATTTGAAAAGGGACTCCACCAGAATTTGTAGTAGAATAATCTCCTGCATCTTGGTTTCCATCTAAATCTATAGTTCCGCCGACTTTGATTTTTCTTTCGCCTTTCCAATTTAGTGCTGTTATCGTTTTGCTTAATTCTGGAACAAAAGTTAAAACCGCTCCATTTTCATTTGCTAAAATTCCATTGTTCACAATCGATAGTGAAACACTAGTCTTTCTTTTTCCTGAAATTAGAAACAAACCATGAGTTCCTTGTTTTGGACAAGAATGAGAATCAAACCCTGAGCAATTAATTATAGGGTTGTATCTCGTTCCTGACATATAAACCGTCCCAGCCCCATCAGTTGCAATATCTCCGAAGTCTACAACCTGAGTCTGAATTAAAGTTAGTGGCTGGATCATATTTATCTTAGCATCTCCGTCCTTAGTCTCAGCAAAAGCATTCACTGAAATCAAGCAGAATAGTAGTAAAAATATTTTCATTAGTGGATCTTTCATGGCTATTGGTGATTGCTTTTTTGCTGTGTCTGCCAATAAAATCATACATCAAAATGTATAATTTTAGGGCAGATATGCATAATTTCCGTCGCTTGCAATGACCCTAAACGGTCGGTTGTCTATAAATCAAGACAAGTCTCCTTTTCCCTCTCCATCAAGTGTTATTGAAGTAGAGCTCAAAGATGGATAAAAAGTTAATGATGTTGCATCAGTATGTGTCATAGTAGCATTCGCAGTAATTGAAACAGCTACCGAAGTATTAGATTTCCCAGAAATTGAAAACTCCCCTGTAATTCCCGTAGCAGGGCAAGAATGCGATCTAAATCCATGACAAGTAATAGCCCCTGAAACTTGAACCATTCCAATAACTCCACCGCCATCAACAGCGACATCTCCGAAATTAATCGACTGAGTTTGTAGTAAAGTCAGCGGACGAATCATATTTATCCTCGCATCACCTTCTGCCGATGATAAAGGATCATTCCCAACAACACTATAAGCACTAGAAGATACAAGCATCGCAATTAACGATAATTTTAGTATTTTTTTCATTTTTTCCTCCTTTTATGTTAAAATAACACAACTTAAAGTTGTTGGCAATGAGACAAAAAACCTACCTCATGAAAATCAAAACTAAAAAAATTCCTCTTCTCCCCTCGCGGAAGAGTCAAAATAGTTATAGGTATCTTGGGGAGGGGTAAAATCACTGCTCAACCCCTAAAACTAAACAACGGCTATAAAACTAGGTTTATAGCCAGCAGAAAAATTGTTTTAAGTTTTGAAAAAAACTCATAATTCATAATTTCTATTTTTCTTAGCAAATTGAACGGGTTATGTTGAAAAAAGCTGTATGAGAGTAAAAGTATCCTTTTACTCTCATACAGTTTTTATAGCCCACCAACCTCTAGAATCAAACAACGGCTATAAAACTAGTTTTGTGGCACAGGAAAAAAATCGCAACAAATCCATTTAATTTTTTTTCTTGCAATGATGTTTTTTTTCATGGTATTCTTTATTTATTAAGAGAAAAAAGGATTATTATGAAAAAATTACTAACTATTTTTGCTATGATTTTAGCTATTTCAACTCAATCATTTGCTGGTATGAATGAAGCAGATACAAAAAAGGCTTATGATTTTGTTCAAAAAGTTTACGAAAAAATAAACAAAAAAGTTCTAAGTAAGAATCTAACTCGTGATAAAAGATACACACTAGTTAAAGATATTTTAGTTAGTCAAATGGACATAGAAAAAATTTCTAGATTCATTTTAGGACAACATTGGAAAAAAGCTAAAGACCTACAAAAAGAAGCATTCAAAACTTTATTTACTGAATTCCAAGCACAAAGATTTACTAACATATTGAATGAATATAAAGGGCAAAAAATTTCAATTCTAGGAACTGAAAAAGCATCTGGAAAAAAACAAACTTTTGTGAAAATGACTGTTGTAAATGAAAAAGACAAAAAGGCTGAGCCGATAGAATTAAAATGGAGAGCAAGAAAAACTAAATCTTCTTTTAAGATTACCGATGTGATTATTGGCGGAATTAGCATGACTTTGACTTTGAAAAATGATTATAGCGCAATGATAAAAAAATCGGAAAACAACGGACATAATGGACTAGATGCTTTGATTGACGAGCTTGATAAAAAGATTGAACTAGAAAGAAAAAAATAGTGAAAGTCGCATTATTACTGCCATCATTAAATCAAGGCGGAGTGGAGACTAGTGTTCTTGATTTAGCCTCATATTTGCAATCTCAGAAAAATGTCACTCCTATTGTTATTTCAGAAGGTGGAAAAAGACTTTCTTTTCTAAAAAAAGAGAAAATAAAACATATAAAATTTCCGGCTAAAACAAAGAATCCAATAAAAATGTTTTTCAATGTTTTTAGACTAACAAAGATTCTAAAAAAAGAAAAAATAGATATTCTACATGCGCATTCAAGAGCTCCTGCTTGGGTTGGTTGGTTCGCTTCAAAAAAGACTGGAGTTCCTTTTTTAACTACTTTTCATGGAATCTACGGACACAAATCAAAACTAAAAAAAATATACAATTCTGCTATGTTAAAAGGTGAAAAAGTTATTGCAGTTTCTAAATTTACCGCCGAGCATATAAAAAAAAACTATCCTATTTCAAAGAAAAAAATCATTACAATTCCTAGATGGATTGACCTAGAAAAATTTTCAAAAACAAAAACGAATCGTAAAATTATAAAATCTATTATGGAAAAATATAATCTTCAAAAACACATTCCTATTATAACTATGGTGGGTAGAGTTCGGCGATTAAAAGGGCAAGATTATTTCATAAAATCGCTAGTAAAAATTAGAACTGATTTTCGTGCTGTGATAATTGGCGATGGAGATGGTGGAGATTATGAGAAAAATTTACATAAATTAGTTAAAGAAAATAAGCTAGAAAAAAAGGTGATTTTTGTTGGAGATTCGAATGATATTCCTGAATTTTTGCGGATTTCAAAAATGCTAGTGAGTGCTACTTCTACGAAACCTGAGACTTTTGGTCTGACTATATTAGAGGCTATGGCGATGGGAGTCCTAGTCGTAGCAACGGCTCACGGTGGTTCACTGGAACTAGTTAATAAAAAAAGAGGGGGGTTAGTTAATCCTTGTGACGAAAATGATTTAGCAAATGGGATAAAAAAACTTCTAAAACTGCCTGAAAAAAAATACAAAATTATGCAAAAAGAATGCATCGGATTCGCTAAAAATTTCTCACGAGATAAGATGTGCAAAAAAGTCTTAGCTACCTATTTATCATTGAGAGAAAAATCTAATTGATTTTTTTTTTAATAGATATACAATTCTAAAAAAACAAGGAGAAAACATGAAAATTTTATTATCATTTGATTTATCAACAGATGGAGACTATCAAGGACTCTACACTTGGTTAGACAATAACAATGCCGTGGAATGTGGAACAAGCTGTGCACAAATTGACTTAAAATCTAAAAAAGGTCTTGGTAAACCTTGGCAAAGTTTAATTAAAGATCTTCAAAACGATATTAAAAAAAATGTAAAAATAAAAGATGGATTGTTTAATGACAGAATTCATGTTACTTTCAAAACTAATAATGAAATAAAAAGCGGATTTTTATTTGGAAAAAGAAAAAAAGCTCCATGGTCTGGATATGCAATAAATTCAGAAAATGATGGACGCCTAGAATTAAATGAATAATAAAATTTTATTTGATAGTGGGTTTTGGTTTGCTTTGTATACTAAAAATGACAAAGGACATAAAAAAGCAATTGAGCTTTTTAATAAATATGAAAATGCAATTTTTTTAATTCCGACTCCTTCTCTTTATGAATTTTTAAATAGTAAATTTATGTCAAATAATTTAAAAAAAATACATAAACTTTTTACGAAAAAAAAGTCATTAAATGAAATTAGTTTTTTAACAGACCGAAAGCATATTAAAAACTTAGACTTAAAACTTTTTAACTATAATATAATACAAAAAAGAAATATAAGTGCTGTTGATTCTATAATAAGAGATATAATAAAAGAAAGAAATGGCTTTACATTTGTTACAAACAATGTAAAAGATTTTAATGATATTTGTTATAAAAAAACAATTCATGTCGAAATAATACCTAATCAAAAGGAGACAAAATGAAAATTTTATTTTTAACTTTCACATTACTAGCTTGCAATGTTTGGGGAGCAATAGATGTTAATGTCGTTTCAAGAGCTGAAAAATATCTAAATACAGTTCAGAATTTACGAGGATCTTTTTCTCAAACTTCATCAAATGGAATGAAAGATTCTGGTGAGTTTTATCTGTCTCGTCCGGGAAAAATGCGATTAGAATATCAAACTCCAATGACTATTGTTTCTGACGGAAAACGACTAATTTATCATGATAAATCATTAGATCAAATCACACATTTAGCATTAGATTCTATTCCTGCGGGGATTTTATTTCGTCCGCATATTCGTTTGAAAGGCAAAGATATTAAAGTCCTCAAAACAGAATATAAAGATGGTTTTGCAGAGCTAACTGTGGCTATGTCTGATGATCCGGGGGCAGGTTCTTTGAAAATGTATTTTACGAACAAGGCTTTTTCATTGAGGGGATGGCAGGTAAAAGATGCTAGTGGTTTAGTAACTCGTGTGACTCTAAATGATGTTAAAGAAGTTGGAGCGTTGAAGAAAAGTTTATTTAAAATCAATAGACATAAAACACAAGGCATTGAAGGAACTAGAAAATCTAATAAATTCTATTAGACCTTCTACAAAAATATTTTGGAGAAATATCGATTCGGTAGAACACTGTTTTTGAGAAAAGACTCAGTCTTCACCTCACCCCTTGTGGGAGGGTCAAAATATCTAAAGATATTTTGGGGCGGGGTAAAAAAAATACAAAATTAAGACAGGAATTTTTATGAAAAAAACATTAAAAGTATTATCAACATTCTCGACTAGCGGAATAGCTATTTTATTTACACATTTATTTTGCTGTGGATTGCCAACGTTTTTTTCGATTCTAGGAATCGGAGCAGGAACATTAGGAGCTTCTAATGTTTCATTTTTAGAAGAATATAAAGAAATAATTTTTGCTTTTGGAGGTGTGATGCTTTTGATTTCAATTTTTATTTATTTTCATGATAAAAAGGCTTGTCCAATTCATAAAAAAAACTGCTCAAAAGCAAAAAAAATCTCAAATTATATTTTGCTAATAACAATTATTTTTTATGTGGGAAGTTTTTATTTAGCTTTTTTCTATCATCCGTCATGTGCAATCGCGAATCTTCCACCGCTTCCTATGGAGTAAAAATGTTAAAAAAATATGATATAATTATTATTGGTGGAGGGCATGCCGGGGTTGAAGCTAGTTGCATTGCATCTCGCATGGGTTCAAAAGTTGCCCTCATTACATTTTCTAAAAATAACTTAGGGGAATTATCCTGCAATCCTTCTGTCGGCGGTTTAGGCAAAGGGCATTTAGTTCGTGAAATCGATGCGATGGATGGAATAATGGCTCGATGCGCCGACGAATCAGGAATACATTTTCGAGTCTTAAATCGTTCAAAAGGCTCAGCAGTTCAAGGACCACGAGTTCAATTAGACCGAGAATTATACAAAAAAAATATCCAAAAAATCATTGCTAATGAAGAAAATCTTACTGTAATTGAGGCGGAAGTTTTAGAGCTGATAGTTGCTAATAAAAAAATAATTGGAACTAAAACCACGATTGGAGAAATTCATTCTGATGCAGTTATTATCACCGCAGGAACTTTTTTGCGAGGGCTAATGCATGAAGGAAAAAAGCAAACAAAGGGCGGACGAATTGGAGAAAAAGAGTCCAACCTTTTATCCGATTCTTTGAAAAATCTTGGGTTTGATTTGATGCGATTGAAGACAGGAACACCTGCTCGTCTAAATGCAAAAACTATTAATTTTTCCCAATGTGAAATCCAACCGAGCGACAATCCAGCAGAGCCAATGTCGTTTTTAACTGAAGAAATTTCTAATGATTCTGTTGATTGTTATTTGACTAAAACTAATGAGAAAATACATGAAATGATTCGCAAAAATGTTGATAGTGCTCCGCTATTTAATGGGCAGATTGATAGCACTGGTCCAAGGTATTGTCCAAGCATTGAAGACAAGGTTATGCGATTTCCTCACCACAAAACTCATACGGTTTTTCTAGAACCAGAAGGACTAAATTCAGATATAATTTATCCAAATGGAATTTCAACTTCGCTTCCGCAAGACATTCAAACTAAAATGATTCATAGTATAAAAGGTTG
>NBLK01000002.1 GCA_002084505.1 Rickettsiaceae bacterium 4572_127
GCTTCTTGTATCCTAATAGCTAATTTATTAAATTCATCAATACTAGATATTTTATCTTTAAAACCGTCTTTTTTACTAGTATAAAATTTTTTAACCCTCAATAGTTTAGAGATTTTTCTAGGAACAATTCCAAGTGTTCTATTTTCTAAAGTACTAGCATCGCTTCCTAAAAAAATGGAATAATTTGTTGGCATGTATTTTTTAGCAAACCCATCTAAGGCATCGGCACGATTTTCAAACTCAGCATACCATTTTCTCATTTGAAAGAAAGTTCCTGAATTTATTACATTAAAACCAATACTTAAACCTGCATCAAAAAGATTAGTTAACGGATTATCGCCAAATGCTGATTGAGAAGGTTTGTGCCACTTCCAAAGTAAATTAGGCCTTTTGTTTTTTTCGTCATTCCATCCAGCAAATTTTCCATACCTAGTTTGCCAAGTTTGTTTTTGAGATGCTCTTATTGATTTAGCAGAAGCCATATATGGAGAATTATAATTATCCGATTCCTTCTTAAAAGTATCAGGCGAAGTTTCTTTTGTTTCCCCTAAACCAACAGGTATTACAAATGAACCTGAGCTAAAGCCACGATGTTTTTCATAAGTGTCTTCTGTTGTTTTTAGTATCTCATCAAGATTAGTTGACGAAATGTCAGTTTTTAGCTTATTAACACCATTTACCTCTTCATAATTATCAGAATCTAAGTTTTTTAGCTCAACCTTTTCGGCTAGCTTATTTATTTTAGAGACTTTTTCTTTGTTTTCTTTTATTTTATTTAAGTCATCAATAATTGTATTAGCCGTAAAATTATTATAAATATGATTTGCTAGATCTTTTTGATCAGCGGGAAAATTAAAGTATTTTTCATTTGCCAAAACAACGTCAGGAGAAAGTTCGGAGCTATCAGTTGAATTTCTAAAAGAGCGAACTTGTTCAAATTGCTTTCTTTTAGTTTCATAATTTTTAACATTTTCAACAAATGCCTTCTGCTCGGGATCAGATTTACCATTAAAAAATGCTTCTCGTTTTTCAACATCTTCTTCTTCTAAAATTTCAAGAGCATCTGGGAAAACAGCCTTTCTTTCTTTATATTTTGCCTTTTCCTCAGTCGTCAGCTCTATACCTGCCTCATTGCTATCAGAAAGCTCTTTATAGAATTTATCCCACATTTTATGATCTTGATTTAAGTCATCAATTTTTGTATCCAGTTTTATCTTTTCTCTTTCTGAATTGTTTTGCAGACTTTTTATGTAAATTAATCTCTCTGAATTTAGCTTTGCATACAATCCCTCAAATGTTTTATAACTCATTTTTCACCTTTTATTTTTGTTTTTATTTTGTTATAATACTTATATAGCATAGTTAGTTGGAGTTGTCAAGGTGTATTTCGTTTTAATTTTATTTTTTTTCTTATCCCCTCTCTCTGCCTTTGCATTAGGGTTTGAAACCATTATAGGAGATGTATTTGGGGACAATATAGTCTCCGGAATCTATGCAGGACATGCTACTTGTTGGTCTTGTCCTTATGTTATGCAAATCATAGATCTGTTTTCCACTATCTCTGTTTCTATCTACAAAGACCTCGCTCCTGCAATGATAATTTTACTAGGAGTAACACTCGTCGGCTACATAGTCTATAAAATGATTACAGGTTTTTTTGGATTATCAATGCCTACCGCCACAAATCTCCTAGAAGATCTCGGTCCGAAATTTTTCGCAGCTATTATTATTGTCCCAATTCTTTTAATGCCTACTCCTAAATTTGTATATAACTATATGGTTGAGCCTTTAATTGGATTAGGAGCAGGATATGGAAATAAAATGATGGAAGTCGTCGCTGGTGCGGATGTAAAATCTTATTGTCTTTTGCAATACATGGAATCAGACAAAACAGCATCACAGGACTCAGCTTTTTCTGCTAATTTTCGCCAAAGTGTAGTATGCTCAGTCTCTCAATCACATCAAATAAACGCATTAGGGCTTTCTCTTGGAACAGCACTGTTAATGAATTCCTATAAATCTAAAAACTTAAAATGGGGATTTTTACCGAACTTAGGAATGACAGCATCGGGAATAGTTATATTTCTAGCATACTTTATTTCTTTGATTTTATACCCTATGCTGTTAATTGGAGCATTGTTTGAACTAGGATTTATACTAGCTTTTTTACCATTTATATTATTTTCATTTATCGTAACAAGGGGAAAAGAGAAAGTTCCTTTTTTAGACGGAGCTTTTGATGCTGGGATAAAGCATTTAAGAAAAGCTAGTATGATGTTTTTATTTCTGCCATTTATGTTATCCATTTCACACATGATCTTTCAAACAGGCTTGGGGATGGAAAGCATTGGTTATAAACAACTTGCGGAATTAATTCAAAAAGGAGACATAGATAAAATAGGAGAGATCTTAAAGTTCGGTTCAAAAGATATGTTGTTTCTTGCTTTTATTGGAATTCTAAATGGATACTTACTAGCTAATACAAAAGAAATTGCGGGGTGGTTTGGATTTACTTATGATGACAAATTAGTTCAGTGGACAAACAACTCTTATAAACAAACAACAAAATTTGCTAGCGAAAAAGGAAAAGCAGGTTGGGCGAAAATACAAAAATGGCGAGGAAAGAAGAAATAGAATTCCTGCAAAAATATTTTTTTGCTGGAAAAAAAAGAAAAGCTCACCGACGGGTGTGATTGAAGTGAGTGAAGCGAACGGTTTTTGTATAGAGAAGGCATAATTTAAGGAAAGCATCGGCCGTTTTGGGCTCTGCTCTTCCGAAAAATTGTGCATAATCTGTGCAAAAAGTAATCACCTATATTATAATACAGAAAGATCAATAAATGAATTTTACTAAAAATCTTAAATTAATTCTACCGGGGCTAGCATTTTTTATTTTGCTATTGTTATTTTTATTCCCAGAATTCCAAGCTATAAAAGAAGAAACAAAATTAAAAATCCCTAAAATAGACATTAAAAATCCTTCGCTTTTCCAAATTGAAGGTGCTAGATTTTTTGCTTATGACTTAAAGGGCAGACCTTTTTCTATTGAGATAAAAAAAGCCACTGAAAAAAACTCAAAAGACAATATTGTTTTTTTTGAAAACATTGAAGGAGAAATCCAACTAGATGGGCAAAACTGGGTTGTTTTTGAAGCAGGAAAAGGGCATTTTGACATTGAAAAAAAAATAATGTATCTTTTTAATTCAGTTTCAATTATGAGCAATGAGGGTTATTATATAGACGGAGATCAGATGGAAATAAATATAGAAACAATGTTTGCTAAAAGCTCTTCACATATTGTAGCCCATGGAAATTTTGGAAATTTAGAAGCTAATGGTTTTGAATATGTCGCAGGCGAAAAACTGAACTTCAAAGGACCTATAAAAGCTATAGTAAAACCAAATACTAACTAAGGAGACGTAAAAATGAGACTTTTTTTATTTTTTTTACTTTTGCCAATAGTTGTTTTTTCTAAATCAAATATAGAATTAACAGCGACAAAAGCACTAGAATGGCAAATGAAAAGCAAGTCAGTAGTTGCAATTGGCTCCGCAAAAGTAGTTTACAACAAAATGATAATAACAGCAGAAAGAATCACTGGGTATTATTCCGACGATGGAAAAAACAAGAATTTTTATAAATTAGTTGCAAAAGGAAATGTAAATATAAAAAACTCTTCTTCAAAGATTGAAACTCAAAAACTAGAATATAATTTAACTAGCGAGATTTTAATTTTGACTGGAAATCCTTGGACTAGATTGATTCATGAAAGTGCTCTTTTGTCGTCAAAATTACCTATAACTTTTAATAATAAAACAAAAGAAGCAAAAGTAAAAAACGCAGAAATAAAACATGAAAATAGAATCCTAACTGCCCCTATTTTGACAGCATATTTTTCTCAATCGAATTCTTTCGAAAAGGCAGTTACGACTGGAAAAACAACATTAAAAACAGAAGAAGAGACCTTAACTAGCGACTCTGCAGAATACGATTCTAAGAAAGGAATCGCCACATTAAAAAACAATGTTTTTCTAAAAAGAACAGATGGAACTACACTAAAAGGAGGAAAGTTAGTCTATGATATGAACAAAGGATTCTCGCGACTATATGCCGATAATTCTAGCGGAAAAGTAATCGGCATTTTTGAAAAATAATAAAAAATGTCATTCCTGCGAAGGCAAGAATCTCTCAATACAGAATCTTTTTACTCTCTATAAAAACAAAAAACGATGGAGAAAATCCGCACCTAATATATCTATTGTAGGGGCATCCCTTGTGGGTGCCCTAAAAAACTGTCATTCCTGCGGAGGCAGGAATCTCACCGAACCGAATCCTTCTTCCTTGCTTATCACCCTCCCCTTGTGGGAGGGTCAAAATATCTTTAGATATTTTGGGGAGGGGTAAAAAACTAATCTCGTTTAGCCAAAGGATGATTCTTAAAAACAGCTTCTTTCATTTCATCGTCCATGATATTTGTGTAAATCTCAGTAGTTGAAAGATCTTCATGCCCTAATAACATCTGAACACTTCGCAAGTCCGCCCCATTCCGCAATAAATGAGAAGCAAACGAATGCCGAAAAGCATGAGCTGAAATTTTACTAGGAGAAATCCCACAAACGACTGCATGTTTTTTTAGAGCCTTTGAAAATGCACTTCTGGAATAAATTAAAGTTCCCTTTTTAGATGGAAATAAAAAATCGCTTTTTTGACCTTTTTTTGTAAAAAATTCTCGCACCTTTAAATAATCACTTAGGGCATTTTGAGCTGTCTCATGAAAAGGAACAACTCTATCTTTGTTTCCTTTTCCAGTAATATGCAAAGCCGTCTTTTCATTTATAATTGAAGTAAGTTTTAGACTAAGTAATTCGGAAATTCGTAATCCGCTAGCATATAAAAGCTCAATCATTGCTCGCATTCTAATTCCGTCAGGTTTTGAATTACAGTTTTCTAGAAGATTTTTTATTTCATTTTGAGAAAGCTCTTTTGGAAGAGATTTTTCTATTTTTGGCAAGTCGATTGATTTAGCAGGGTTGTCTTTGCGAACTCCCTCTAAAATTAAAAAACGAAAATATCGTCGGAGAGAAGAAACTCGCCGAGCCTGTGTTTTAGCGGAAAGCCCTCTTTTAGTGCAGTTCTGTATGTAATTTTCTAAATCGGAAATGGTGGCTGTTTCTATTGGATTTTTTATGAAATCATTAACCTCGTTCAAATCATGGGAATAGGAAATTATAGTGTTATCACTTGCCCCACGAACCCCCGCCATCATATCTAAAAATTCATTTATCATACTAAGATCTTTCTTATTAACGGTGAAATTCTCTTTTATTATTTCGCAACAATAACTCTAGATTAAAATACTGGAACAAGTTTATTCGGATTATAAGCATCAAAAAAGTTATTACTTTCTCCGTGAGAAATTGGCTCTCCAACAAACATCTTATACTCAATCGTTCGTCTAGTATCAGCATAGGCATAGGACAAAAAAGCCTCTTTTAACTTAGTCTTAAAACTTGCATCAGCCATAGGAACAGTTCTCAAAACTTTAAGAATACTGCTTTTGAAAAATCTCCCACAGCCTCCAAAACAAAAAGAAACGAGAGCATCAAACTGCCCTTGATTTAGTGAAAGCCCAAGCCCTCCAATGCCTCCTTTGTCTCCAAAATACTTTCCTGTTTTTACTACGGCGTTCATCACGCATTTTTCACGAATTGCAATATCTTCCCTAAGCAAAGCCTGAACATTTTCATGAGTCATCGCTCTGTATTTTACACCATTTATTTCATGAACTGTTTCTAATACATGTTTTTCTATTGCTAAATGCCCAAACCCTATTGTCGGATATCCCTTAGGATATTTCGCCACTCCTTTTTTTCCATCATAGTATGCAATATGCATATTTCCTGTTTTTACATAAGCCTCCCATCCCATTAAATAATTAGAAAGCCCCGCACTAGCAGTAGTCGCAACTGAATTATCTGTTTCAACACTGTCTTCTTGTTCGGTTGAGGAAGTATCCTCTAATAACGAATTTATTTTTTTAACGAACTCCGCAACATTAAATTCAACTTTGTTGTTATGTGAAACTTCTTCTTGTTGAGTAGCTGAAAGCGAAAAACTGGCAAAAATAAGAATCGTAAAAAAAATGAATAACTTGTATTTTATCATAACATATATTATAACACATATTATGAATATAGACAAGAAAAATGGTTGGGTGGTAATTGATAAACCGCTGGGAATGACATCAACACAAGTAATTGGAAAAGTTCGGCGGATTATCGGCACTAAAAAAGTCGGACATGTTGGCACATTAGACCCACTCGCGAGTGGAGTTTTACCTATAGCAATCGGAGAAGCAACTAAAACAATTCCTTTCTTAACAGATTCAACAAAAGAATATATTTTTACTATCTTTTTCGGACTAGAAACAGAAACAGGAGACTTAGAAAACATCGACTCTAAAACTTTAGAATCATCAAAAACATCAATTTCAGCTGGAAAAGTCGCTAAAATTCTTCCAAAATTTATAGGAGAAATAACTCAAATTCCTCCTAAGTTCTCTGCTATAAAAATCAAAGGCGAGGCTCTTTATAAAAAAGCTAGAAGAGGTGAATCTGTCAAAGTCCCCTCTCGAATTGTAGAAATCAAAGAATTAGAAATTTTAGAACAGCCCGCTCCACACTCATTAACCTTGCGATGCCTTTGCGGACAAGGAACATACATCCGAACATTAGCAGAAGATATTGCAAAAGCTGTCGGTGAAAAAGGTGTAGTTTCATATTTGCATCGCACGAAATCAGGAGTTTTTTCACTAAAAGATTCTTTTTCACTGGAAAAACTAGAAAAGGTTGTATATAATAATAGCGAATCGCTAAGCAAGGTTAATTTTTTTGTTCCTTTGGATAAAGTTCTGGCCGACATCCCGGTTTTATCTATAACAAAAGAGGAAGAAGAAAAAATACGAAAAGGACAAAAAGTCCAACATGATACATCGCTAAAAATGATGAGATTGATTTGTAATAGTAACTTAGTTGCGATCGCAAGTGCGGATGGAGAAAAAATAAAGTCTATTCGTGTATTTAATTTTAACAATTTTAAGTAAATAAATCTACTTAAAATTTTTATAAAAAGGAGAATCGTGATGTCGATTACGAAAACAACAACTGCAAAACCTATAAAAGAATTTGCTCAAAACGAAAAAGACACTGGATCAACACCAATACAAGTTGCATCTTTAACTGCTAAAATAAAGCACCTTACAGAGCATTTGAAAATTCATAGAAAAGATTTTGATTGCGAATTGTCTTTGACTAAAATGGTTAATAGGCGAAAAAAATTATTAGCTTATTTGAAAAAGAAAAATGAAAAAAGCTACCTTGAGCTAATTAAAAAATTAGGATTAAGAAAATAAGAAGGAATTATTATGGCGAAGAAAAATATCTTTAACAAATTAGAAATTAAAGATAACATTAAGGCACTTCTTGAAACTGAAAACACAAAAACTATTAACAAGGTTTTACTTTATTTTATCGTTGCTGTTTGTGGTGCTATTATTGCTTTGATAATAGATCTTAATGGACAGATTTATAGGGCAGTTGGAAAAACAGAAGTTGTAAATCAATTTTATGAAAATAAAATTTACTTTTTAGAAAATAGGATTTCTAAGATGGAAAATCGTTTAAGTAGACAAAAATGCCTTTTAGATTCAAGTATAAAAAACAAAGGGGGATGTTATGGCAATTAAAATTGGAGAAAGAGATCTTGCTAGTGAAGTATTAGAATTAAATATCAATTTGAGGAAAACACAGCTTATTCTTGAAAAAATAATTGAGAAAAATAATATCAAACTTTCGGACAAAGAAGTTTTTGATTCTGAAAAAAATGCATTAAATTTTGTTAGAGAAAAGTATCCGAATTCCTCAATATCGTTTATTGAAAATAAATAAAATAAAAACTCTCCAAGTGGAGAGTTTTTTTATTTTTTATTTTTGTGGAATTTTAAATTTTTGTTTTGGATATATTAAATCAGGATTACGAATTTGAGATTTATTCGCTCTAAAAATCAAAACATAATCTATCCCCCTTCCTAATTTTCTCTTAGCAATTCTCCATAAACAATCACCTTTTTTCACAACATAAAGAGATTCTGTTCCTTTATAAATTTCAGTTGAAAATTGGTTTTCTGTTCTAGCAACAACCTTTCCTGCTTGGTCTATTAAATCAACTCTAATTGTATAATTCCTATCTTTAATGAGTCTTTTTTCCGTTTCAAAACTCCACCAACCAGCATTGTCGACATCTGCTTTTCCTAATAACTTATCATTTAAATACATATTAACTGAATGATCTTTTATACCATAACCACTCATGTTAAATTTTTTCTTCAAGTCATATTCTACAAGTGTTATCCCAACCTTACCTGCTCCCTTTTCTTTTTTTGGAGCATTTATCAATTTAGCTTTATCGTTTCCAATTAAAACCGCTACCGACTCATTACTTTTTTTATCGATAGTCAAAATTGCTTTATGCGGACTCATTATTTTTTGCTCCTTATCCATAACAAACAAATACATTTCATAAGTTCCTGCTGTAAATTTTTTCTCAGGCAGAAACACAAATTCCCCCCTTGAATCTGTATGTTCAGTTCCAATTTCTTTATCTCCTGAAACAATATGTACTTTTATATCAGCATCAGCACGACCAACTATAATGCCTTTACCTTTTTCTACTCGAACTGTATCAAATGTAGGACGAGTTAGCGAAGATATTTCATCGCTTGATTTTTCAGAACCTGAGAAAGCCCAAACTAAAAGCCCAACAATTACTAATAAAATAGCAATGACTAAGCCTCTTTTGAAAGGAGATTTTCTGTTTTCTTGATTTGTATTATTTTCATTCATAAGAATCCTTTTTTTATTTTAAAGCTGTAGCTCTTTCAACTCTTGGTGATTGCTTTTTGCACGCATTATGCATAATTTCCTTTACTTGCAATGACCCTAAACGGTCGGTTGTCTATAAATCATATTCCCCGAATATAATTTATGGCGACAATTTGCTCGGAAATTAAGCCGATTCGTTTGAAAATAATAGTATAGAGAAAGTATTTTTTTTGTCAATATGAAAGATTCTAACCGTTGGAAATTATTTGAAATTTCTTTTTCCATGATTCGGGAACACGAGAAGGTTTAAATTTTTCATGATTTATATAAACTAAAACAATCTCAACCTTAGACATTCTTTTTTCATTTTTTATAAAACTGTGCCGAAAAGTTAGAGAAGAATTTCCTATTTTTATGATCTCTGTTTCTATTTTAATTTCGTCATACAACTTTATAGGAGCGAGATATTCAGCAGAAATTTTTCTAGCTACAAAAATTCCATCATTTTTCATATCGTTTTTTAGCAAATACCAAAGCCCTACCCTTGCTCGCTCAGCCCAAGTTACGTAATTTCCATGATACATTACTCCACCGGCATCAGTATCTTTGTATGCCACACGAAAAAATAAAATATGTTTTTTATTTTTTAATTCGCCGTCTATATTCATTATAGTATTTCTTTTTTTAAAGTTTTTAGATCAACCAAAATTGAAGAGAGTAGGGAGCTTAAATTAGAGTTATTTGAATTCACAATTGTTTTTTCCTCTGTTCTTTGTGTTGTGTTTTGTATATTTTTTTGACTTAGAATTTTCCTTGCCCCTTTTAAAGTGTAACCTTTTTTATAAAGCAAGTCTTTAATTTTATGTAGCAATTCAACATCTTTTTTGTGATAGTATCTTCGTCCGCCAGATCTTCTAACTGGATTTATGTTCTTAAAATTTTCTTCCCAAAATCTTAAAATATGAGAAGCTACATCGAGTTCTTTTGAAACTTCTCCAATAGACTTAAATAATTTTTCCATGTTAGTTTCCAGTTTTTAATTTAGTTGTTGGGCGAAAAAGAACCACATTTCTTTCTTTTATTTTAAATTTTTCTTGAGTCTTGGGATTCCGCCCCATCCTAGCTTTTTTATGACGAATTTCGAACGTTCCAAAGTCTAAAATTTTTACTTTTTTGTCCTTTGCCAATCCATCCTCAATGGCTTCAAAAACATTATTTACAAACTTTTCACTATCAGCAATTGATAACCCCACGTTCTCTGCTAAGTTTCTTGCTAAATTTTTTCTAGTAATAGTAGCCATGTAAAATCCTTTAAGTGTAAATCTTTTTAATTAACTGTGATTGCTTTTCTTAAATTATACCAATTCGTTTGAAAATAACATATCAAAATATATCATCCAATACGCTTCGCACGAGTTTATCTTGAAATCATTTGCCCCGCAAATAATTTCTTAACGATAAATCAACCACTCCCGTCGGTAAGATTCTCTTTTTTCTTTCATAACTTTAAGTTATGAAAGAGGTCTAATAAATCTTTTGCATTACAAAATTGTTCTGCTTTATATAAAATACAAAAAAAAAAATCATTTTTCAAGAACTTATTTTTTTCTTGCTTTGAGGCAGACAAATCCCTATATTACAACAAAGGCTATAAAACTAGGTTTATAGTCAGTGAAAAAAAGGCGAAAAAAATGAAAGCAACAACCATCAGTGTTTTTAAGGCTCTTGGGCATAAAAGAAGAGTTCAAATTCTAAAGAAAATAAGTTTTCGGCACCAAAAGAAAGAAAAAGCGACATTAGTTTTTTTATCAAACGAATTAGGAATTCCGAGAGAAAGCACAAGATTTCATTTAGAAGAATTGATAAAAGCTAAATTAATAAAAAAAGAAAAAAGAAAAGGAGGGTATGTTTATATTTCTTTTGAAAGGCATTTAATTTTAGATGCCAAAATTGCCCTTGGAGAATTTTTGCAATAGAAATAATTAATCATACCTATAAACCTAGTTTTATGGCATTTGTAGAAACCGCTGAAAAAATGAACACAATAGACCTCTTTCGTAACTGAAAGTTATGAAAGAAAAGAAGAGAATTTCGCAAAGTGGAGTGGTTGATTTATCGTTAAGAAATTATTTGTGGGGCAAATGATTTCAAGATAAACTCGTGCGAAGCGAATTGATCGTATTGAAAAAATGACATATTTTGATATGTTATTTTCAAACGAATCGGCTTAATTTCCGAGCAAATTGTCGCCATAAATTATATTCGGGGAATATGATTTATTATATTCGGGGAATATGATTTATAGACAACCGACCGTTTAGGGTCATTGCAAGTGAAGGAAGTTATGCATAATGCGTGCAAAAAGCAATCACCATTAGTTATGAAAGAACCCTAATGTCTTTTTGATAGGGTTCCTATATTTTTGCTTGTAAAAAATCATTTTGATTGTTATTATCGAATTTACACAAATTAAAAGGAGGTCGTATGAAAAAAGATGCAGAGCAAAACGCTTTAATCAAAGAAGTTTGGGACGGAGTTCGCGAACAAAAAGTTACTAATTTTCTAAAAGCATATTGGAAATTATTGCTCACGGGATTTATTGTTTTTTTATTAACTTTAAGTGGAATTCAGTTTTACAAAAATAATAAAATCTCTTCTCAGCTAAAAGAAACTGCTCTTTTTGAAAAAGTTTTAACTAAGTCGTCTTTGGGGGAATCTGAGCGTGATGCTATTCTACAAACTATAATTTCTACTAGTGACTATGGGTATCAAGGGATTTCAGCTTTAATGCTTGCTGACAAAAACTTAAAGACAGGAAACACTAAAAAAGCAATTGAAGTTTTAGAAAATAGCTCTATTAAAAATCCAGAATTACAGAATCTAATTTTAATAAAATTAGCAACGATAAAATCAGAAAAAATGACCTTTGAAGAGCTAGAAAAAATGCTAAAACCTATAAAAAAAGGAAAGGCTTTTTATTCAACTGCGAATCTTTTATTGGCTTTCAAAGCTTTGGATAGAGGAAAAAATGAAATTGCTAAGGATCTTTTTTCGAAATTAGAAAATGATTTGAACACACCTTTTTCTATAAAAACATTAGCAAGTGAAATGAAAAATGCCTTATAAATTTTTAGTATTTTGTTGTTGTTTTTTATTTCTCACCGCCTGCTCCACTGATGAAAAGATTATCTTAGAGGGCGATAGAGAAACTGTTTTTGAGACTAAAAAAGAGACTAAAAAACAAAAGCAAATTATAATTAAAAATTCAATTTTAGCAAAAAATTATCCACAAAAAGGATATAATTCTTCTCATATTTTTCCATCAATAAAAGTTGATTTTGAAGATCTTGAAAGCGATGAAATTCTCAGCTCTTTTCCCATGTCTAATCCTCCTGTGATTTCAGAAAACAAACTTTTCGCGCAGAGTAAAAATGGAATTGTGAAAGCTGTAAATTTAGAAAATACCGAAACAATTTGGGAGTTTACAGAACTAGCAAAAGCCAGCTTAAAAAACTCAGGTGGGCTTGCTATTTCTGATAAAATTTTATTTGCCACTTTCGGAAATGGAGAAATAATAGCATTTGATTATGATGATGGAAAAATCCTTTGGAGAACAAAAACTAAGTCGGCGATTTATGGTTCTCCTACATTAGCAAATGGAAAGATTTTTATCCAAACAAAAGACAATGTAATTTCAATTTATAGCCAAAAGGACGGGAAATTAGTTGATTCTCAGTTACAGAATCTAAAAAACAAACACCCTCTTTTGAAAGGAAATAGCGTTGCAATTAAAGACAATTTTGCAGTAGCGGGAACTACAACTGGAAATATAATTTTCTTCAAAACTAGTGGGGAAATTTATAGAAAACAAAAACTTTATGAAAATTCTTCTCGTCGGAAAGCGGGAGTGATTCGTGACATTGTTGCCCTGCCAGTTATAGAAAATAATACTGTTTTTGTTTCAGGAATGAACGGAACCGCAGGAGCTTACAATTTGCAAACAGGTGATAAAAAATGGGAGGTTCCTTACGGTGGAATGACCTCGCCTATCATAGTTGAGAATGCTGTTTTTATTTTTACTAGCGGTGGAAAGATCGTCGCTTTGGATAAAAATAATGGAGATTTAATTTGGGAAAAAGAAGTAAATACTGAAGACGAAAAATATAATTTTCCACATATAATAAATAATAAAATTGTGTTTTTTGGAGACGATGAAAATGTTTTGCTATTAGATGTAAATAGTAAAAATGAGAATAAAATTGATATTGATTGTTCTGCTTTAATCTCCCCTGTTTTTGTGAATAACGAAATTTTCCTAGCAACAAAAAACGGAAATTTAATTAGACTTAAAAAGGAACAATGATGTTTATACAAAATAGACACAACCAAAAGATTTCAGTTCGTGTTATTGAAAATAAAAAACAAAAAGGACTTGTTTTTATTGAACATGGATTAACTGGGTCAAAAGACCAACCTACCATAAAAGAAATTGAAAAAGCTTTTTTTGAAATTGAATGTACGGCAGTTTCTTTTGATGCTACTAATTCAATTGGAGAAAGCGATGGAGATGTTGAAAAAGTTACATTCACAAATCATTATTCAGACTTAGAAGATGTTATAGCATGGGGCAAATCTCAAAAATGGTATAGAGAACCTTTTGCGTTGTCTGGTCATAGTTTAGGCGGAATGGCGACAACTATTTTTTCTCAAAAAAATCCAAATAAAGTAAATTTATTACTACCCATTAGCCCAGCAACATCAGGAAAACATTTAGAGCTTGCGAAAAAAAGCACCTCTGACAATTCTTTTTATGACGAGTGGAGAGCAAAAGGTTATTACGACAAGACATCTAAATTTAATGGCAAAAAAGTAAAAGTTCCTTTTGCTTTGCAATTAGATTTATATAAATATAGTGTTTTTGACGAAATTGAAAATCTAAAATGTCCCACATATATTATTTCAGGAGATGCCGACACTACAACTCCAATCTCTTTTGTTAGAGAATTTTACGATGCAATTAACTGCGAGAAAAAATTAGAAATTGTTGAAAACTTACCTCATACTTTTTATGACAAAGAGAATTTAGAAAATTTTGCAAAAGCATTGAGAAAAGTTCTTAAAAAGGATACAAAATGAAAAGATTGTTATTAATTTTTAGTATATTTCTAGGAATTGGAAGCTATACCGCCCCTGCTGTCGCCTCAAAAGGAATGTTTTTGTGTGTGAAAGATACTAGCACTAAAATACGAAACAAAACAGAAAAAATGTTTCAAACTGTAGATAAGGTTTTCTATTTATTTAGAATTATAGCTGGACTTTTTTGCGGAGGATGGTTTATATTACTCTTAACTAAATCGGAATACCAACCAGCAACACCTTGGAAAAAATTTTACCAGTTGTTTTTTGTAGTGCTTGCTATTATATTTCTATCAATAGTTATAAAAGTTTTTTCAGGTAAAAAATTAATTTCTAGCACCACTTACATCGATGTGCGAAGAAACGGAATTGCATTTGCTAAGTGCGATAAAGAATCAAAAGGGGCTATATTTGTTCCTGCTAGATATGTTAGAAAATTAAAGTAAACCTAAATAAGGAGAGAAAATGAAACCAACATTAAACCGCTCAAAAGCTCGCTTAGAGTCTGCTCAGGCAGTTTTACTCGAAGAAGCTAGGGCTATTAAGGTTATGGCAAACGAACTTAGTGAAAAAACTCTTTTAGGGAAAAATTTTATTAAAGCTCTTCATTTAATTGAAAAAACTCAAAAAACAGGAAAAACTATTGTCTCTGGAATGGGAAAATGTGCTCATGTTGGAAAAAAATTAGCTACTACAATGGCATCAACAGCAACACCTAGTATTTTTGTACACCCAGCCGAAGCATCTCACGGAGACTTAGGCTCTATTACGAAAAAAGATATAGTAATTATTTTTTCTAACAGTGGCGAAACACGAGAGCTTTTTGATCTATACGATTATTGCGATAAGCTTAAGATTCCTTATATTGGAATTACTCGTAATCCAAAAGGAAAACTTGCAAAAAGATCAACTATTCCATTAATTCTACCAGATATTCCTGAAGTATGTATGATTGGGAAAGCTCCCACAACTTCAACTATTATGATGTCAGCATTAGGTGATGCTTTAACAGTGGTTGCCTCTCAACGTGCTGGGTTAACAAAAGAAAGCTATAAAGATTGGCACCCAGGCGGGAAACTCGGAGGTTCACTCACTAAGGTAAAAAGTCTAATAAGTAAAAAAAATAGTTTTCACATAATAAAAATCTCCGAGACAGTTGAATCTCTACGAAAAAAATACTTGAAAAAAAATGCTCCAATAGTTGTTGTAGAAAAATCAAAGGTAGTTGGAATAATTAATCCAGCAAATCTCTTGAAGAATGTACAAAATCTAGATAAAATTATAGAAAAGAAAATCGCTGTTCTAGATGAAGACGCTCCATTGTACGAACTTCATCCGCTTTTTATAAAACATGAAACTAATATGGTGATTATTATCAACAAAAAAGAAAAACCAAAGGGAATCGTATTCGCTCACGATTTATTAAAATAATGAAACTACTGCCAGCAACTTTTGGGCGAATGTTCGCCATCCAAGAAATTTTAGTAATAACTGAGAACCAGAACAGCGAATCTTTGTCTAAAATTTTCAAAGATTCCTTTTCACATGACATGAAAGTTGATAATAACTTAAAGAATAAAATTTTGTTGCATTATAAAAAACACAAAGAAGAATTAGAAAAAACTTTTGAAAATTATGAAATAAAAAAAAGCTCAAATTTATTCAAAAGTTTTTTTTATTCTATGAAAATAGAATCTGAGTTCTTAAAAAAAGAAATTGCAATAATTTGGAGTGAGTATAAAAAACTTGCAGAGCTTTTTTTTCACGAAAAAGAAATAAATGCATTGAAGGCAATATTAAACAATTCTTGCTAAAACAACGGCTGTTTCAACAGGGTTTTTATAATATCCATCTCTTTTGTTAATTTCTTGAAATCCATGTTTTTTATACAATTTTTTAGCATGTAAATTACTATCTCTAACTTCTAAAAATAGCTTTGTTTTTTCTTTTATTGAAGCCAATAATTGTATAATTAAAACATCAGCATAGCCAGATCTTTGAAAAGCCGGCAGAGTTGCAATTCGTAGAATTTCTATCTCATCGTTAATTTTTTGAGCAAATAAAAAACCTATTGAAATTCCAGCATTAGAAACCAAATAACCAAACCCACCAACATCAATCATAGACGAGAAATCCTCTACTTTCCAGCTTCCATTTGGAAAACAAATAGCATCAAGCCCAGCAATAGCAAGCAAATCCTTAGAAAGTATTTTTTTCACAGAATGGTTTGGCATAGCAAGTCTCTCCATAAATTAACTTAACTTTTTCAATTGGTTTTTTAGATATTGCTTTGTTCATTCTTTTTTTCATAATTTGCAAGCATTTTTTTTGTATCTATAAATGTAATTGCATTTTTATTAAAGTTCACTTTTCCATTTTTAATTGTAGCTACGAATGCGTCCCGTTTTGTCCTCGAATATGCAACTAAACAGTCATCATAACCTTCAAAAATCTCAAAAACACCGATGCCTTTTAATGGGATTTTTAATGAACGAGAGAGAGCCTTTGCGAATGCAAAACCTGAACGAAGTCCTGAAAACGATCCAGGTCCTGTAACGAATCCAATTTCGGTTATGTCTTTTTTTGAGCAGTTTGTTTTTACTAAAAGTTTTTTTATAGTTGGGAATAAAGTAGATGCAATTGGAAAAGAAACAACTTCTTTTTCTACTTTATTATTTACTAATGCAATCTCAAAAGGAACTATACAGGTTTGAATTATTAGTCTCATTTCATGTATCCTTCCGCAATTTCTCTATCGTCAAAATGAGTTTTTTTTCCTTTAATTTCCTGATAAGTCTCATGTCCTTTTCCAGCTATAACAATGCAATCGCCATTTTGTGATTCTAAAATTGCAGTCTTTATAGCCTCTTCTCTATCTGGAATTTCTAATAATTTATCTTTGTTTTGAATGTTTTTTTTTACTAATTCTCGCAAAAACTTAGGGTCATCTTCTCGCGGATTATCGTCAGTAAGAACTATCTTATCGGCGAAATCATTTGCTGTTTTTCCCATATTTTGTCGCTCGTGCCTTCCGCCTCCAATCCCAAAAATAATTGTTAATTTTCCCTCTGTGTGTGGTCGCAAAGCCCCTAAAACATTTTCCATTGCATCAAAAGTATGAGCATAATCTACAAAAACCGTCGCCCCTTTTTTAGTCTTTCCAACATATTCTAGTCGTCCGCGAACGGGCTTTAATTTTTGTAAAAACCCACGAAATTGAGCCAGTCTATAATCCTGCCAAAAATCTTTTTTGAAAATCTTTCTTCCGTAAAATCCGCCTAGCATTAATCCAAAAGCACACAAGGCATTATGCAATTGAAATGCCCCAATTAGTGGAAGTTCTATTTTTAAAGCTCGCCCAAAAATCTCGATTATTACAGATTGCGTCGTGTCTTTTGGAGTGTTTTTTAGCACCTTAAAATACTCACCATTTTTTCCATAAGACAATACTGATTGTGGATTCAGCTGGGAAATTAGTTTTTTTCCATAACTATCATCAGCATTTATAACAGCGATTCCGTCGTCTGCTAAATAGTCAAAAAACAGACTTGCCTTTGCATTAAAATAATTCTCCATAGTCCCATGTTCACTTAAATGATCAGGAGTAAGATTTGTGAAACCTATGCAGTTTATTTTTCTTTGCATGCCTTCAATTCGAGCTTGAATCATAGCTGTGCTAGATGCCTCAAAACACAAACTTTCAACTTTATTTTCCGCTAAACTATCTAAAATCTTATAAAAAGTTAGAGGATTTGGGCTGGTAATTTCTTTTATTTCTATTTTTTTTATAGACTTATCCGTTGTATCAAAACCGAGAGTTCCAAAACTTGCCGACGAGCTTCCTAGCATTTCAAAAAACTGTTTAGTAAAATCTGCTATTGAAGTTTTTCCATTTGTTCCAGTTATTGCAGTAATTATTTTTGGTCTTTTTGGATAAAGCTCTTGCGATAAAAACGCTAATGTTTTTCTTGGATTCTCAACATAAATTTTTGTGATTTTTTCATTTTTATAAGAAGAAGTTTTTTGCAAAACAATCGCTACCGCTCCGTTTTCAATTGCCTTGTCTATAAACTTTTCGCCGTTTATTTTAGTTCCTTGAATCGCTACAAAAATATCACCTGTTTTTACCTCACGAGAATCAAAAGCAATTCCTGATACCTCCATATTTTCATCACCTATAATGTTTGTTTTTTGCAAACTTTTAAAATTTTTAATCTTCATTTTTTTCCTTTCTAATATCTAAAAACGGCAAGATATTTTCTATTATTTCTTTTGTAATTGGCACGGCATTCCAAGCTGAACTTTTCAGATTAAAATTCTCTTTCAGCCCCTTCGGCTCGTCTATCATAACCAGCAAAGTATACTCAGGATTTTCAATTGGAAAAGCCGACACAAACCAATTTGCTAATCTATTTTTATCATATTTTCCATTTACAATTTTTTCGGAAGTTCCTGTTTTTCCACCAATCTTTAGCCCTTCAATTTTCACTTTCTGCCCCGTCCCTTCCTCGACAATTCGATGCATTAATTTTCTCATTTTTGCGGAAGTTTCTTCACTAATAATTTGCTTAGCCTTGAAAGATTTTTTATCGTTAGGAACAAAAGTCGGAGGCAGATAGTAACCACCGTTTATAAGAGCGTTCGTCGCCAAGATCGTCTGCAAAGGAGATACTGAAATTCCATGCCCAAATGAAATTGTTGCTGACTCAATTTTTGTCCACTTATACGGCAAGATTGGATGAGCCGTGTCGCCTAAATCTGTTTTTATTTTATCTAAAAATCCAAACTTTTTTAGATGTTTTTTCTGCTCATTTATTCCAAAATCCCAAGCCATTTTGACAGAACCTATATTAGAAGAGTGAATTAAGATTTGATCCAGTCCTGCTTTTTTTTCGTCCATTTTATGATCATCATCTATTGAAAAACCACCTATTTTGATAGCTTTATCTACGGCATATTTTTTATCTTCTGCTATATTATTTTCTAGTGCAATTGCAGTGTTAAATAATTTAAAAACCGACCCCGGTTCAAAAACTCCTGTTGTGATTTTATTGAATCTGTTTTTTAGTGGAGAGGCTGATAATTTATTTGGATCAAAGTCAGGAAAAGAGATTAAAGATAGAATTTCCCCCGTGTCACTTTTTATTAAAATCGCACCGCCTCCGATTGCTTTATGTTTTTCAATTCCAGATCTTAAAACTCTATAAATCACCTCTTGAAATCTAGAATCAACTGATAATTTTATAGATTTTTTAGACGCTATTATTTTTGAATTCAGGCCATATTCCAGTCCTTTTAGCCCTTTGTTGTCAGTATTTGTAAAACCTATTAAATGAGAAAAGATTTCTTTTTTAGGATAAGATCTAAAGTCTACCTTTTCAAAATCCATATTTTTATCTTTTAATTTAGCCAAAAGTTTCATTGTTTTTTCTGAAATTTTCTTTTTGATATACACAAATTTTTTCCGAGAATTTACTTTTTTGTGCAATTCTTGTCGGGAATAATTTGGTAAAACTTTTAGAATTTTTTCTGTAAAATTATTTTTATTTTTTATTTTGTTTGGATGAATTCCAAAATTATAAATTGAGATGTTAGTCGCTAAAATTTCTCCATTTCTATCTTCTAAATCTGCTCTTGATAAAAGGCTTTTTTGAGTTATCTTTACTCCACCTTCAAACAAGGAAAAAGAAAAAGTTTTTGGAAAGGAAATAGAGAAAAGCTTTGTGATAATTGTAAGAAAAACAAACAAACTAAAAATGGTTATAATTCGGATACGGCCTTTATTCGCATAACTTTTTTTGCCTTCAATTTTGTTTCTCAAAAAAGAAACTAAATCCTTACCTACGGAAATTGGAGAACTCATATCTGCCCCGCTAAATTTGCTCTGTTTGGAAATAGTTCTTTTTCTAGTTTTTGAAGATTTTTTTGATTCGTTAGAATAGAAAACTTCACTTTTAAAGATTGTTTTTTATCGTGCATCTTTTCAATTTCTTTATTTTGTCTATTGAATAAATCTTTTTTTTCTCGTATTGAAAATTGTATAAAAAACACTAAAAAAAATAAAAATAAAGTAGTCGCCCAAGAAAAAATTACATAGCTTTTTTTTATCATATTAGACTCTCTCCTGTCATTTCTTCTGGCTGTTTTATGTTTAACAATTTCAACATCGTTGGAGCAATATCTGCTAATTTTCCATGTGTTCTTTTTAGCTCGACTTTGTCGTTAGAAAGAATCCAAAGCGGAACAGGATTTATCGTGTGCGCTGTAAACGGAGTCCCATCTTTTTCCTGCATTTTTTCGCAATTTCCATGGTCGGCAGTGATAATCATTTTGCCTCCCAATTTAGAAATTTCCTCCCAGCATTTTTTCACTTCCTTGTCTAGTGTTTCAACTGCAATTATCGCCGATTTTTCATTTCCTGTGTGTCCAACCATATCCCCATTTGCATAATTCATAATCACAACATCATTTTTTGGAGCAAATCGAATCAACTGCTCCGTAAGTTCACTAGCCGACATTTCAGGTTGCTCGTCATAAGTTGCAACAGCCGGTGATGGCACTAAAATCCTCGTGTCATTTTCATACTTTCGCTCCTCTCCTCCATCAAAGAAAAAAGTTACATGAGCATATTTTTCTGTCTCAGCAAGTCGTAATTGAGACAACCCATTTTCTGCAATAATCTCTCCAAAAACATTCTCAACTTTTTCAGCAGGAAATAAAGTTTTTAGATTTTTATTTAATTCTTGCGAGTATTCAGCCAACCCAACAGTCATAGAAAACTCAGGAATTTGTCTTTCGAACAAATCAAAATTTGGAGAACATAAAGCACCTGCAATTTGACGAACTCTGTCAGCCCTAAAATTCCCAAATAAAATCGCATCGCCGTTTTTTATGCCGTTATAATTTCCTAAAATAGTAGATTCAAAAAATTCATCCGTAATATTATTTTCGTAATTTTCTTTAATGGCATCTTCTATATTTTCAGCATTGTTTCCTTCTCCAAAAACAATCGAATTAAAGGTTTTCTCAGTCCTATCTGCATTTTGATTTCTATCCATAGCAAAAAATCTTCCTGAAAGAGTTGCAAAATTTATATTGTTTCCTGCTGAATCTGTGGCTATTTTTTCTTTCATTTTAGCGATAAATTTCGCAATAGATTTTGGAGCCGTATCTCTTCCATCTGCCACAACATGCCACCAAACTTTTATATTTTTTCGAGCAAGAGAAATTGCTATTTCCAGCAAATGATTTTGATGTGAATGAACTCCACCGTCTGATAAAAGCCCCCATAAATGACAAGCCCCGCCTGTGTTTTTCAAAGTCTCAATTAGTTCCTTAAAAAGAGGAAGTTGGCTCAAAGTTCCACTTTCTACCGCATCGTTTATTTTAGGCAAAAGCTGTTTTACAACTCGCCCAGCACCAATATTCATGTGTCCAACTTCTGAGTTTCCCATCTGCCCTGCCATCAATCCGACCGCCGATCCTGATGCCTCAATAGTGGTGAATTTTCCTAGCGAATCAAAGAATGGAGTCTTTGCTAATTTCCAAGAATTATGAGTGGTTTCATCGCGAATCCCAACCCCGTCTAAAATGCATAATACTAGTGGTTTTTTTGACATGATTTTTCCTTTTCTATTATCTAATGTAAATATATATGAAATGAAAAAAGATTCAAGAAAAATAAAATAGCATATAGACCTAGTGTTATAGGTCTATGAAAACACTAAAATCAGACTCGGTCTTCACCTCGCCCCTTGCGGGAGAGGTCGAGCGAAGCTCGAGTGAGGGGTATCAAAAAAAAGTCATTCCTGCGAAAGCAGGAATCTCACCTAATCGAATCTTTATTACTTATCACCCGCCACTTATGGGCGGGGTAAAAAATCTCACCCCAGACTCGTCATTGCGAGAATTTTTATGAAATAAAAATCGTGGTAATCCCACAAGTTGTTAACTCCATCATGAGATTGCCACGCTCACTTCGTGAAACAGCTCGCAATGACGAGCCTAGGGTGGAATTGCTTCACTTTACTATCGTAAACGGAGGAACAATGACGAGTTTGTAGGGAGGGGTAAAATCTACAATCGAATGATAAAATCTGCAGGCAATAACTTTGCTTTTTTTTCTAAATCTAGAACCAAAAGAATCGGCATTATAGTTTTCTGATTGCAACCCAAATGAGAAGCAAGTTGAGAAATTTCTATTGGGGTTTTTGAAAGAAGCGAAAGCACTTTTTCTTCACTAATTTTTTCAAAATTTTCATCATAAAAAAACTCCTCAGACACCTCATTAATCTCAAAAAGCGAAGCATTTTTTTGAAGACTTTTTTTAATCATAGCGGACTCAATATCCCTAATTGATTCTATAAAAAAAGCTCCCCTTTCTTTTAGCAAATAATTGCATGCTCCTGCTCGTTCATCAGTCGGAAACCCAGGAACAGCTCCAACAGGACGATTGTATTTTTTTGCAAATTCCGCCGTGATTAAAGACCCTGATTTTCTCTTAGCCTCAATAACAACCGTTATATCGGAAAGACCTGCAATAATGCGATTTCGGCTGGGAAAACGAGGTGCGGACGGCTGGGTCAAAGGAGGATGTTGCGAAATAATCGCTCCATTTTTTTCTAAAATTTCATGATATAGTTTAGTGTTTTTTAATGGATAGATATTTTCAACGCTACCTGCTAAAACTGCAATCGTATAGCCGTTTTTTTTCATCGCCCCAGAATGTGCAGAAGCATCGATTCCATAAGCCAATCCTGAAATAATTCCATAGTTTTTTTGAGCCAATTCATTGCTTAGTTTTTTACTTAAATTGATGGCAGGAAGCGATGCATTTCTCGTCCCAACAACAGCGATATTTTTTGTTTTTTTCAGCTCTCCTTTATAGAACAAAACAGGAGGAGCATCGCCACAATTTTTCAACTGAGCGGGATAATTTTTATCATCAAACCAAATTATTTTTTGCTCAAATTTCCAAACATTTTCTATGATTTTTTCAGCGATATTTTTTTCTGCTAATTTAAATTTCTTAGTTTTCATAAGTCTTGGAAAAACATTAATTGCATTTTTAGCCGACCCAAAAGTTTTCAAAAAATAGTAAAAAGCAACAGGACCTATTCCCTCTGTATTCAACAATTGAAGGCGATAAATATCTTTCATTTTATTTTATTTTCCGTCCCATTTATCAGCCTTTTTATATTTTCTCTGTGCTGAAAAATCCCTAGAATTGAAATCAAAATAAATAAAATTTTAACACTCAGCGGAAGATTTGTTCCAAAGAAAAAAACAAACGGCATCAAAAACAAAACTGCAATTGCACTCAACGAAGAGTATTTTGTAATTAAAAATATCAACAGCCAAATTCCTCCAAAAATTAAAAAAGTCAGTGGTTCAAAATATAAAAAATATCCGAAAGTTGTAGCAAATCCTTTTCCACCTTTTAGTTTCAAAAAAGCCGAAAAGTTATGTCCTATCAAAACAGCAAACGCAGTGATGGTAATTAAATGCGGGGAAAAAATACTTGCTGAGAACACCATAAAAACACCTTTTCCCGCATCAAAAAACAAAGTCAAAAGTGCCAAAAGTTTACTGCCTGTTCTTAAAACATTAGTCGTTCCTGTGTTTCCAGAACCGATTTTCCTTATATCTATTTTTAGAAAAATTTTAGAAAAAACCAGCCCAAAAGGCACTGAGCCTACTAAATAAGATAGTAAAATCCAAGTAATTTCCATTAGTTATTCTCCTTGATTTGATAAGTATTTTCCTGAAACCTATTTAGTTTTTTAATCAAAAGCTCGTCGATAAAATCTTTGCTTTTATTTAAAACTAAATTTGTTTTCATTTGCAAAAGCAGTGTTTCTTTTTTTAATTTTTCTAATTTTATTTCTTGTTTTTGATTCTCACTTTTTAATCTCATTAGATAGAATAAATTTGATCGCCCAAACATTAATTGTAAGCAAAAATAAAAACTGAGAAAAATTGCAATCGAAAAAATAGCCCCATTTTTTGTTCTAAAATCATTTCTAAAAAAATCTATAATTCTTTTTTTTATCTGCATGTTTTTATCATAAATTATTTATATATCCTTCGCAAGTATTTTTTAAAAATATAAAAAACGAACCTTTTGCCTATAAACCTAGTTTTATAGCCTTTCCTTATTTAATAGGCACTTGGCGGTAATTTAGAAAGAAAAGAAGTTCGATTCGGTGAGATTCCTATTTCGAGCCTCGGTCTTCACCTCGCCCCTTGCGGGAGAGGTCGAGCGAAGCTCGGGTAAGGGGTATAAAAAAATGTCATTCCTGCGAAGGCATTCTTCTCACAATACAGAATCATTTTTTATTTGATTCCCAAGTTATAAAAAAATCATTGCACTTTATGTAAAACATCTTTACTTTATCTGTAAGGAGAATAAAAAATGACAAAAGTTCCAACTAAACAGTCTATTTCTTGGCAAGCTACTCATTTTATGAGGGTTGTTAATTACATAGATTCTAGTAAAAAAATTCTTGCTATGATATGTATTGAAAAAGATAAATCACTTGAAGACTATGAGCATTATGGATTTCTGATTGATATAATTGACCATGCTCTTATAATTGGAGAAAAGGTTCTTTCTGCAGAAGATAAAATACTAAAACCACTAGGTGGTAGAAAAAAAATTGAAGACATATTAAAAAAACTAAAATCTCTTAGAGAGAAAGACATTCACGCTGGCGACGAAGACATAACTATAGGACGATGGGACAATTTATCACCAGAACAATTAGCAAAAGAAATAGAAAAGATTTCAAATGAAAATTAAACTTTTATCGATTTTATTATTTTTCGCTGTTTTTGGATGCTCATATTTTGAGTCTAAGAATGAGCCTATTCCAAAGGATGTTATTTTAGACATTCAACACAAAGGAATTAAGACTGTTGATTCAGTTCCTATTTATCCCAAATTACCTCCGAAAACAGGTCGGCAGGCAAAGCTTTTCAGTCTAGATATTCCAATCCGATGCACTCTTGATGAAAATCGTCAGCACTTAGCTCGCACAGAACCTTTTGATCGTGATAAATTTTTACTAAGACCTGCTATTCGCGGTGATCAATTGCCTCCTTATAAAGTTAAAGCCTTTGAATCTGAAAAAAAACCATTAGACGAAGCCCTACGATGTCTTTTGAAAAATACTGAAATTCATGTTAATGCAGGCGAGGGATTTTATCCGACAGTTTCGATTCCTGAGACAGAAGGATTGCTTTCGCAGACCGTTAATATGCTGACTGAATTGGGAAATGTTTATTATACTTATGATGAAAGAATAAAAACCTTAACTCTTCAACATGAAGTAAAATGGCGATTGGATGTTCCGCTTTCTGATGAACTTTTAGTTGGTGTTTTGGACGCACTTCGTGGAGCAGGAATTAAAAATATAGTTGTTGATTGGGAAGATAGAGCGTTGTTATTTCGCGGAGATAAATTGATTGAAAAACGAGTTCGCGGAGTAGTGAATGAAATGTCGGCATCCCGAAACTGGATAGCCTATGATGCAACAGTTTATAGAATTTACCCGCATTCAGCAGATGGAATTCCTTGGATAAATATACTAAAATCTTTCGGGCGAAAGTCTGTTAAATCTTCGCATTTAGGACATATTGGACGGGCATTAGTAGTTTCTGCAGGGATAAATCGTGATTCGTTAACTGATTTTATTGCCCCTTATGGAAAAGTCGTGCCTATCTCAGAAGGAACTTTTATTTCTCCTAATAAATGGCAGGGAAGATTTGATGTTGGACTTTGCTCTAAGGAAGATCGTTTAGAGACAGATTTAAGGATTCTAACACAGGCTACTTATAGAAAATATGATTTTGAAAAAGATCATATCGATGTTGAATTAGCTTTGAGAACTAAAAGTGGAGAAATTACTAATTTTGATTTACCGACTAGATTGAATGAAAATATTCTACTAATGGGGATTCCAACACATTACTTTATTAAGGGAGAATCTACTATTATCCCCCCACAAGCAGAGCTTATAGTTCTCCTAACCCCACGATTGATAAACATAGTGGACATGCGAATCATTGATGAGTGATAACTAACACAGACTCAATTTGCTAAATCTTTTTACCTCGCCCCTTGCGGGAGAGGTCGAGCGAAGCTCGGGTGAGGGGTATAAAAAAATGGCTCTGTTCCATCAGCTTTTCAAAAGAAAACCTTGTAAGCGACATATTGTGGAATATAGCCAAAAAAATGTCATTCCTGCGAAGGCAAGAATCTCACAATACAGAATTTTTCTTACTTTCTTGCTTATCACCCTCCCCTTGTGGGAGGGTTAATAACAGCTTTAGCTGTTTTGGGGAGGGGTAAAAATTACATTTCCATAAAATTTCAACCTCAAAATCAAAAAAAACACCCCTCACCCTGTCCCTCTCCCGCAAGGGGAGAGGCGACGAAACACTTAATGCTTTCTTCTTTTTCTCACTGGTTTTTATGTTTTGGTTTTTTGTAGAAAATTTTTACTAACTATAAACCTAGTTTTATAGCCGTTGTTTAGTTTTAGGGGTTAGTGAGGTAATTTACCCCTCCCCAAAATATCTGACGATATTTTGACCCTCCCACAAGGGGAGGGTGATAAGTAAGAAAAGAAAGCAAGAAAGAAAAGATTCTATTCGGTTAAATTCCCACCTTCGCAGGAATGACAGACTTAATAATTCAATTCGGTGGGGGATTATTTTTTAAGTTTTGGAAGAATGATCTCATTTTTAATATCCAGCAAATCTTGTTTATTTACAACAAAAATTACTGCAAAAACACTCGCTAAAATCATAAGCGGAACATAACTAAGCAAAAGAGACAGCCAAACAATTTGAAGAGCAAAAGCTATATCACTAGCTTTTCTATAAATCTCTTTTTGTCTTTCAGTCTTAATTAAAACAACTCTATAATAAAACATCATTACGGCAGTTCCTAAACCTAGTAAAAAAATAGCAATTGGCGATTCTGTCGTTATAAATAAAACTACAATACTTAGAATCAAAAACTTCAATCCGTAAAAAACATGACAAGGCATTAGAATTTTCAACTTAAATATCTTTCTAGCGGGAAACGACCCAACAACCGCAATCACGCTATGAAAAGCCAATAGACAGAAAATAATTTTTTCAAAATAAGTTAGCCCACCTGCCTCAGGCAACAGATAATAAGAAGGCATTTCAATTATCATCATAGCAATTAAAAATAAACAGAATGAAATAATCCCTTTTACAGCTCTAATAGAAAAAATACCGGGGCGAATAATTGAAATATATCCTCCTAAAATCATAGCAACACCTACTGTAATCACAGTCGCCATCTGAACATTTTCTAGCCAAAATGCCCCTACAATTCCAACTGCAAACAAGACTGAGCTTAAAGTAAGTTGTAGTTTTTTTGTTAATTTTATTAAATCTAAATTAAGACTTGTGTATAAAAACCCCAAAATCCCAATTGTCATTAAAGCATAAAAAATCATTCCTAACATTATTTATCTCCATTTTTTTTGAATAACAAAACGATTCTTCCTGTTGAAAAAAAGAATAGTAAAAATAAAATTGCCTTTGCTACCAAGCTGGTAAATAAGTTTTCTCCGTTAAAGAAAGTCCCTAAACTTAAAGATGCTACTAGAACTAATAATGTTAGCTCTATTAAAGTCTCTTTGTTTTTTTCTAAAATCTTCTTATAAAAAAAACACCCGAATACAAATGCACAAATCGCAAAAATTGTTAGAAATAAATTATGCGTTATCGCCGAATATAAAATTTCTTCTTCCATTTTTTTTCCTCTTCATTTTTTAATAAAAATAATATACAATCCATATATGGAAAAAACAAGAACTTATTCGCTGGGAAATGGTCACCTTAATTTCTATGATGCAAAACCGAAAATCCGCCCTGCTTTGGATTCTTTTTTACTTAGTAATTTATTGCCGAAAAATTTCAAAGGCTCTCTTTTAGAAGTTGGTTGTGGTATGGGGATTCCTGCTATTCTAATTGCCTGGAAAATCAAATAAATTTCAAGAACATCTCGATTGAGGATATAAAAAAAGACTTTGATGCTGTGATTACTAATCCACCTTTTCATAAAGAAAGTTCTCCAAATTTAGAAAAAAACATTGCGCATCATGAACAAATTCCTCTTCAAAAATGGATTGAACTTTGTCTAAAACGAGTGCGAAACAATGGTTTTTTTGGAATAGTTATTCCAACTGCACGACTAACAGAAACATTGATTCAGCTGGAAAAAAACAACATGGGGAAAATTATTATAACAACTTTTAGAGAAACAAAAAAACGAATTACTATCACCGCAATTAAAGATAATAAAACTCCACTGGAAATTATAAACCTGTCTCATAGCGATTACCTCGCCCCAAAATAGCTTTGTTATTTTGGGGAGGGGTAAAATCACATTTCCATAAAACCCTAACCTCAAAATCAAAAAAGATACCCCTCACCCTGTCCCTCTCCCGCAAGGGGAGAGGCGACGAAACACTTGATGCTTTTTTCTTTTTCTCACTGGTTTTTATGTTTTGGTTTTTTGTAGAAAACTTAAAACAATTTTTCTGCTAACTACAAACCTAGTTTTATAGCCGTTGTTTAGTTTTAGGGACTGGGGGAGGTAAAAAAATCATTAAATCAAATATAATTCTTTATTACATCCAAAGCCTTTGCTACTAAATTTTTTGTCTCCGCTTCGCTTTCAGGAGTTGTTTTTCTTATGCCTTGTTTTGTTAAAATTAGCCCATAAATAGCCGTTGAAATTATATTTTCTCTATATGTTTTCTCTCGAAAAATCGTAACAGTTTTATTGATAAATATATTATTAACTAACTCCCTCACATACGGAATTTTAGCCCCTTGTCCTGTTAAAACAATTTCGTTTATTTCAAAAGATTTATTTTTAGAATTTATATAAACTCGAATCATTTCAAAAATTTCTTTTGTTCGACTATATGTAATCTCAGTTAATTTTAGCAATGGCTTTGTTTCAGAATTTACCTCTATATGTTTCAAATGATCCGTAGATAAAACCCAAGCCCTGCCGTGATTTTCTTTTAGTTTTTTCGCTTCTTCAAAATCTACATTAAGAATTTTTTGAATATCAGTTGTAATTAAATTAGCCCCTAAAAACAATGTCTCCAAAAGCATAGGCGAGCGATTTTTCCATAAAGCTAATTGCGTATATTTCTCCCCAAAATCAATTAAAATCACGCCTTCTTTTTTTTGTCTCACACTTAGTGGAAAGTTAGAAACTGCAATTTGCTGAGATATTATATTTTCCAGCTTTAAGTTTGCTCGCTTAAAATATCTTTCGTAATCTTCGTAATCTTTTTTTTGCATTGAAACTAAATGGAAAAATACCTTTATTTCGCTAGCAAACATCCCTTCTGGATTTTCCGTGATTCGCCCGTCTATTTCATATCTAATTGAAAAGATATGTAGAATTTTTTTTTCAGACGAGAGCTTTATGCTAGCTATAATTTCTTCAATATGTGTTTTTGTAATTGTTGTTTCTGAGTCAAACTTTTTCTCTACCATTTTCCACTCAGACAATGTTTTTAGCCCACTAATTGAAACTGTAATTGCTTCTATTGGTTTTTTTAGAAGATGATCAAATTCATCTTTAATTTCCAGAATAGTTTTTACAAAAATCTCAGCATTTGAAACTGTCCCTCTATCAAAACAATCCGCAGATTTAGAAATAAATTTCGTCGGCACAAAACCCTTGCTAGTTCTATCTACATTGATAGCAGTAATTCTTGAAGCCCCAAGTTCGATAAAAGTGTAATTATTCTCCATCTTCTTCATTTTGAATTTCCTCTTCCGCCTCAATCAACCTAGCAACGATTTTTAGCACTTGAACAAACTCAATGTTTTTTAAAGATAAAAATGGAGTGATTTTTATAGGATTTTTTACAGAGCTTATTTTTCCAATTAATATATTATCTGGAAAAATATTCCCAAAATTTGAAGCAATAACAATCTCGTCTTTTTCTACTGCTACTTTATCTTCTGGATAAATTAAAATAGATTCATTTTCATTATCCCCAGTTAGAAAAAATCTATGACGAGTTTTTGCCGTTACGACTGGGATTTTTATATTTGAATCTGTAATTAGCAAAACTCTAGATTTGTTTTCATAGACTTTTATAATCTGTCCTAACAAATAACCATTAGCTAGAACTGGGCTGTCTTTTTTTATTCCCTGTTCTTTTCCAGCATTTATTAGTATTGATTTTGAAAAAGAAGAGGTGTTATCCAGCGAAATTTTAGCCGTGATAAATTCCTGTGAAATATCCTTAGCAAAAAATAATTGTTTTTTTAGAGCTTTATTGTTTTCATAAATTTTATGAGCTTTTAGATTTTGCAATTCCAATTCTTCTATTTCTTTTTTTAACTTAAAGTTATCTTCGTGAACAGAATAAATTTCCTTTACAAAAACAATTTGATTTTTAATCCATTTTACAGGAGCAAAAGAAACCGAAGATACGCTTTCATAAATTACAATTGAACCTTCCGATATGTTGTCCGCTATTTTATTTCTTAGGGCTTTTTGTCCGCCTAAAAAACTTATAGCGAAAATAAAGAACATTAAAGCAATCCCCCATATCACTTTTTTATGAAATCTCTTTTTTTTTAACACCGAAGCTTTTTTTGAATTGAACACTAAATTTCCTGTATTAATCTCGGTGAGATTCTTTTCTTCCTGTGTTTTATCTGTTATTACTATCTCTTATATATTTGTTTGCTTGTCTTTTTAGCTCCCTCAAACATCCATTCATATCCGTTTTTTTACTTAAATCTTTACTTGTCTCACAATATGCTTCAACTGGATATGATGAATTAAAGTACAGGTCTTCAACTTTTTTAACATAACTAGAAACATCGGTTTTATCTCTAATCTTATTTAAGTATTCTTGAGCTTTGTTAGAAACACAAGTATCTAAGGCTCCTGCTGTAAATCCTTGGCATGCATTTTCACCATTATCTGTTCTCTTTAACTCAATTCCTGAGTATAAATTACTAATATCGTCTAAAACAATTCTATTCATTTCATGTAGAATTTTTAGATTTTTCATAGACGAATATACTGTATTTTTAATGTCGTCTAAATTTGTATCTGTATTCTTAAAATTATATGTTTTGGGAGCCGTAAAATCCATAAAATTATTTATATCTAGGCGACTTACCGCAGAGCCAACTTTACTAATTCCATTATTTATAGATCCGAGTTTTTTTTGTAGCATCAATAGATAATCCCCGTCTTTTTGGTCTTTTCTAGCCTTTTTATATAATTTATTTGCACATGATCTAACATTTTTCAATTCCTTCAAAGCAACATTTCCTTTGTATCGAAGGCTTTTTAATCTAGGTGGTTTTTCAGAACATGAATCTATGTGATTCTCCACCCAAAGAGCTTTATATCGCCAAACTTGGTCTTTTTTACAAGTATTATCTGGAACAGCAGCGTCGTCCCAACCCACTCCATCATGACTATCTTTACATTGTTTTGTAGTCTTCTTGTCAGGGACACAACATTGCAATCTAGCTTCTGTGGTATCGGTTGTTTCAGGCTGTGTGTTATCCTTATTGTAGTAAATAATATTACCAGCCTTATTTCTATCTTTCTCATGAATCGTCATCATTCCACCACCGTTAAAGTGATTACCTCCTCCAACATCTCCCCAATCCAGCGAATCAAATCCGCCTATGCTTTCGTCCTCTTCTTCAACATCTCCAATATCAGGAGAGCACTTAGCGTAATAAGTTGCATCTTCCATTTTAGTTTCTGCTGTTTTTAATAAATTTTCACATTCGGTTAGCTCATCCCAAGTATCTAGTTCTTTAACTTCTGGCTCTGCAGGTTGAGCGTTCTTTTCTGCCTCTGCCTGTGCTAATGCCTGTTGTTGCTGAGCCAACATAGCTTCTTGTTGAGCTAGTTGCTGAGCTTGAGCATCTAATTGAGCTTGCATTTGAGGAGAAACCTGATTTTGTATAATTGTTTGAGGTGCTTGTGGTGCCGGAGCAGATATTCCTGTCGCTTCTGTTAAAATTTGAGAAACTACACTTTGAAACAATCTTGGTGAACACGAATAAGGATAATATTTACCTGATTGTTCTAAGCATGAAACAGCTATCTCTTTAACTCTCTGCTCGTTTTCACATTGTGATCTAGGTTGGCATATTTTATCTAAACAGGAATAAACTTTATCTTGGCATTGTGTTGAGTTCGGTCCAAGAGCCTTAAAACACTGTGGCATTAGATCTTGGCATTTTGGATCTTTAAATTTTCTTTTCTTAGCATTATAAGACCGCGAACATTCATCAAAATATCTTCCGCATAAAACCGTTAATTCACTTCTAGAAAAAGTAGATTTTCCTTGTGCTTGGGTGAGCCTTGTCCCCACTCCACGATTACCAGCACCTGATCTTTTAGTTCCTGCAAATGCACTAAATGAAAGCCCTATAATTAAAAAGGGTAAGATAATTCCAAATAATAATAATTTTCTATTTTTCATTCCTTTTGTAGTATATCATAAAAATCAGTAGAAAAAAAGAATTATTTGACTTAAAATATTCTTTTTGATACTCTTAAAAAACTTTACAAAAGATAAAAAGGAAAAAATTATGACCAATTTACAATTTATAGTCCTACTTAGTGGAAAATCTACTCGTAATTACCCTCATTCAAAGGGATTACCACATAAAGCACTACTGCCTCTTGGTGATTTTCACTGCATAGATTTTATCATGAAAGATATTTACAATGCTGGCGGGAGAAATATAACTTTTGTTGTTCCTAATGACGAAGTAAAAAAATGCTTTGAGCAGTGTTTTGTTCGCGAGCCTGAAATCGAAGAAAAATTCAAAAAGAAAAACGATCAAACAAAACTAGATTTATTAAACTCTGTATATTTGCCTGACGATATTAACTTAAATTTTGTTATACAAAAAGAACCACTTGGAACAGGACATGCCGTAGCCATTGCATCAAATCCAAACGAACCCGTAGCTATGATTCTTCCTGACGATGTAATAATTTCAACAGAAAAAAAACATCCATACACAAGAGCAGTTGAAGAATTTCACAAAACTAACAGTGGAAATGTTATTATAGGAAGACCTGTTAAAAATCCTTCACGATGGGGAATTATTGAAGATGGATTTTATATTGAAAAACCAAAGGAAAGCAAGTCTAATTTATCTGGAATCTCAATGTTTATTTTTGATAAAAAAACAGTTGAAAACCTAAAAACAGCCACAGAAAAAATGTCTAATGGTGAAACCCAAGACGGAATGTATGGAACTGAACTTGCTTGGGCTAATGCAATCAATGTTGAAGCAAAAAAAGAAGAAACTCAAAAAATCCGCCCTATTCCATTTCAAAAAAATGATGTTTATTTAGACTGTGGAACTATCGAGGGATATGAAAAATCCCTTCTTTATACACTTCTAAATAATTCAAAATTTAAAGAAGAAAATAAAAAGTTTATGAAAAAGGTGTTGAATGAAAACTGATTTACAATTTATAGTTTTATTGGGAGGAAAATCTAGTCGTAATTATCCTCATTCAAAAGGTTTGCCTCATAAAGCACTCCTTCCACTTGGAGACTTTAAGGTTATAAATTATATCATATCTAACATCTACAATGCAGGCGGAAGAATTATAACTTTTGTAATAGCTAACGATTCTTATAAAAAACATTTTGAAAACTGCTTTGTTCAAGAGCCTAAAATTGAAGAAAAGTTTCGTAAAAAAAATAATCTACAAAAAGTAAATTTGCTAAAAAAAACTTATCTGCCTAATGATTTGAAAATAAATTTTATTGTTCAAAAAACTCCATTAGGTATTGGACATGCTGTTGCCATTTCAGCAGAACAAAATAAAAATGTTTATGTTGTTTTTCCTGATGATATTATTCTTTCTGAAAAAACCCACCCTTTTACTCGCGCTGTTGAAGAATATGAGAAAACAAAATCAGGCAACATAGTTATTACAAGAGAAGTAGAAGATCCTTCTCGTTGGGGAATTATTGAAAAAGGTATTTATGTTGAAAAACCCAAAACAAGCACATCAAATGAAGCAGTTATTTCGTCTTTAATTTTAGATAAATCTGTTGTTGAAATTTATAAAAAACAAGCAAAAAGGCTGGAAAAAACTGAAAATCGCCATGATATCTTAAATCAAGTTGATGCCATAAATCAAACAGCTAAACAAAATCCTAAAATGAAAATTAGAACCGTTCCTTGTTTGTCGTCTGATACTTATTTAGACTGTGGAACAATTGAAGGATATGAAAAAGCATTAATTTATACATTGTTAAAAGATTCTGTTTTTTCACAAAACAATAAAGAGCTTATGAATAACTTTTTTTAATTTCACTCTTTTCACACAATTACAATAATAACAATAATTTTTTCACAAGCTATATTTTTTAATAACTTTTTTTTCACAATAACAAAAAATTCTTGAATTTCTTTCTTAATTTGGTAAAAATATAATTCAATGCAAAAAAGACTGGAAAAACTATCTGTTTTACCTTTTTGCACTGTGAATAAAATGTGAAGAACCGTTGAATAGTTGTGAATAAGGTGGTAATTCCCCCTATTCACAGTATAATAAATAATAACAATAAAAACATTATATTATAGGAACTTTATGAAACTAATAACTCTAATTTTTCTTTTCTTATCAACAACGGTTTTAGCTCAAAAAGCTTATATAGTTATTAACGAAACAAACGGCTCAGTCTTATTAGAAAATAACTCAACCTTAAAGCATTACCCAGCGTCTCTAACTAAAATGATGATGCTATACATAGCATTCGACGCTCTTAAAAAAAACATCCTAAACGAAAACACATTACTAAAAGTTTCTAAAAAAGCCTCAGAACAAGTTCCATCAAAACTAGGTCTGAAAAACGGCACCACAATAACACTAAAAAACACTCTATTAGGAATTATTATAAAATCTGCAAACGACGCCTCTGTCGTCCTCTCAGAACACCTAAGTGGCAAAGAAAAAACATTTGCATCTATAATGACAGCAACAGCAAAACAAATAGGACTTTCAAAGACTAATTTTGAAAACTCATCAGGATTAGGAGACGAAGATCAAGTTTCATCGGCAAAAGACATGGCTCTACTTGGATTAGCCTTGTATCGTCATTTTCCTAAATACTATAAATGGTTCTCAATAAAATCATTTGTTTTTGAAGGCAAAAAAATATCTTCACACAACCATCTCTTTAAGAGATATAAGGGAGTAGACGGCTTAAAAACTGGATACATAAAAAAAGCAGGTTATAACAGCGTAGTCTCCTCAAAGCAAAACGGCAAAAGATTATTTGGAGTTGTTTTGGGAGCTGAATCAATTATAAAAAGAGACAATAAAATGATTGAAATTCTAAATAAAGGATTTGCTCAATTGGGAGTAAATGTTAATTACAGCAGGGAAAACGAAAAATACACAGTTCAATTAGGAGCTTTTTCTAATAAAAACAATGCAGAAAAAATACTAGGAAACTATAATCAAAATAAAAAAATAATTAAAAAAAATGTTAAAAACAAAACTTTATATCTTGCGTTGTTAACTAATCTTTCTTATGATACAGCTTATAGAAAATGTAATTTTATAAAATCAAAAGGAAGCGAATGTCTAATCAAATTAGGGAAATAGTCTTTGACACCGAAACAACTGGGCTATCACCAAAAACAGAAAGACTAGTTGAAATAGGTTGCGTTGAAGTAATAAACAACAAACCAACAGGGCGGGAATTTCAAGCATATTGTCATCCTGAAACTACAATCGTAGGGGCGGAAGCTTACGATGTTCATAAAATTTCTATGGAGTTTCTAAAAGATAAGCCTTATTTTAGAGATATTGTTGGAGATTTTTTGGAGTTTGTTGGAGATGCTACCCTTGTGGCACATAATGCCCGCTTTGATATGGGGTTTGTGAATATGGAGCTAAGACGACTAGGAAAAAAAGAAATCTCAAAAGAAAGAGTTAAGGATACTTTATGGTTAGCTCGAAAGAAATTTCCTGAGCTTGGAAGACATAATTTAGATTTTTTATGCAATCACATGGGAATTGATAAAACAGAACGAGAAGAAAAAGGGCATGGAGCCTTATTGGATGCTCAAATTTTGACGGAAGTTTACTATAATTTAATCTTTGATAAAGAGCAGAAATTATTTGGAAAAACCGAAAAAAAAATAAAAACATCAAATACAGCCGAGAAAACTTTCCGAGAACCAAGATCTTTTCCTGTAAATGAAAATGATAATCAAAACCATAGAAGTTTTCTTGAGACAATTAAAAATGCATTGTGGGAATAAACCACTTGCTTTTTTATTCTTTTCCCACTATACTAAGTGGGAAACAAACAGAAAGGATTAATCATGTTAGAATTAGCAAATGTAAGACCTGATAACAAAGGCAGAGTTTTAATAAATAGATTTATAAAAAAAGGCGTCTCTTCTTACGACATAGAAGCAAAAGAAGACGGCTCATTACTTTTTATACCGCAAGTTGAAGTTTCTTTTAGGGAAATGAATTTAATTAGAGACAAAAAATTTCATGCCGAGTTAAAAGAAAATTTAAAAAAAGCTATAAAAGAGGAAAAAGAAGGCAAACTTATTTCTCTAGGTTCTTTTCAAAAACACTTGGAGGGTTAAAATGTTTCAAATAAGGTTTTTAGAAAAAGCAAATCACCAGTTGAAAAAGTTAGAAAAAAACAAAACATATAAAATTCAATTTAAGGCGGTTGTAAAAGCACTAGCTTATTTAGAGCAAAATCCAAAACATCCGAGCTTAAAAACTCATAGGTACTCTGGTTTCTCGTTTGTAAAAAAACAGGTTTTTGAGGCTTATGCACAAAATCATACATCAGGTGCATATAGAATTTTTTGGTATTACGGAGAAAACAATACAATCGTGATTATATCAATTACCGCTCATCCGTAAAAAAAGGAATCAAAGTGAAAAAGAATTTAATTACCTCTGCTCTGTTATATATAAATGGGGAGCCACACATAGGGCATTTAGCAGGGTGTCTTTTGCCTGCGGATGCATTCGCGCGATTTAAGCGACTAAAAAATGAAGAAACTTTGTTTATTGGAGGAACAGACGAACATGGAACTGCGATTGAAATAGCTTCAAAAAAAGCAGGGAAACCATTTCAAGATTATTGCGACGAGCTTTTTGAGTTTCATAAAAAAACATATAAAGAATGGAATATATCATTTGATTTTTTAGGAAGAACATCAGATAAAAAAAATCACGAATTAGTTAAAAAGGTTTTCAAAGAGGTCGATTCAGCAGGATATATTTCTGAAAAAACAATTAAACAAATCTACTCAATTGACGACAAAAGGTTTTTATCTGATCGCTACATCAAAGGAACCTGTCCCCACTGCAAAGCCGAAGGAGTGGACGGGGATCAATGCGAGGTCTGCACAAAATTATTAGAGCCAACAGAATTAATAGAGCCTTACTCAACTATTTCAGGATCAAAAAATTTAGAGATACGAGAAACAAAACATCTATACTTAAAACTTTCATCAATACAGGGTGAGCTTGAAAAATGGATAGCAAAAAAAGATTGGAATAAAACAACTAAATCAATAGCACAAAAATGGCTTACAGAGGGATTGCAAGATCGTTGCATTACTCGTGATTTATCTTGGGGAATTTCCGTCCCAAAAACAGGCTATGAAAATAAAGTTTTTTATGTTTGGTTTGATGCCCCATTTGGATATGTTTCTATTACGCAACAATGGGCAGAGAAAAATAATACGAGCTGGGAAGATTGGTGGAAAAAAGATGATGTAAATTATACTCAATTTATGGCAAAGGATAACATCCCGTTTCATACCGTTTTTTTTCCAGCGACAGAAATTGCCTCTGGTGAAAACTTTCACTTAGTAGACAATGTTAATGGATTGAATTATTTAAATTTTGAAAATAAGAAAATATCAAAATCGAAAAAAATAGGAGTTTTTGCTTCTCAGGCTTCGGCTGAATTTCCTATTGATTATTGGAGATATTATTTACTTTCTCATATTCCTGAAAGCGGAGATTCTAATTTTTCTTTCTCTGAATTTATAACTTTAATAAATAAAGACTTGAACGATGTTTTAGGAAACTTTGTAATGCGAGTTATGAAATTCTATATAGCAAAATTCGGTAAGAAAATAGCGGAATCACCGTTTTTAGACGACGAATTGTTGGAAAAACTAACTCCGCTTGTGAATAGTTATGTGGATAATTTTGATAACTTAAAAATTAGAAAAACGATGGAAAATCTTCGAGAAATTTGGACTCTTGGAAATTCTTATATTGCAGAAAAAGAACCTTGGGCTGTCTATAAAACTAATCCAGAAGAGGCTAAAAAAATAGTGGAAACAGGACTGCATTTGATTGGTCTTTTTGCGGTCTTAGCTAAGCCAATAATCCCTGAGAGTGCAGAAAAAATATCTAAAATGATCACAGACGATTCGTTAAAATTACCAACTGGAAATCTAAAAACTTGGTTTCAATCTTGGAAAATTAAAAAAGAAATAGAAATCCCAACAGCGGTCTTTTCTAAAATAGATCCAAAAAAAGCAGACGAACTAAAATTAAAATACGGTGGATAAATGAAAAAATACAGAATAATTTTAATTCCACAAATGGATGCATGGGAAGAGTTTTATAAAATAACAGAATCTTTATCAGAGATTTCAGATGGATATTTAATGTCTTCGAATAGCTCTGTTCCACACATAACGCTTAGTAAATTCGAAGCAGAAGACAAGGCTGTTGAAAAAATATGGAATAGTTGCAGAATGACTGTTGTCCCAAATGTAGAATTCTACGGTCTAACTTTCGCAAAAAGAAAAGTTAATTGGGCGTTAGTTCTAACAAAAAGAACTGAAATTGTGCCTTTTCAAAAGAAAGTTTATGAAATTTTAAACACACACAACTTAAAATTAGATGAAATAATAAGGGAGAGTTATATACCGCATCTTACTTTAATTAGAACACCATTAAGCGAATTAGAAATAATAAAAAAACTAGGAGATTTTTCATTCCTATTTGAAAAAAAATTAAAATGGAATTTAGTAATTGCAAGGTCTGGAAAATATGGAAAAATAAAAGAGAAAGATACTGTATACTCCACATAACATATAAGGGCAAGTAAAAACATTATGAGGAGTGGATAACAAAATGAAATATAAAAATCAAACTTTTAATAAACAAGAAGTAGTTAGGACTATTTTTGATTTGAAACAAAAAAAAGCTTTTATAGAAAAGTTTGGAGATTTTGATTCTAAGAAATTGATAATTTCAGGGCTTCAAAAAAATGTTTTTCTAACAGAAAAAACAGCTATATTGTTGTATAAAAATAAAACTGCTTTTGGGTATTCAAAGAATGAAATAAAAGCCTATGAATGGTTTGGTGAAAATAAAGATTTAGATTTTTTACCTTACTTAATTGAAAAAATTGAAGACAAAAATATCTCGGATTTTCCGCTTCAGGTGGTTCATAAACTAGAAGGAGTTTCATTTTTTAGTCTTTGGCACGAGTTAAATAATGACGATAAAAACAGTGTTTTTGAGGATTTAGGGAAAAAATTAGCTAAAATTCACGAGCGATATATTACAAAACCATCAACCTTAAAAGAAATCCCAATGGATGGAAAATTTGAATCAAGTGATTGGATTGATTATATTTGTGAGAAAGATTATTTTGAAAAAGCGATTGATTTTGCCTATGATAAAATTCTTGAAAATTTTCCTAAAATGAAATTAGCAAAAAATATAAAGGAAGTTTGGAAGAAAAAACTTTTTAATTTTACGAAATTAGAATGCGTTTTAACCCATTGTGATATCCATGAGGAACAAATTTTAATAAAAAAAATAAATGGAAAATATAAAGTTTCTGGAATTCCAGATTGGGGATTTGCTCATATTACATCTCCATTACAAGATTTTTATTTTAATGAAGAAAGACTTTTTCCATCAAAAGAAATTTTTCTTCCTGAGATAAAAAAACTCCGTAAAGTTATGTGGAAGTCATATTCTAAAAAAAGAAATTTAGATATTTCATGTGAAGACATGAAGTTGCTTTTTAATCTTTATTATTTAATTGTGTCTAAAAGTTTTTTAGAAAATAACCACCCTACTTGGAATAATTTTATAAATAAAACCGTTCGTGAAATAACAAAATAATGAAAGCAATAAAAAATAGATTTAGTGTTTCCGAATTTACAGATAAAAAGATTTCAAAAGAAGATTTGATTGAAATTCTAAATTGCGGGATTTTAGCCCCATCAGTAAAAAATACTCAGCCATGGTTTATGACTATTTTGAGACAGGATTCAAAACAAAATTTCAGAGATTTTTTTATAAAAAATTTTAATAAATTAATCGTTCCTGCGGAGACAGAAAATTCACAAAATCGGACTTTTTCCGCCTTAAAAACGGCTGATACGGTTATTTTGGTTTGGAATACATCTAAAAATAAATGGGCTGGCTCAGAACATTCTTGCTGTGCTTTGATGCAAAACATTCTCACAAAGGCTACTGATTTGGACATAGGAAGCCTGTGGATTAGTGATATTCTTTTGGTAAAAAACGAAATTAAAAAGTATTTTAAAAAAGATTATTCACTCGTTGGAGCAATAGCATTAGGATATTCAAAACCACAACCAAAACACCGTGGACGAAAATCATTGGAAAAAGTCTGTGAATTTTTATAATTGAGCTAATATCTCATCAAGTTCCCTAAAGGAACTCACTTTTATAACATTGATATGAGAAAATTGCTCTATAATTTTCATTTGTGTTTTCCACCGTTTTGGCTGTTTAAATAGAATCCAAGGAATCATTCTAAAATTGAAACCTTTTGTTGCACCTAGCAATGCACCAGCATGATTTCCTTTAAGCCTACTTCTTTTGAAGAATCGAAATAAACATTTGAAGCGATTGGTTTTTATTAAAACAATCGTATCAGCTCTTTTTAATCGCTGAGGCAGGAGTTTTTTATACTGACCATCGATAATCCATTTTTCTTTTTTGATAAAAGTATCGTGTTTTCTTTTAGTTTCTTCTCGGGAAGCAAGAACCCAATTCGTGTGAGGAATGTGTGCTATTTGGTCAAGATGCAGAACGGGGAAGTTTAATTTTCGTGCTAATTTTTCTGAAAAAGTTGATTTTCCAGAGTTAGACGGTCCTATAACACAAATCCGATTACCTAATATATATTCATTTCTTTGCATAAACTATTTATCTTTTTTCAATTTTTCATCTAAATAAAGCCCGCTCAATCCCCAGAATTTTTTGAAATTTCCCAGCTCATTTTTATCACTTTTTTTGCCGCTAAAAACGGCTTTTACGAGTATATTCTTAGGTGTATGAGTGTGTGCTACAAACTCTATAATCTGTGTTTTATAACCAAAAGAATTTAAAGTCATACAACGATAAGCATCCGTAACTAGACTCGCTACCCGCTCTTTAATCAACCCATAGGACAGCATCTCTTTTAATTTCTCCGACTTAATTTTAGTGAAAAACTCATGCTGACAGCACGGGGCAGAAAGTAATAATTTAACATTCCCCTTGATGGCTTTTGCTATCGTATCGTCCGTAGCAGTATTGCAAGCATGAAGACTAATCACAACATCTGGGTTTTTGAAATCATAGTCATCAATAGAACTTTCAATAAAATGCAATTTATCATAACCAAGTTTTTTTGCTATTTTTGAGCATTTTTCTATAAGCATTTTATTGCTATCAACTCCCGTTATATGCACGCTCCATTTTTTTATTTCCTTTAAGTAATGATATAAGGCGAAAGTTAAATAAGCCTTTCCGCATCCCATATCTACAATCTCCATTGGAGCGCATTTTGGGAAATCCGCTTGAAAAATCTCTATGAATTTATTTATTTGAATAAATTTGTCCGTTTTGCCTTTGTAAGGAATTCCTTGCTTGTTTGTAATTTCTAGCTCATGTAGAAACGGATAAAAAACTCCTCGTTGGAAAATATGATTTTTCTTAGAATTATGATCTGTCGAGACAACTTTTTTCGTAGCAGGCATTTCTTTGCGACGAATTTTTTTACCTACTTTGGAATAGTGAAAATCAGCAGACGGCGTAAACACCATTGCATTTGTGAATGATTTTTCAAATAAATTGCGGATTGTTTTTTCGGCTTCCTTCAAAGTGAGGTTTTTATGATATGCTTTTTTTTGATCATACGAAGTCATCTGATATAGCACTTCATTTTTAGTTTCAAAAGGGCGAATTTCCACCCTGCGAAATTGCTCGCCTTTTATTGCTCCTGTGAGTTTGATAATGGCGAATAAGCCGTTTTTAGCGAAGAATTCTGCGAATGTTTTTTTCATTTTATTTAAACCTTTTTATCATTTGTAAATGCTCTTTAACATCATCTAGTCCAACCTGAATAGGATTCGGATTAAAAACAAATCCACAGGATTTATGTAATTTTATAGATGCTGGATTGTCTTTTTCTACATTACTTAATATTGTAAATTTCTTTTTATTGGAGACAAGTCTACAGACTTCATTTAAAAACAGTTTGCCAAAACCTTTTCCACGAAAAAAAGGAGAGACTAAAATAGGTTCAATTAAATATGTGTGTTCTAGGACAAGCGGTAGGCGAACATAACCAATTAGCTTTTTTTCAAGAAACATTCCGTGTAATAAAATATCTTTTTTTGAGATTGCTTCTTCTAAAAAATTATTTTGGATTTTGAAGATTTTTTCAGTTCTTGCTTTTTCAGGTCTATCGCTCATAACGAGAGAGTTTAATTGATCTAAATTTTTTTTATTTTTTACGGATTTAAACGAGGGCAATAGCTTTTTTTTCATGTTTTATCTCTTTTTTAAGGTTGCTATTAAAACAATATACACACTTAAAATTACAAAAGCTAGAACAATAAATCCAGTTTGATAAGAAGTTTTGTGAATTAAAACCCCAATCCCACCAGCAAAAAAAGCTGAGACTATTTGCATCATTTGTCCCCTCACAGATAGAAGAGTTGCTTTGAATCGGCTTTTACCTATCTTTTGAAGCAGAAGTGTATTTTCAATTTGTGAGACTCCCCATTCTAAAGAATTTAGCAAAATAAATATCGTTGCCACAAAATACAGATTACTGAAAAACCCAAGGACACCGACTAGGATAATATAAGTGATAAACTTAAATGTTACGAGCGATTTTAGAGAGAAATATCTTTGAAATCGTCCGCTAAAAAATAACAATAAGGATGCGATTCCTCTTCCCACTCCTAATAAAATACCAAAATAGATAACAGGGATTTCGAGAAGTTCTTGGTAAGGTCCTCTAAAAGCACTTAATGCATATCCTACTCCGGAGATGAAAGCAAAGAAAATAGCCCATTTTAGAAATCCGCTTTCTTTACCTTTTTGTATAACTTGTTTGAAATTAGTCGCTGAAATTTCTTTGATTTTTTCTGCTTTTATTTTTGGAGAAACGAACGAAATGGCTGTTATTAAGCCTATAAAATCTATGAATAAAGCAATTAAAAAAGGCAGTCTATAACTTATATTTACCAAGAGTGGGACTAAAATTGTTAGAATTATTGGAACAGCAAAACCGATTGATTTAATCTTTCCCATCACTTTGCCGTAGTCATTTTCTCGTTTAAGTGTAATTAAAGTTTCGTGCATAAAGGCACTAGCGGTTCCACTCGTAAATGCAAAAGCAAGACTCAAAAGTATAGACCCAAAGGATAAGAAATAAAGATTGGTTCCCATTAAAAAACAAGATGTTGAAAGGATCATGAAAATCCTAGAAAGAACTAATGTTCTTTTATGACCTATTTTGTCCGAAAGATAACCGCTAGGAATTTCAAATAAAAAGCCTGCGAGATTCCCAAGTAATAAAATCACTCCAACATTTTGAATCGTAATATCTGGAATGGTCATGTAATAGACACTCAAAATAGCAACGAAAATCCGCTTGTTAGTTATGTTAAAAATCGTAAATTTCCAAATGTTACTTTCTAGCATTTTTTCTCCAAAGTAATTGAACATATCCAGTTTTTACATGTTCAAAAACGGTGATTCCAGCGTTTTTCAAAAAATTATCAATTAAATCAAATGCCTCTCTTGGGCTTTTTGCTGATGAGCTGTTGTATTCAATTTCTACAAAATCACCAAGTCCAACAACATTATCAAACTCGACTAAAAGTTCTCCACAAGAATAAGAGCGACGAGTTTTTTCTACTTTTGCAGTTTCCTTAAATCCAAGAGTTCTAAAAATTTTCTCTGTTGATTTTCCATCAGATAAATTTGATTCGTATTCATCGGCGTATGCAGGCATTTCAGGTGTTTCTTTATGCCAGTTTTTATAGGTAATTGAATCTCCCTTTTCAGAAAAACGAACACGAATAAATTCCTTAGCATCCAAACCGTCTTTCGTGTCAAATAAAAATGTTTTATGGGGTGGATCAAAGTAAACATCAGTCTGTTTTTTTTCTCCAAGAAATTTCCCATTAGCAGATAAATAACTTAGTAGCAACTTTTTGTCTTTTAATTTGATAGTAATTTCAATTTCTAGGTCTTTCATTATAATTCCTTTAATATATCTTCAGTTCTTTCTACTACATCGTCTTCATATTCTAATTTTTCGAAAGAGAGTGGTTTTATTGATGCTAAATTTTTCTTTAATGAGAAAAATTTAACGGCTTTTTTAAGTTTTTTTGCTAGTTTTATTTCCTCAATAACGCCATCTGAAATAATTCCAAAAACCCAAATTTCGTCAGAAACATGAACATAGGAATTATTGCCTTGCCGAATGGTGTCTCGATCAACAGAGTCTAATAAAAAATATTCAAACGACATAAACGGATTTATAGGAACATATTTTTCGAGTAATACGAACTTGCAAATAAACTGTCTCATAAAAAAGGTATCTTTTGAATGAGCTGTATAAACAACAGGAAGTCTTTTGTGTAATTTTGATGCCGGGTGATTCATTTTATTCCCTTTCTTTTAAAAAAAATTTTAGTTTTTTCATAAATCGTTCAAAATGTTCGTCAGTTTTCCCATAAGGAATTTTATCAAAATCAAACCACTTTATACTATGAAATTCTTCTTCGGCATATTTAAAATCCTGTTTGCAATTTCCATTCATTAGATACCAAAGTGAAACATCAGTGTGGATATATTCAGGATTTCCGACAGTTTCAGTTACTGTTAAAAACAGCGGAATAGCCGTTATTAAGCTCGGTTTTACAGATAATTCTTCTTCTAATTCTCGCTCAGCAGTAATCTGCGGAAACTCATTTATCTCAACATGTCCGCCTGTCGGCAACCATAATCCAGATTTTTTATGCTCAGTTAAAAGAATCTTTTTATTTTTTATATCGATTACAACAGCATAAGAAACTAAATGCTTTGGAGGTGTTTTATGTTTTTTAATTCTAAAAATATCAGCCCCAGAATCAATCCAGTCTAATGCATTTTGAATATGATCGCTTTCTAAATTATCAATAGGTGAAATTTGTTTTATTAAATTGTAGATTTGATTTCGCATGAGAACTCCTTTTTTACGAACTAAAATCATAATAAAGCAGAGTCGAAATAAAGCAAGCTGTTTTTCACTGTTCCACATAATATATAACAGAACATAAAATTATTATGGGGAATGATGTCTTTTTATTTTCTTGACTCAGGGATAGAAATGTTTTATAATTTTGGACTATATGGCGGGTGTAGCTCAGTTGGTTAGAGCGCTGGTTTGTGGTACCGGAGGCCGCGGATTCGAGTTCCGTCACTCGCCCCATATTAAAAATATGTTAAAATTTATAATCCTTGGTTTCAAATAACTCTTCTGCTGTTGTAGCTATTTTAACTTTATCTTTTTCTAAAAGTGCTGGATATTCTAATTTTAGTTTTCCATAAAAGGCTTGTAAAAAAGGCTCAGACGGATCAGTAGGATCGCCCCATTTAGCCTCTTCTATTATATTAGGTCTTTTGTATTTTTTGATAATACCAACCCAAAATTTTTTCCTCTTTTCCATTTGCTGATAAACATAAGTTGCCCCAATTCCTTCAATTTCATTAACATCATTTCGATAAATCACTTTATAGACCAGATGCTCCGTTAAGTTAGAAGTAAACCAAATTTCAATCTCTTCCCCTGTCTTAAATCTAGCAAGTTTAATTTTTTCTACATATTCCATTTTGTTTTTCTGAGCCGTTCCTATTATACATCCCTCAATCGCCTTAGGAGTTTTTGCTCCTTTTTGCCGGCAGGAATAATTATAATTGTGCTTATATAATACCGGAATTTTTGTTTTCATTTCAATAATACTATATCCCATTTTAGGAAAAATATATGATTTCAAATAAGGATAAGTCGCTTCAAGAGAAATTCCCGCAATATCAAAAGATTGAATAATAGGTAACTTGTCGGCTAGCAAACTGTCTTCAATTTGAGTTTTTTTATCATTAGAGTTGCCGATAAGATTGTCTAAAAATCCCTGCCCAAAAACAGAGGAGGAAATAAAAATAAAAACACAAAGTAGTTTTTTTATTTTACCCCTCCCCAAAATAGCAGAGCTATTTTGACCCTCCCGCAAGGGGTGGGTGATATAGTCAAAACAATTAAGGTTGTCCGCAGAATTGCCAAAATTTTTCGAGGTATTTTCAATCGTTTTTTGAAAATTGTATATCATACATTTTTCGAAAAACTGTTGCAAAAGAACCGAAAAAGAAGGCGAGTATGCGTATAATTTTTTTAAAAAAACACTGCAAGAAAAAAAGAAAAAAAGAACAAGATTAATTGTTTTGACTATAAGTCGGAAAAGTGCGAATAAGCCGTTTTTAAGCATCATTTTTCACCTCAAAATCAACACCCATTCCTTTGCCTTCTATGAAAAAAATTTGTTCTTTTTTTTGCACTCGCAATATTGAACACAAAGAAAGAATATGTCTTCTTAGTTCTATAATTGTATCGGTAGTTGTATGAATAGTAAGTGATTTTAATTTAGAGCTATTGGCAACTTTTTGATAAGTTCTTTTCTTTCTAACTAAATTTAGAACACCAAGAATACCAACTGTCTCATCCATTAGAAATGAGATGTCTGTGTCTCCATCTGAAAGTTTCAAGTCATTAAAATAAGTTTCATCCTTTTTAGGAAAATCCGTAATATGAATCGACTCAGTTTTTTCAAAAGGTTTATAAATTTGTTGATAAAGCTCTTCTGTTACAAAAGGAATAAAAGGAGCATATAGACCTAGAATTTTTCGCAAAACTTTCCAAAGTGTCCACTGGGCAGAATAACGATTCTTGTCATCAAACAATTCTTCATTCCAAAACCGCTCTTTAATCATTTCTAAATACCTATCACAAAAATCATTCCAGAAAAAACTTTCAACAGATTCTTTCGCCATAGCAAAATCATGATTCCCAAAATGTTTTTCTATTTCTTCAATTGTTAAATAGAGTTTGTATAAAATCCACCTATCTTCAATAGGCATATTTGTAGGAGTTTTTTTTTCTTCAAAATCTCCTAAATATCCAATAGCAAATTTAGATGCATTCCACAGCTTCAAAACAGTCTTTTTTCCTTTTTTCATTTCTTTCTCACTGTATTTTTGATCTGTTCCAAGTCGTGCGGAATAAGCCCAAAGCCTAAAAGCATCAGCTCCAAATTTCCCCATAACTGGTATCGGCAAATAAGGATTGTAGCCGTCTTTATCTGTGTATTTTACCATATGTCGTTTTGAGATTTTTTTACCTTGCTCGTTCTGCCCATGCCCTGAGATAACGATATCTTTCCAAGGAACAGAATTTGTGTGCAAGTGAGATTTTACAATAGTATAAAAAGTCCAAGTTCTAATAATTTCGTGAGCCTGAACTCTTATAGACATGGGATAGATATTTTTACTTCCAAAGCTATTTGGGGCATCGCTCCAATTAGAATTTATCAAAGGCGAAATCGACGAGGTCATCCAAGTATCCATAACATCTTGCTCGCCAGTAATTTTACTAGAACCACACTTAGGGCATTTATCAAGATGGCATTTATCTTTTCTAGGATCAACAGGCAGGTTTTCTTTTTTAGCTAAAATAACTTCACCACATTCACAAAACCACAGAGGAAAAGGAACTCCATAAAATCGCTGACGAGAGATATTCCAATCGTATTTCAATCCATTTACCCAATCTTCATAACGAGATTTTAAGTGAGTCGGATGCCAATTTATTTCATTTCCTCGGTCTAATAGTTCATTTTTTATATCCATATATCTTATAAACCATTGCGGAGCAGGGAGGTATTCAACAGGAACTTCTGTTCGTTCTGAAATAGCAATAACTTGATCTACTTTTTTTTCAGCACGAATAAAATCTAATTCTTTTAATTTTGCGACAACTTTCGATTTAGCCTCTTCAACTGCGATGCCTTCAAAATCACCAGCAAGATCATTTAGCTTTCCATCTATCGTAATGCAAATTCGCAAAGGCAGAGAATCTTCTTTCCATTTCTTCACATCTTCCGCGTCTCCAAAAGTACAAACCATCATTAGCCCAGTTCCGAAATCTTTTTTAACTTCGTTTGAAGATTTAATTTCCACCGTATGATTAGACAGAGGAACAATTGCTTTTTTACCAATTAGTTTTTTGTATCTCTCGTCAGTTGGATTGCAGTAAAGAGCTACACATGCAAATAAAAACTGCGGACGAGTTGTAGAAATAATCAGCTCATTTCCATTTTCAGACTTAAAAGCAATGTCATATAATTTACCTTTACGAGTGATGGTCTCCACATCCGCCTGAGCCAAAGAAGAATGCAGTTTTGTGTCCCATTGAACAGGATCATCGTTGCGATAAATCTTTCCCTTTTCATACAGGTCTATAAAAGACATTTGAGATGCATGTGAACTAGTATCATCAATAGTTGAGTATTGTAAATTCCAATCGATAGAAAGCCCCAGTGTTTGCCAAATTTTTTCATAATTTACACGACATCGAGAGGTTTCTTCAAGGCATAGCTCACGAAAGTCTTGCGGAGAAATAGTTTTTTTGTTTACCTTATGAGTTTGCTCAACATATCGTTCAGTCGGCAATCCGTTGTCATCATATCCCATTGGATAAAAAACATTTTTCCCCTTCATTCGTTGATAGCGAATAATTGCATCGGGATGTGAGTAGCTCATCATATGCCCAACATGTAAATGCAAAGCAGAAGTATATGGCGGAGGGGTATCCACAGAAAAGATTTCTTTATTTGAGTTTTTTTGAAAAGAGTAAAAATCATTTTCTTTCCAGAATCTCTTAATTTTCTTTTCAACTTCTATGTGATTAAAAATTTTATCTAACTCAGGGAGTTTCATTTTTTTCCTTTTTATACTTTCTTATCACCCACCCCTTGTGGGAGGGTCAAAATAGTTCTTACTATTTTGGGGCGGGGTAAATCAATTTTGATTTGAAATTATTTATTTTGAATCCTCAAAATACAACTCAACTGCTTCAACTAGATTTTCCTTAGCTTCTTTTTCAGTCTCTCCAAAAGAAGAAATATCTACATCTAAGCACTGAGAAATAAAAAACTTATCTTCTTTGTAAGTTACGAAATTAATCTTAGTCATAATTATCCTTTTTATTTAGTCTCATTTTAACTATAAAGAGTTATTAGAAATAAATCAAGAAAGGATTTTACAGAGAAGTCCACATAATATATTTAGAGACTTCACAATGTTATGTGGAATAACCTATCCTCGTTCAAAGATTTTATCCAGAAGTTTGCGATCTAATTTCATAACAGTAGGGCGACCATGATTACACTGCATTGCTCTTGGAGTCTCTCCAATCTGCTTTAACAATTCATTCATTTCAGGAATAGAAAGCGACTGCCCTGCTCTAATTGATCCATGGCAAGCAATAGTCCCACGAATTTTATGAATGATTTTTTGATGTTCTTTTGCAATATCATTGGTTTCTAATTCTGCGGAAATTTTTTGAAAAAGCTCAATCGGAGTTATGTATTTCAAAAAAGCAGGAATTTCTTTTATAGCAATTTTAGTCTCATCAATCTGCTCAATCACAAAGCCCGTTTCCGCAAAAGATTTTTTTTCTAGCAATAATTTTTCAATCGCCTCAGGGGTAGAAATAAAAATCTCAGGCAGTAAAAGTTGCTGACGAATGATTTTGCGAGACTGAATTTTTTCTAAAACAATTCGCTCATGAGAAGCATGCTGATCTATAATAAACCATCCATCTTGGCTTTGAGAAATAATATAAGTGTTATGAAGCTGAAAACGAGCAATACCAAATTGAGACGAAATATCGCTCTCCAAAATTATATCTTCATCCGAAATCTTTCCGCCTGCAAAAGAAGCCTGAGGGTAAGAAAAAGGAGTTTCTTTTATTTCCGAAATACCCGCATCAGCCGTTTTTACAGTAGAAAAAACATGATTTTCAAAAGTTGTTTTTCCTAATTCTCGTTTGATAGTGCCAATAATTAATTGCTTCAAAATAGCCTGATTTCTAAACTTCACTTCTGTCTTAGCAGGATGCACATTTACATCTATCTCGCTCTCGGGAACTTTTAGATTCAAAACTAAAACTGGATAGCGATCATACGCCATCACATCGAAATAACATTGTCTAAGGATAGCAAATAAAAATTTATCTTTTAGAAATCGCCCATTTACAAAAACAAAAAAACTTCTGGAATTGTGCTTATAATAAATCGGTTTTCCAATTAAACCTGAAATGCTGTAATCCTCAATCGAGTTGCTTATGGAAAGTGAATTAGCGATAAAGTCTGCACCTAGTATTTTTTTAGCTCGATTCGTTAAGTCTGTTTTTTCAAATAGTAAATTATTTAATTGAAGCTTTATAGTTGGATTTCCGATTGCGAATCTTTTTACAATTTCATTTATAGCACCTTGTTCTGCTCGTGTAGATCGCAAAAATTTCAAGCGAGCAGGGATTGCATAAAATAAATCTGTGATTTCAATTGTAGTTCCATGAGAGCGAGCCGATGGTTTTATGGATAAGATTTTTCCGCTGGCGACGATCATTTCCCAGCTGGATTCGTTATTTGAAGTTGTGATTTTCATGCGAGATGCGGATGCGATTGATGCTAGTGCTTCGCCACGAAATCCGAACGAGCAGATGTTGAATAAGTCTTCGTCAGGGATTTTAGAGGTTGCATGGCGGAGAATTGATTTTTCTAAATCTTCTCGTGGCATTCCTTTTCCGTTGTCGGCGATTGTTAGTTTGTTCTTTCCACCTTCTTCCGTGTTGATTTTGATTTCAGTAGCTTCAGCATCGAGAGAGTTTTCTATCAATTCTTTTAGAATCGTAGCAGGGCGGTCAGACACCTCCCCTGCACAAATCTGGTTAATTAAATGGTCTGGTAAAATCCTAATCATCACTTATCCCAAAAGGTAACATTCGTGAATTGCGAACAGTTAAAATAACAACTTTTTCTTCTTTTACTATATAAATAATTCTATAATTTTTTTTATAAATGTAATTTCGAACAACTTGATTATTTTTTAATTTGAGAGTTTTGTTTTCAATGGCTATTGGAAATCTTTCAGGCATTTTTTTTAATGAAAAAATTGCTTTATATAAATTACGGATAAAAGTTTCAGCAAAAAAAAGTTTATCTTTTGATATAAAAAAATAGATGTTTTCGAGATTTGTCTTTGCTCGGTTTGAAATAACTATTTTATAATTTTGCATTTTTGAATTTATGTTTTTTAGCTAATTCAGTAAAGGCTTCATCGAGTGGAGAAACATCACCATTTTTTAAATCTTCTAATCCTTCTTTGATGTTTTTTAAGGTGTCTAAAAGCTCTAAGTCTTTTGCAATTTTTGAATAAGTATTTGGATCCATAACAACAATTTTTGAGGTCTCATTTAGAGAAATAAGAGACGGTTTTCCGCTCTTTTTTAAGTTGTTATAAAAGTTAGGTGATTTAATTTCTTCAAATTTTTTATATTCTAACATAGCATTTCTCCTTTTTATTTTAATGTTAGATAAAAACAATGACAATTTCAAGGTGAAAAACTTTTTTCTTTATGTTTTTTAAAAACGGCTTTAACATATTTTTATTCTCTTACCCCAAATAACTAATCAAATTTTCAGACACATCGCTTTTTCCTCTTTGTAGGATATTTTGGACTGCGTTTTTTCCAGCTACAACACCATAGCCATCAAAAGGATTTATATCCCAAAAAAACGCCTCAATAATAGTTTTATACTCATAAATAGCAGTTAATTTCCCGATATTTTCAGGCGACAAATCATCCATAACTAGCGTCATTGACGGCTGATTTCCCTCACAAACTTCTGCATCGCTCATTTCTTTTGTCTTAGCTCGCCCAACAGCAAACGCCTCAGCAAAACCAATTGCATGAGCATTCGTAGTTTTTTGCATTTCTTCTTTTCCTTTTTCCATAGCATTTTTTACTAGGATAAAAGTAGACAAAGTCTTCTCAGGATT
>NBLK01000019.1 GCA_002084505.1 Rickettsiaceae bacterium 4572_127
CATTGCATTTCCTAGTAGTGGAAACCCCGCTAAAATTATGAATATCTTTTTTATCATGTTGTAAGTATATCATAAAATTAGGATAAAAAAAAGTGTTTTATTTTGTGGCGGAGTTGTTTATTTAGAGTATATCAAAAGGGAACCCACAAAGGATGCCTTACAATAATATATTTTGTGCAGAGTTTTTTCGCTATCTTAAACTTTTATAGAAAGAAATTAAGCCTTATACGGAACAGAATCTTTTTTATTAACTTAATTTTTCTCTCAATAATTTATTTACTTCGGCAGGGTTTGCTTTTCCCTGTGTTTTCTGCATAACTTGTCCTACAAACCATCCAATTAAAGCAACTTTTCCACCTTTATATTCTTTAACTTTATCAGAAGAATTAGCAAAAATTTCTTCAATAACTTTTTCAATTGCACCACTATCTGTAATTTGCTTCAAGCCCTTTGCCTCAACAATTTTAGACGGCGAATGATTCGTTTTCAACATTTCCTCAAACACAGTTTTAGCAATTTTTCCTGAGATAACTTTTTCCTGAATTAGATCAATTAACTCACCCAAATTTTCTGCCGAAACAGGACTTTCTGCAATCGTGCGACTTTCTTTATTAAGGTGTCCTAAAAGTTCTGAAAGAATCCAATTCGTGACCATTTTTCCATCTCGTTGTTTTTCAGTTCCAACCGCAGTTTCAAAATATCTCGCTAAATTAACATCATTGGAAATAAAAATCGCATCGTCTTCTTTTAGCTGAAATTGAGAAATAAATCGCTTGCATTTCGCATCTGGCAATTAGCTTCAATTTCTGCTTCATCTAAAATTAAAGGAAGCAAATCAGGATCAGGAAAATATCTATAATCTGCGGCGTTTTCTTTAGGTCGCATAAATTTTGTTTTTCCCGTCTTAGGATTAAAAAGACGGCTTTCTTCTGTAAAAGTTTCTCCGCTATCATAGACCTTTACTTGTCGCTTTGCCTCATATTCTATCATCTGTTTTATAAAACGAATTGAATTCATATTTTTGATTTCACAACGAGTTCTAAATCCAGTCTCTCCAACTGGTCGCACAGAAACATTTACATCCGCTCGCATAGATCCTTCTTCCATATTTCCGTCGGAAGTTCCTAAGTATCTAACAATAGTTTGAATTTTTTTGAAATACTCACCTGCCTCTTCTGGTGAGGTCAAATCAGGATAGGAAACAATCTCCATTAGAGGAGTCCCTGAGCGATTTAGATCTACAAAACTTTTTTTTGGATCTTGATCGTGAATTAGTTTTCCAGCATCTTGTTCTAAATGAATCCGTTCAATGCGAATTTTTCTAGCTCCCCATTCCTTAGTTTTAATTTCTAAAACACCTTCTCCAACTATCGGCTCGTGAGATTGAGAAATTTGATAGCCCTGTGGTAAATCTGGATAGAAATAATTTTTACGAGCAAAAAACGATTTTTTATTTATTTTACAATTTAGACCCAGTCCAGTGCGAATTGTTTGTTTAACCGCCCAAGTGTTTATAACTGGTAACATTCCGGGCATTGCACAGTCTACAAAAGAAGTCTGTGTATTTGGTTCAGCACCAAAAATTCTCGGCGAACCTGAAAATAATTTTGAAGCGGATGATGCTTGGCAGTGAACTTCTAATCCTAAAACCACTTCCCATTTTTTATCCTTACCTTGAATTATATATCTCATTTTTTGCTCCTTAATAATAACACATAAATCAATACAGTAAAATAAAAAAATAGTCAATAAAATAAAAAATAGAATAAAAATTATTTTTTACTTGCTTTTTGTATTTCGTACTAGTACAATATATTTATGACACAAAATAAAACAACAAATTTAATTGCTAAATTACTCTTAAAGTTAAAAACTCAAAATGAAATTGAGACTGTTTTAAGCGAGCTTTTGAGTCGTGCTGAAATGAGACAAATTAATGATAGAATCAAAATACTAGAAATGATAACTGCTGGAATCCCACACAGACATATATCGACAAAACTAAAAGTCGGAATCGGAACCGTTTCTCGTGGCTCTGCATTATTAGAATCAAAAAAATGTATTGTTCCAAATTTACTAAAAAGAATTTCAAAAAAATCTTCTTTTTTCTCATGGCGAAAGCCATATATTTCTAATTCATAAAGCCTATTGGCTTATTTTCTACAATGTAAAAAGACTAAATTCAATATAAATTGTTTGTGCAATTTATAAAAAATATATACAGTATAACTTCGTACTAGTACGATGAAAAATAAAAGGAAAAGTTATGAAAAAAATAATACCTTTAATTGCAATTTCATTTTTAGCTTCTAATGTTAAAGCAGTTGATTTAAATAGCTCTGAAAGTCCACTTGGATATGCTCCAAAAGGACATGGATTTACTTATTTAAAACTAAGTAATATAGAAAACAATGATTTATTTAATCGCTATGCCACCTTAAAATCAGAAACAGTTTACGGATTAACTGATAAAATAATGTTATATGGAGGAGTGTCTTATACTGACTTAGAGACACTTGTTCCAGAGGATAGGAAAGATATTTCTTCTCCTAATTTAGGAGCATTTTACAGGGCTGTCGATTCTAAAAGTTTTAAATTAGATTTTCATTCTGATTTTGTTTTTAAATTAAACAATAAAATAGACGAAACGGAAAGAAAACAAATGAACTTTGGAATTCGCTCCAGCTTTCAAAACGAAAATTCTATACTCGGTTTTGGAGCAATTTCAAAATATAATTTTAAAAGCTCCGCTATAAAAGCATCAAATGATTTGCAAGCATATATAAATTTTCAACATTTATTTAGCGATTCATTTTCAACTAATTTAATTTTTGTTTATGACTTTTTAAGTGACGAAACAGGTGGAGTGCCACTAGATAATAAATATAGTTTTATTGCTCAAGTTAATTACCATATTTTGCCTAAGTTTCTTATAGGTGTTTATGGTGGAAAGGAGTTTTATCAAGAGAACAACGGAATTCCTCAAATAAAAAACTCAATCATAAGTGGTGTAAAAACATCATATAAATTTTAATATAACATCGTACTAGTACGATACAACAACAAAAGGAAAAAACATGAAAAATACAAATTTATATCCAAAAGATGGATATTTTGGCAAATATGGTGGAGTTATTTTACCTCCACATTTAGTAACAGAAATGAAAAAAATATCAGATTTTTATTTAAAAATTAGAGATGATAAATCATTTTTGGATAAATTAAAATACATTAGAAAACACTACCAAGGGCGTCCAACTCCTATTTCTTATGCAAAAAATTTATCTAAGGAATTTGATTTTGCTGATATTTACCTAAAAAGAGAAGACTTAAATCATACTGGTGCTCATAAATTAAATCACTGTATGGGACAAGTTTTGTTAGCTAAAATGATGGGGAAAAAGAAAATCATTGCAGAAACTGGAGCTGGGCAACATGGGGTGGCATTAGCTACAGCATCTGCTTATTTTGGATTAGAATGCGAAATTCATATGGGGGAAATTGATATAAAAAAAGAAGCTCCAAATGTTATTCGTATGAAATTGTTAGGAGCTAAGGTTATTCCTGTTTCTTTTGGAACAAAGACTCTTAAAGATGCGGTCGACTCAGCTTTTAAGACTTATGCAGAAAATCCGAATGATGTTTTTTTTGCTATTGGCTCGGTCGTTGGTCCTTCTCCGTATCCGTTGATGGTAAAAGACTTGCAGAAAATTATTGGAGACGAAGCAGAGAAGCAATTTAAGGAAATGACAGGAGAAGATCCAAATCATGTTATCGCTTGTGTTGGAGGAGGCTCCAATGCTATTGGAATTTTTCAAGGTTTTTTAGAAAATGAAAATGTTAAACTTTATGGAATTGAGCCTTCTGGTAGATCACTAAATTTGGGAGATCATGCGGCTACTTTAAGTTTTGGAGAAGATGGAGAAATTCATGGCTTTAAGACAATTCTTTTGAAAGATAAAGATGGAAAACCTGCTCCTGTTTATTCAATTGCAAGTGGTCTAGATTATCCCGGTGTTGGTCCAGAGCATGCATATCTCAAACAAATAGGCAGAGTTAATTACAAAATGATTTCAGACAAAGAATGTTTGAATGCTTTTCATTTTCTCTCAAAAAAAGAAGGAATAATTCCTGCTTTAGAAAGTGCTCATGCGGTTGCTTATGCATTAAAACTAGCAAAAACATTTAAGAAGAAACAAACTATTTTAGTAAATTTATCTGGTCGCGGAGATAAAGATATTGATTTTGTTTTTCAAAATCATAATAATAAGTAAAAATAAAAAGCTCTAGAAATAGAGCTTTTTAATTTTCAATGATTTTTTCCTTTGATTCTTATTTTTAATATGCTAGATTTTTATCATTAGCCAAAAAGAAGGGAAGATTATGACACAAGAATATTCAGCGGATTCAATTAAAGTATTAAAAGGCTTAGAGGCAGTTAAAAAACGCCCTGGGATGTATATTGGAGATGTAGGGTCGCTCCAAGGTTTTCATCACATGCTTCATGAGGTTTTAGACAACTCAATAGACGAAGCGATGGCAGGACATTGCTCACGAGTTGATGTGATTCTAAATGCTGATGGATCGGCAACAGTGCGAGATGATGGGCGTGGAATTCCAGTAGCTAAACATACTGAAAGTGGGAAATCAGCAGCAGAATTAATTATGACTGAACTTCACGCAGGTGGAAAATTCGATCAAAATTCATATAAAGTTTCAGGTGGACTTCACGGAGTTGGAGTTTCTGTTGTTAACGCACTATCAGAATGGCTAGAACTACGAGTTTGGAGAGATGGAAAAGAATATTTCATGAGATTTGAAGAAGGATTTTTAAAAACTCCTTTAACTGTTAAAAATGAAAATACAGGCGATCACACTGGGACAGAAATTACTTTTCTAGCATCTGATAAAACTTTTGCAATTTCAGAATATGACTATCCAATTTTAGAAAATCGTCTTCGCGAGCTTTCATTTTTAAATTCAGGAGATGTGAAAATTTTCCTAACTGACAAAAGAAAAGCTGAGCCAAAAACAATTAGTTTGCATTCCCCCGGTGGAATTAAATCGTTCGTGGAATATCTAAATCGTTCGAAAAATGTCTTACATGAAGAAACAATTTTTATTCAAGGAAAAAGTGGAAATGCTACAGTAGATGTAGCTTTAGCTTGGACTGGGAGTTATCATGAGACTATTTTATGTTTTACAAATAACATTCCGCAAAAAGATGGTGGGACTCATTTAACTGGTTTCAAAGGAGCTTTGACTCGTTCACTAACTCGTTATATTCAAGACAAAGGATTTTTGAAAAAACTAAAAATCTCTCTAACTGGTGATGATTTCCGAGAAGGAATTACTTGTGTTCTTGCTGTAAAAATTCCTGAGCCACAGTTCTCATCTCAAACAAAAGAAAAATTAGTTTCTTCAGAAGTGCGAACACTTGTAGAAAGTCTAGTTTACGAACATTTAAGCGACTGGCTTGAAGAACATCCAACTGATGCAAAAAAAATTGTAGATAAAATTATTGAGGCGGCTAGTGCTCGTGAGGCAGCCCGAAAAGCTCGTGATTTAACTCGAAAAAAAGACACAATGGATATTGCAGGGCTTGCTGGAAAGTTGGCAGATTGCTCTTCTCGTGATCCTGCAGAATCTGAAATTTTCATAGTTGAGGGAGATTCTGCTGGTGGTACTGCTAAGCAAGGACGAGATAGAAAAGTTCAAGCGATTTTACCACTACGAGGAAAAATTCTTAATGTTGAGCGAGCTCGATTTGATCGAATGATTTCAAGTGATTCAGTTGGAATGCTAATAAAAGCACTGGGTTGCGGAATCGGAAAAGAAGATTTTGATGTTGAAAAATTAAAGTATCATAAAGTTATAATCATGACCGACGCCGATGTTGATGGGGCTCATATTGCTACGCTTTTACTTACATTTTTTTACCGCCACATGCCTGAATTGATTGAACGAGGGCATTTATATATTGCTCAGCCTCCGCTTTATAAAGTGAAAAAAGGTTCGTCTGAAATTTATCTAAAAGACGATGCTGAACTTGAAGATCATTTAATAAAACTTGCTGTGAATGACTTAGTTTGGACACTTGCCGACGGCACTCAAATTGGTGGACAAGAATTAATTATGAGAATAAAACAAGCTAGAAAATTCAAAAAAATAATAGAGGGATTTTCATCAATTGTTTCTACTAATTTATTTTCAAGACTTGTAATTGGTGGACTTTTGAATAAAAAAAGCAACAAAGAATTAGCAGAATATCTAAATTCACAAGAAGATAAATATCACAAAGGCTGGACTGTTGAAACTATGGAAAATGGAAATGTGAAAGTTTCTAGAACACTTCGTGGCGTTGAAGAAAGGCACATTATAAAAGAAGATTTATTGATGAGTGACGAGGCTCGCAGACTTGCTGAATTTGTTAAAAATGATTTTGGAGAGTTATATTTTATGGCTTCAAATTTACTCCATAAAGATAATAAATATTCTATAATTACTCCGTTTGATTTACTAGAAAAAGTAGGAAAAGTTGGGAAAATGGGAATTTATTTGCAACGATATAAAGGGCTTGGAGAAATGAATGATCACCAACTTTGGGAGACTACACTTGATCCTGAGGCTAGAAGTTTATTGCAAGTTTCTGTTGAAGATGCACTTCAAGCCGATGAAACTTTTTCAAAATTAATGGGAGACGAGACTCTTCCACGACGAGAATTCATTCAGGAAAATGCACTAAATGTGCAAAATCTGGATGCTTAAAAAGGAGAAATAAAAAAAAGGAGAAATGTTATGAAATTTATTAAAAATGAAGAAGACATTATTGAAAACATACAAACAATGGAAGAAGCATTAAAAAATGGTATAGAAGAAGATAAGGAGGCCTATAAAAAACTTATAAAAAATGGAAGATGTTTAATAGTTTATTCAATTAAAGGAAAAACATGTTTTATACCAAGTCGTTTTGTCGGTTATAAAAATAATAATATAACACGACATAATAAAGCTAAAGATGAAAAAAATACAACTGGAACAAAGACTGATGCTAAAATTAATAAGATTCTGGGGGAAAGAATTTTTGAGAATAATTACGGATGGAAAAAGCTAGAAAAAGCATATATAGAAAGCTGTGAAAAATTAGACATAGAAGAATCTAAATATGAAAGAAAGTATTGGAAACTAGAACCATTTAATGTAAAACTTAATTTTTCTAAATCAAATGAAAAATTAAATGAAGAACCTGAAGAAGAAAATTTTAGCGAAAAAAGAAAAAAAGTATTTAAAAAACATTTTCAATATGAAAGACATATCCCGTCTGAATTTGTAAATAAAGTCAAAAAAGATAGAAAATATATTTGTGAATGTTGTGAATTTGATTTTGAAAAAAAATATGGAAAAATTGGCAAAGAATTTATAGAACTCCATCATTTAAAACCTTTTGGTGAAATGGAAGACAATGAAGAAAGAAAATTAGAAGAAAAAGATTTCTCTATTTTATGCTCAAATTGTCATAGAATGATTCATAAATTGGAGACTGTTTCAAATTTAAAAGAACTCAAAAATAAAATTAAAGAAAATGAATAATTTAAATTTAATTAGAAAGATACTTTTAGAATAAAAAAAAATCCAGTTATCTATCTCGGTAAGAACTTGTTATTTAAGCCACAAGAGGCATTTGAGAGGAAGAATACTGGATTAAACTATATGAAATATAACATTAAAATAAAAAAAGCAAGCAGAAAATAAAAAAAGGGAAGATTATGTCAGTAGAATCAATGGATATATTAGTTGCGTTTTGCAAACGAAGAGGATTTGTATTTCAAGGTTCAGAAATCTATGGTGGACTAAAAGGGACTTATGATTATGGTCCGCTTGGAGTTGAGCTAAAAAATAATATCCGTAGAGCATGGTGGAACGCTATGGTTTATGAACGAGACGATATTGAAGGCTTAGAGGCTTCTCTTTTGAGTAATCGTTTAGTTTGGAAGTATTCTGGGCATGAAGACGGGTTTTCTGATCCGCTTGTGGAATGTAAAGATTGTCATACTAGAATGCGAGAAGATAAGATGAAAGATACTACAAAATGTGATAAATGTGGTTCAAAAAATCTTACTCCACCGAGAGAATTTCACCTAATGATGAGGGTGAATATGGGACCTGTTGCTAATGATACAGACTATGCATATTTGCGTGCGGAAACAGCTCAGGGAACTTACATCAATTTTAAAAATGTGCAAAATTCTACGGCTAAAAAAATTCCTTTTGGAATTGCTCAATATGGAAAATCATTTAGAAATGAAATTACTCCACGAAATTTTGTTTTTAGAATGAGAGAATTTGAACAGGCTGAAATGCAATTTTTTGTAGAACCCGGCACTGATGAAAAATGGTATGAAATATGGAAAAAAGAACGGATAAAGTGGTGGATTGAGCAGGGGCTAAAAGAAGAAAATCTAAAGTTTAATCCACATGCTGAAGATGAATTAGTTCATTATGCTAAAGAAGCCGTTGATATAGATTATAAATTTCCCCATGGATGGGATGAACTAGAGGGAATTCATAATCGACAAGATTTTGATTTAGGTTCTCACACTAAGGCGCAAAAAGAGTTTGATATTCAGGCGACAGTTAAAGAAAATACAGATTCAAATACTAAGCTTTCTTATACTGACCCGCAAAAAAATAAAACATATATTCCGTTTGTAATCGAGACGGCGGCAGGGCTGGATAGGGCGGTTGTTGCGATTCTAAATGAGGCTTATAATGAAGAAGATTTAGGCGAAGGAAAATCTCGAGTTGTATTGAAACTAAAAAAACATTTGGCTCCAATTAAAGTAGCAGTGATTCCATTAGCGAAAAATAATCCTGAGTTAGTAAAACTTGCAAAAGACATTAAAAATCGTTTGCAGAAGTTGGGGCTAGGGAGAATTTTGTTTGAAAATACTGGAAATATCGGAAAGGCATATCGTCGCCATGATGAAGTTGGAACTCCGCTTTGTTTGACTGTTGATTTTGAATCACTAGAAGAAAAACCTGCGACAATTACTGTCCGAAACCGAGATACTATGTCTCAAAAACGAATCCCTATTAACGAAATTGAAGATTATGTTTTAGGTTATTATAAGGATTAGAAATGAAAAAGACTCGAAAAAAACACATCATTATCGGAGCAGGGACATTTCTATTTTTATGGGTGTTTTTTGCGTTCATAAAACAACCTAGCACCTCAACTGGATACGAATTAACAATGACTTTTGATAATGCAAATGGATTGAAAAAGGGAGCAGATATTCGTCTAAGTGGGATGAAGATTGGGAGTGTTGCTAGTAAGAAAATTAACGAGGATTATCAAGCTGTTATAACAGCGAACATAGAAAATACATTACTCCCAGACGACAGCATTGCTTTCGTGCAAACAGACGGGCTTTTTGGTGGAAAATATATTCAAATCGGAATAGGTGCTAGTGAGGATAACTTTGAAGATGGAGATGAAGTTGAATACACTCAGGGCTCTGCAGATATAGAAGCACTAGCTCGTGAAATAATTCGAAGAATTAAGAAAAATTAGTTGAAATTATTTTTTTTCTCCATATAATAGACTTGTTTCACAACCCAATTATAATTTTTTTGGATTTATATGGTTTAATCAGAGGGTTAAGAATTATTTACCCCGCCCCAAAATATCTAAAGATATTTTGACCCTCCCACAAGGGGTGGGTGATAAGCAAGAAAACAAGAAATAGATGGAGTAAAGTAAAGTAAAGTAAAGTAAAGTAAAGTAAAGTAAGAAAGATTCGATTCGGTGAGATTCCCTGACCACATTATGTGGTCAGGGAATGACATTTTATTCGCCAGACTCGGTCTATCACCCGCCCCTTGTGGGCGGGTCTAAAAAGCCTTAGCTTTTTAGGGGCGGGGTAAAAAAAACTTCGGAAAAATGAAAAATATAATTTGCAGTTATGAAACAAGTCTAATAATTTTCAGTTAGGGAATGTGGCGGAACTGGTAGACGCGCGAGATTCAAAATCTCGTTCTTGCAAGAGAGTGGGAGTTCGATTCTCCCCATTCCCACCAATCTAACTCTTTGAAAAATAAGCACTTTTTAGCACATAGAATCTTGTAAAACTCAAAAAACCAGCGGAGTGATACAGCAGATGAAAAGTGTTTATCCAAGATTATATCGTAGAAATCATTCATTTTATATCCGTGTTGGTGTTCCAAGAAAACTACAACCTATTGTAAAAAAGAAAGAAATAAGATATAGTTTGAAAACGAATGATTATTATCAAGGATTGATAGAGGTTAGAAAATACTCTTATCTTATAGATAGTTATTTTCAAAAAGTTGGAAGGTTGTTAAAAATGAAGATAGAGAAGAAAAAACTAATTTTAGATGAAAACGATATTTTCTATACCCAAAAAGCAAAACTGAAAGAAGGTAAAGACAACACTATCAATATAGATATACTTTTTGAGATTCTTGTTCCTATAATTGATTACCAAATTGGAACTTGTTCTGGCAATAAACTAAAAATCCAAATTAAAAATGAGTTAGAAAAATCACATTTTATTCCTAAACTTGCTAATGATTCAAAATCAAAACAGTTATTAGGACTATTGAAGGCAATGGAAGAAGAAGAAGAAACACCAAAGGACATTGAAGTAATTCTTCAATCTATCCATCAAGATTTAATTGAAAAAGTAAATAATTCTAAGTTAGAACCTGAAAACACAAAAGAAACTCTTGAAAATTGTTTAGACCATTTTTTTGAAGAAAAAAGAAGTGAAAACAGAGATGAAGAAGGTATAAAAAATAGTAGAAAAAGATTAAATAAAATGTTTAATTTGGTTAAAATTAAATACATAGATGAAATTAAAGATTTTCATTGTCGTAAAATAGATAGAGAAGTTAGAGAGTTCAAAAACGAAATAAATAAAGAAGAGAAAATCTCTGATAAAACAATATCAGATCGTCTTTCTCTTTTTAAGAGTTTTTTGAAGTTTTGTAGAAAAAAACAGTATATAGTTAGTAATTTTGATGATATAATTGAACCACCATCAGCATCAAATATGAAGCAAATAAAGATTTTACCTTATACTGACAAAGAAATAGAAAAATTATTTACTTCTCCTTTAATTTTAGAAACAAGATATGATTCAAAACAGTTCCATTTATTTTGGGTTTCTATAATTGCTTTATATACAGGGTGTAGATTAAATGAAATATGTCAGTTAAATATAGACGATATTATAATAGAAAACGGAATAAAATGTTTTAACATCACTATTGAAAATGATAATAATGATAAGAAAAAAAGGTTGAA
>NBLK01000020.1 GCA_002084505.1 Rickettsiaceae bacterium 4572_127
CGAAATTTAGCCTCAGAAAAGTGTGCAACTTTTAAATACCTATTTTTTCTATGTTTTTCCATAGGTTAGACCGTATCATTTGTATCTAAACTTGTCTAGACCCAACAATAAATAAGGAATAAAATGCCAGCACCACAAAAACAAACCATCCAACGAGAAATAAAACCAATGTATAAACAAATTGATCAGCTCACATATAAACTCTATGACCTCACTCCCGACGAAATAAAAATTGTGGAGGGAGAATAATGGATATGTGCTTTCCTACAATAAAAATTATCTCAGACTTTCCTTTTCGAGGAGAAACTATTTCAGGTCTTATTATTGCTACTTGGGCTGGTTTTATTGTATGGGGATTACATGTTTTATATGAAAGGTTTAAAGTTAAAAAAGAAGAAGAAAACATATTATCAAACTTACTTATTGATACATATGGATTGGTCGGATTATTTCTTTCTGCGAAAGTTGATATTTTCAATGAGGTTGAAGATGAAGAACTTTTTCATAAAATTATATTTCCACTTCATATTAAAAATTTGAAAAAGGGGTTTAAACTTGCAGAAGAACATAAAAAACTTTCTTTTTTACTGAATCATGTAAATAAAAGTCTTTCCATTCTTGATTTATTGTTAACAGATTTTAACGACATTTCAATGCGAAAAGATCTTGTCGAAATACTTGGAGCTTCCAAGAAAGAAGAAGGTGAAAAAATTATAAAAAAGAGAAGGGAACAATTTAATAGAATACAAGATGAGGTTAATACACTTTTATGTGGTTTGTTTCATCATTTCGCACCAGCAATAAAAGAATACATAAAACGAAATAAGCTAAAAGCAAAATTAGAATATTACCCAAATAATCCAAATTTAATAGACGATAAAGATTCTTTAAATTGGTCTAAATCTTTTGTGAATAAAAAAAAGAAGGATAAAAAGTGAAATTAGTAGAACAAGTGCTCGCACTAAAAAAACAAGAGCAAACAATCTCCCCAACTCAAAAACAAACCATCCAACGAGAAATAAAAGCAATAGACAATCAAATTAATCAACTCACATCCTAAATACGCCAGATGGGACGCAATTTATCAAAAGTTTTACTTGTGTTTTTGTATTACCTAAATATACTATTTAAATAGTATTGAAATACAAAAGGATTGTTATGTTTCTCACCTTATTATTAGTTGGATTATTCCTAATTGCCACTATAATTATTACTTGGATAAATTTGTTCTCCAGCAACAAACTTAATAAAGAAATCACACATTTAAAATCTATCATTTTTGATTTAATATCTTTGTTAGAAAAAAAAGGTCGGAAATCTATTGATTTTTCTTCTATAAAAAAAACATTAAGTTCTTTAAAAGAAACTCGTCCTGAAAGTTCGTTTGAAATTGAAGAGGTCATAGAAATAGAAAAAATAGCAGAAGTTAAAAAGGCACCTTCTAATATCTCCACCAAAAGAATTATAAAAAAACAGACACCAAAAAAAAGAAAAAAGATAAATTTAGAAGAGCAATTTGCGACAAAGCTTCCTGTTTGGATTGGAGGAATAGCCCTTGCTTTAGCTAGCTTGTTTATGGTAAAATATTCTATTGAAAAAAATCTTTTAAGTCCAGAAATTCGTGTAACATTAGGTGGGTTTTTTGGTTTTGCATTATTAGTGGTAAGTAATTTTATTCACAATAAACCAAAAATATCTAATAGTATCCGTATAGTCCAAGCTCTTTCTGGAGCTGGAATAACAGCTCTTTATGGAAGTCTTTTTGCTGCAACAAGTGTATATGCACTGCTTCCAAGTTTTGTGGGGTTTATTGCAATGGCAATTGTTACAGTAATAGCCGTGGTTCTATCTCTTCGACATGGACTTCCTATCGCAGTTTTAGGTCTTATAGGTGGATTTATGACACCAGCTCTGATTGGTATAGAAAATCTTTCATCTATTTTATTGTTTTCTTATATTTATTTTGTTTTCAGTGCCTTAGTTCTCCTTATAAATAACAAGGATTGGTGGACTATTTCTATACCATCACTTATTGGTGTATTTACTTGGGTGATAGTTTGGTTATTTAGTGATTTTGCTCCTAATGATAATGTAGTTCTCACTCTTTTTCTAGTGGGTATTATTGCTACTATTTTTTTCTTTACGAAAGATAAGATTAATAAATCTTCACCATCTGTCTTATTAAATCGTATTGGGATTGGCTTCTCTATTATTTTAGTTGGCTTTATCGGACAGAAATCTGGATTTGCAATTAATGATTGGACTATGTTTGGGCTAATTTCTATTGCTGGAATTACACTCGCATGGTTTGATAAAAAACTTTATAGTTTTGTTCCTTGGATTTCAATGATTGTAAATATGGTTATGCTAGCTGTTTGGGAAGGTAAAACGCTAACAACAATAGATAATGAATTATATGCTATTGTGATGTGTGTTTTTGCAATACTGTATATAATACCTGGAATTTATTTTGTATTTAGAAGATGTAACCCTAAATTATGGGCAGTACTAGTTGGATTTGCTAGTGTTGGTTATTACCTCCTTGCTTATTACAAGCTACATGAAACTAACTTATTTGAATCAATTTCTTTTTTTTGGGGAGGATTAGCTTTGGTATTTGCACTGATTTCAGTTCATTTGTGTGTCACAATAAAAGATGTTTACAAAAAACACAAAAACAGAGAAGTTCTTATATCTATTTTTACTGTTATAAGCACAATTTTTATTTCTCTTGGATTAACAATTGAACTAGAAAAAGAATTTCTTTCAGTAGCTATTATTTTGCAAACTCTTGTCTTAGCTTGGATTAACAACAAAGTTTCTATAAAAGTTCTAAAAAGTTTAATACAGATTTTAGTCATTATATTTTTATTTTTGTTATTACCACAAGTTCTTTTACTGATTCAACTCACTGCATTTAGTCTTGTAGAAGCAAAACTAAACCTTCAAGCTTCTATTCCTATCGTTAAATGGCCATTGTTTCAACTTGGTATTCCAGCAATAGCTACGATTGGAACATCTTACTTACTAAGACTAAAAGAAAATAGCAACTTCGTAAAATTCTTAGAGTTTGTAGCGATAGCTTTAACAGGAGTTATGGGATATTATTTAATGCGACATGTATTCTATATAGATAAGGATATTTTGTTTGCTAAGGCTAATTTCTTTGAGCGTGGTGTAATGACTAATGTTCTATTTGCTTATGGTCTCTTTTGTTTCATTATAGGAAGATACTTCAACAGAAAATCTTTTTCTTTTAGTGGAATTATACTTTCAGGAATCGCTTTATTTAGAATTTTATATTTTGATTTTTATATAGATAGTCCGCTTTATTCACATCACCAAATTTTAGGAGGCACTGGATTAAACAGCTTACTTCTTCCGTATGGTATTCCAATTCTTTGGATTTTCTTTATTAATAAAGAGCTAAAAAAAATTAATATGAATTTAAATAAATTCTTAGGTGGTCTTGCTCTCCTTTTTGCTTTTGCTTTAATTAATTTAAATGTTAGAGAATTTTTTCATCCTGAATTTCTTGATATAGGAAATGAAATGGCTAGTGAGATTTATAGTTATTCTGTTGCTTGGCTATTATTTGGAATTGGATTACTAGTTGCTGGGATTATTAAAAAGAATCAAGTGGTTCGTTACGCTTCTCTGGCAGTTATGATTCTAACAGTGGGAAAAGTTTTTCTTTATGATGCTTCTGAGCTAGATGGACTTTATCGAGTTTTTTCTTTCTTAGGTCTTGGAGTTAGTTTAATTGGATTGAGTTACTTTTATACTAAATTTGTTTTTGAAGATAAAAAAAAATCTTTGAAAAAAAGATAAAACAGAGAATTTATAATTAAGTTTTAATGAAGGGCATAGATATTCTCGTTTAAAAGCTGGTCTCTTTTCCTTATTTCGGAGGAAATTAACGTAACCATAACTTCGGTTGCCTCTGCTAGAAGATCATTCATCCAAGAATAAATTCATGATGTTCTATACTACACACCATATAAAAAATGTTTTTACTTATGTATCCTCGTGCATAGGTGAAATTTATTTTAAGCATATTCATACCAACTTTTTAACTGATCATAGTTTTCATTATTAGCTTGTATTAGGTTGATTATTCCTGATCTTTCTTCGTCATAATCAACAATTTCAGGGGAATGATAAGTTCTAATACCGACAATAAAGGGGAGCCATTTTATTCTTATATATCAATCACTCAGATCTTCCAAAAATTTCATAAAGTTCTAACTTTTATCATTTGCCCCCCGAATGTTTTATTTTACTCATAGTGGGATGGTTAGATTCTGATGTGAGAGAATTCCGCAAATACATAGCTTTGTCGTTTTTTTCTATATGCGATATTTTAAATCGTTCTCTCTATTAGATTTACTATATTACTTTTTTTCCCAAAATCTATTTTCCCCTCCTAAATTACGGAGAAAGCATCTCTATCAAAAATTAAAATTCTTGCTTTTAGTTTTATCTTCAGTAAAATCAAAAAATGAATATAGTTTTGATTTCAATTTTTGGGTATGTAGCATTTCTAATGGGGATTTCACTTTGGCACAGAAAAAAGAACTATCGTGCGAATGAAGATTTCTTAATTGCCGATAGAAAACTATCTGGAATTGTTGCCTCATTTACCTTAATTGCCTCATTCATTGGAGGCGGAACTTTGCTAGGAAATACCGCTCTAATTTTTAAGTTTGGCTACTATATTCTTCCACTACTTATTATGCTTCCTGTTGGTCTTCTGTTGTTTATGTTTATTGCGCCGAAAATAAATCGCCTAGCGAAAAAAGAAAAATGGCTCACTTTATATGACATGTTTGAAAGTCGTTTTGGAGTTGAAACAAAAAACATTGTAGCAATCATTCAGCTCATAAATATCTTGCTGATTACTTCCGTTGCAATGATAGGCGGAGCAAAAATGCTCGAGCTTTTTACGGCATATAGTTATGAAATGTGCGTAGTTTTAATGGCCTCTATCGTCGGTGGATACTTATCAATTTCAGGTTTTTCATCAGTGGTTAAAACAGATATTATTCAAGCAATTTTTTTACTTCTAATTTTTGGAGCTTTGCTTGTTTTTCTCACAGTAAATCCATCTCCTGAAATTCAAAATTATGCTGATTATGGTTTTGGAAAAATGCCTATTTATGTTTCGTTTTTAATGGGAATAATTGGAATTTTAGTTTCTTTTGGAATGGAAGATTTATATCAAAGAGTCTATGCTACAAAAAATGTTAAAGAAGTAAAAAAATCTCTTTGGATTACATTTTTTATGTGGGGATTTTGTTATATTTGTTTGGCAGGAGCAGTTTTTAAATTAAAGGTTCTTTTCCCAGAGTTAGCAGGCGACATGGCATTTTTGGAAGGCATAAACAATCTAATTCCAACAACATTTCATTGGCTTGCCTCACTTGCAATTCTTTCTATTTTGCTTTCTACTATTGATACTTTTACATTTAATGGAGTGCTAAATTTTAACAAATTATTTTTTGCAAAAGACGATAAAGATAGTCATAAAAATCTAGTTCGAAGAATTAAAAGATCTATACCCATTTTTTTGTTGATAGTAATTTTAATTTCCATTTTCATTAAAAGTATTATTTTCACGACATATATTTATGGGATGTTAATGGCTTCGACTGGACTAGTTGTTATCATTAGTTTCGCATTTCCAAAAGCGAATAAATGGTATGCTATTATTCCGTTGATTTTGAATATTATTGTCGGGATTATTGGGGTTAGTATTTTTGGGTTTTCTGAAAAACTAGCTGTGATTCCATTGGCGACAATCCCTCTTGGCTGTCTCCTTGCTTACTTTTACAACTTCCTGAAAAGTAATGCTTTTTACAAAAAAAAACTTTGATTTATGCAAAGGTTCGATAATAGCAACTCAAATTGTGCATAATGTGGTCATACTAAAAAAATTTGCATCCCATTTATTTTTGTTTATCAAAAAAATTATCAATTTCTTCTTTCCTGTTGGAATAATACATATATTCAGTAAGATTAGAAAGCCGAATTCTTATTTTTTGATTCAAATCAGTTATATCAATTTGAATTTGCCCCCATCTATCAGAATACTTTTTTGTTTTTTCTAACTCTAATTTAAGTGAATCCCTTTTTATTACATCTTCTTTATATTTTATATAATCTACAGTAAACGAAGCGTCTCTTTGCTCTGCCTCACTAAAGTATTCCTTTACCGTTGGGTTGCCCAAGAACTTTTGAACACTTTTCTTAGGAACATACCAATACATTAGACTTGAAAACCTTTCTTCTGCCGCTTTTTTAAATTCATCTTTATAGATAAATCCTTGCTTTGCTAAAACATACTCATTTAAACAAGCCATTGCTTCCGAAAATCCCCAAAAAGTAATTCCTTTGATTTTTAAGTTTAATTGCAAATGCCAAAAATGAATACCCTCATGTCCTAAACTACTATAATTTGGATTAGTTTTTGAAAAATGTCTTTTATTTGAAATAATTTTTTTAGTAATTGGATTACAGAAACCAGCAACGTTCTTAGGAAGCCACTTATATTTTACATTTTTCATTGAATTTACAACCTGTTTCTGAGTTGTTTTATTTGGAATTTGCTTAAATAAAAGACTGTAATACAAGCTATCGTTGTTGATTTCACACAAAAAAGGGGGCAGAGAATCTATAGAAATTGGCATAAGCTCATCTGGAATCGAATCTGTTTTTATGTTTATTTCATTTTTTTTTGAAACATTTGATTTATCAATAACAGAACAACTTGTAATTAAACAGGCTGAAAAACCAATGACTAAAATTATCTTAGCAAAAAACCTCATTATTTTCCCTTACTATTTCTTAACAAAACTTATCTTAAACAAAGCATCATCTTATGTCATCATCTTCAGTATTGCAAGGTATTACAAATGTATTTGAATAGAAAAGAGAGCTTAATGCAAAGAAAATAATTTTTTGAAATTTTTTGTAGTTTTGTTAGCCATGTTTTCAAACGAAGTTTTTTTTATTTCCGCAAGTTTTTTGGCTGTTTCAAAAACAAAAGATGGTTCGCAAATTTTCCCTCGATAAGGCTCAGGAGAAAGATACGGAGCATCAGTTTCAACTAATAATCTATCCGTTGGAATCTTAGAAAATATCTCCCGAAGCTCATTTGCTTTTTTGAAAGTTATAACACCAGAAGCAGAAAAATAAAATCCTAAATCCAACATCTTTCTGGCTAAATCCCAAGTCCCCGTATAACAATGCATGATAGCTTGAAAAGGTTTGTTTTTATATTCTGATTCTAAAATTTCCTGTGTTTCTTTTTCTGCATCACGAGTATGAATAATTAGTGGTTTTTGAAATTTTTGAGCTAAATGAATTTGAGTTAAAAAAAGCTCTTTTTGTCGCTTAAAATCCCTTTTTTTATCGGCATAATAAAAATCAAAACCACACTCTCCTATCCCGATAACATTTTGATTATTATAGAAAGGTAAAAGTGTCTCATAAGATGGATTTTGCTCATCCGCCTCTGCAGGATGAATTCCCAGACTTGCCCAGAAGTTATGATATTTTTCCGCAATTTTTAGAACAATTTCAAAGTCTTCTAATTTACATCCTATAGCCAAGAATCCAGAAACATTTTTTGCTTTTGCACGAACTAAAATCTCATCTAAATTCGGCAAAAGTCTTTCATCATTTAAGTGGCAATGTGAATCTATTAGCATGTTATAACCTTTTCTAATTATCTTGTTATATTTTTTTACTTTCTTATAATCTTTTCTTTTACATTACATTGATATGCTTTTTAATTTTTTTATGTTCTTTTTCGTAATTTTAATTTCACTTTGTATTACAAACTAAAATTAAAACTACAAAAAATTCCTATAAAAATTCTTAAAAATCACATCACAACCTAATTAGAAAAGGTTATAAATCCAACATCAAAAGAAGAGTTGTTTTTTGATCTAAATCATGCATTTTATAATTTTTCCAAAGCTCGTTTAACTCTTTAATTTTATCAAAATCATTTTTATTTTGTAAAACATCAATGACTTCATTATATAAAAATTCCATATCATTTTTAGATAACTTCTTTTTCAAAAGGCTGTTAATTTCAGTTGGAGTTTTTAACAACTTTTCGAAACTTTCAATTAGCTTTTTTTCTTCCAAAATTTTCTTCAACTTTCCAACAGAACCTTTGCTTTTTTTTAGTTCTTTTTCTGTTATTTTAGTATTTGAAAAATCAGCAATTTTCTGTACTTCATCATTAGATAATCGAGAAAAACGAATCAAACGACATCTAGACTTTATAGTTGGCAATATATTGTCTAAAGTATCAGCAATTAAAATAAAAATCGTATTTTCAGGAGGTTCTTCTAAAAGCTTCAAAAGTGCATTTGTAGCATTGCGATTCATTATATTTGCTGGGTTTATTAGAATAATTCTATTTTCATCTTTTTCAATTTTAACTCGTAATTTTTTTATTAAATTTCTAATTTGTTCAACATCAATTATCTCTGATGTTTTTTCGGGATTTTTAGAAATTTTATGAAAATTCAAGCAGTTGTTTTCTATGATTTGCTTTATAATTTTATCATTTTTTTCAACGGAAAAATCTGTTGAAACCTGTTTATTCTTAGACAAAATAAATCTTGCAAATCTAATAGCAAAAGTCTCTTTTCCTATTCCTTTTTCGCCATAAAAAATCATTGAATGTGGAAGAGTTTTATTTTGATAATCTTCAAACAATTCTTTTTCAATTTTAGAATGTCCTAGAAAAAAAGTATTTTGTATCGGCTCCAACATTATATAGTTCTTTCTGATTATCTTGTTATATTTTTTATTTTCTTATATAGTAAAACTAAATAGTAATTAAACAAATTTTAAGAAGATTTTTGAATGATTTTCAATCGGTTTCAGTGGAATTGGGTATGACCCATTTTCACTTAAATTCCTTTTTGGGCTTTGCATTGATATGCTTTTTAATTTTTTTATGTTCTTTTTGTAGTTTTAATCTTACTTGGTATTACCAAATAAGGTTAAAACTACAAAAAAATCCTATAAAAATTCTCAAAAATCACATCACAACCTAATTAGAAAAAACTATAAAAATCTCTTAATTAAAATTTTCAAATTCTCAAATAATCTAAGCCCAAATGAAATTCTTTTTATGTCTTCCAATGCAATTAAATCATATTCCAGAACTTCTTTTTTTTCTACAAAAATTTTAATTTTTCCAAGTTTTTGTCCTTGTTTAATAGGGGAAATTATTGGTGTTTTATAAATTGCCTTAATTTCAATCTTATCATTATTTTCCTTCGGCATAATCAAAGACACATTATCATTTACACCAACTTTTGCAGTATCTTTTTTTCCAAACCAAACAGGAATTTCTAAAATCTTTTCGTTTTTTTTGTAAAAAGTCTGTTGTTGAAAATTCTCAAATCCATAGTCTAAAAGTCGCCCCGCTTCCTTTGCTCTTTCTCGATTTGCCGAATTTCTACCTAGTCGCAAAACCAACCCATTTATAACGGCTATCAAACGAAAATCTTTTTTTTTCGCCGATGCGACGAGTGCATATCCACCTTTTTCCGTATGCCCAGTTTTGATTCCGTCGGCACCTCTATATGTCCACAAAAGTTTATTTCGATTCCACATTGCGAACTCGTATTCTTTTTTTTCTTCTTCGGAATACCCATCATAATCAAAGTATTTTTCTTTTAACATTTTGTAGTATTTTGGAAAAGATTTCATGAAAATCTTAGACAATTTCGCAACATCATAGACAGACATTAAATGCCCATCTTCCGCCATTCCAGTTGGATTTGTAAAACTGGAATTTCGCAATCCAAGTTTTTTTGCGGTCAGATTCATCCGCTCAATAAACTTCTCAATACTACCTTCAAGTCCTTCTGCCACAGTGCGACAAGCATCTCCACCAGACATAATCATCATGCCTTTATATAGATCAATCGCTGAAACATTTTGTCCTGATTTTAGATACATTGCTGACTCACCTGAGTCAAAATCATATGCCGATTTTTCCGAAACTTTGAATTTTGTCGTCGGCTTAATTTTTTGATTTTGGATGTCTTCTAGCAAAATATAACTTGTCATTAATTTGCTCATTGAAGAAGGAGGAACAGGCTTAAACGACTCTTTTTTATATAAAATCTGCCCAGTATTAGCATCGATTAGAACCGCATATTTTGCTCGTAAATTAAAATCCGCAGAAATAAAAGCTGGTAAAAACATCAAAAATAATACAAAAAATTTATACATTCTACTCTTTCAAACTATGTAAATAATGCTCTGCTTCTAGCCCCGCCGACGCACCAGTTCCCGCAGAAATAACAACTTGTTGAAACATATTCGCCGTAATATCGCCCGCTACAAAAATTCCTTTTTTATTCGTAGCCGTAGAAACTCCCTGTGTTTTCACAAATCCCCACTTATTTAATTCGATAAAATCTTTTAGAAATTCCGTATTTGGAAGCACTCCAATAGCCACAAAAAGCCCATCAATTTCAATTTCAGAAGTAGAATTCGTTTTATTATTCACGACTGTAATTTTTTCTAAAAACCTTGTTCCTTTTGCCTCCTGCAATTCAGTATTTAGAATCACTTCAACATTTTCCAATTTAGACACTTTTTCTTGCGTAATCGCCTCAGCAGTTAGCTTATCTCTCCTATTTAAAATATAAACTTTTTTGCAAATTTTAGACAAATAAAGTGCTTCGTAAAGTGCAGTATTTCCACCACCAATAATTGCTACTGATTTATTTTTATAGAAAAAACCATCGCAAACGGCACAAGCAGAAATTCCTTTTCCAAAAAATTCTTTCATTCCTTTTGCATTTAGTGGTCTTGGTCGAGTTCCTGTCGCTATAATCACCGTTTTAGCTTTAATTTCTTTTTTAGATTTTGTATGAAGAGTATAACTTCCTTCTTCACCTGAAATTTTTTCGACTGTTTCATTAGCAAATTCTGCTCCAAGTCGAAGAGCCTGATTCTCCATGGCATCAGTTAATTGAGTACAAGGAATCGCATCGACAAAACCGGGATAATTTTCAATTTCATGAGACTGAGTTAGAGAACCGCCTTTAACCGAAGCATAAATCCCAGCTGACATTCCTGCAATCCCACCACCTATTATTACAATTTCTCTCATATCATCTCCTTTATTTTTCATAATTACGATTATATTGGAAATTAAACTAAGAATCAAGTTTATTTATTTTAGGTTCAATTCCATTTTACATGTGTTTTTAACAATACCCCTCACCCGAGCTTCGCTCGACCTCTCCCGCAAGGGGAGAGGCGGAACTTTGGACTTTTGATTTTTTTGGACTTTTGATTTTCTTTTCATCTTTATATTTATTTTTGCAAGGATTAGATTTTAAAAAAATGTAGAACATTTATAATTTCGTCGCCTCTCCCCTTGCGGGAGAGGGACAGGGTGAGGGGTAAAAAAACACATATAGTCTGGAAAAGAGCCTTATTTTAATCTTTTTTGTGAGAAATAAACTTTAAGACAACCGCCCTGATAGTGAAAAGCCTTTTAGAAAATCTTTTCGTGGCATTGCTTTTTTTCCAGACTTTGTTCCTATCTTTTCTTCTGTTTTTTCGTCTATAATTTTAGATTTTTTCACTTTAATCTGTTCACCTTCATAATTAAAAATCGCTCCTTTTGGAGACAAAGCACGAATCTGATTGTAAATATCTGTTGCTGTTTTTTTCCAATTAATTTCAAAGTCTTTTTTAATCAATTTATGAGCATAAATTGTTCCTTCTTCAATCTGTTTTTTTCCTTTGATAGTTTTATAATTATCTAAGTATTGAAGAACTAAATTCGCTCCGATTATACTCAAAATATCATGTAAATTTTCAGCAATATCATCAGGAATTATCGGCACACTTTCTTCTAAATAAATCTCGCCTGTATCTAGCCCTTTTTCAACTTTCATAATACAAATTCCAGTTTCAGAATCGCCCGCCATAATAGCTCTGCGGATTGGATCCGCACCTCTCCAACGAGGCAAAAGCGAGGCATGTATATTCACAGTATTTATCTTTGGAGCCTCAAAAATCGCAGGTGGTAAAATCAATCCATAGGCAACCACAACAGCAAAATCCGCATTGTGATTTTGGAAAGTTTTTATGTCATTTTCCTCCTTAAAATTCTTTGGAGTAAAAACAGAAATTCCGAGTTCTTCAGCCTTAATATGAACTGGGCTTTTTTGTAGTTTCTGCCCACGACCTTTTGGACGAGGCGGTTGAGTATAAACTGCTACGATTTCGTGTTTTTTAGAGATGTTTTCTAATGCAGGAACAGCAAAATCTGGTGTCCCCATAAAGATTATTTTTTGCTTAACCATATTTTTTTTCCAATGCTTTTAGTTTTCCAGAAATGAGTTTTCTTCGTAAAGAAGATAAATGATCTATAAATAATTTTCCGTCTAAATGATCTATTTCATGCTGAATAACACGAGATAAAAATCCGTCAGCTTCTAGTTTTTGTAATTTTCCATCGCGATCGGTATACTCAACTTTGCAAGCAACAGAACGAATAACAGGAGCATAAATTTCAGGGATTGAAAAACACCCTTCTTCGTATTCACATTTATCTGCAGAAAAATGAGTGATTTTAGGATTTATCATAAAAATTGGATTGCGATTTTCTTTTTCACGAGCCTCGGGATCAACAATTAGCAATCGTTTTAGAACTCCAATTTGCGGAGCTGCGATTCCAACTCCACCTTTTCCATTCGCGACATACATTAAAGCTAGCATTTCATCTAGCATTTTCAAAACCGCAGGAGTAATTTCTTTAACTTTCTTCGCAACCTGCCGTAAAACTGAATTTGGATAATAACTTAGTTTCATTTTTTTATTTTTTCATTGTAATATTTTTCCACCGTAAATCAAAGTATTTAATATGTATATTTTGCATCAATACTTGCTCCTACATATAAATCTTTTGAATCGTTAAAAACTATTCTTTTTTCTAGTAAAGTGTAAAAACCATCCTTAGGATTTATTCCTGTTGCCATTGGTTCTGTTAATCCATCATAAAATAAAATCAAACTATCTGCAATTGGAGTCTGTGCTAAATCAATATACCCATTAGTAATATCAGCATTTGTTATTTTAAAGCTTTCTGTTTTATGTTTATTATTATGTTTATTATTATAATAATTATTAGTGATTTGATTATTTGTATTTCCATCTCCATTTATATTTATAGATTTTTTTCCCGGATTTTCAATTTTCTTTCCATTTAATTTTATTTTTATATTAAAAAGATTCTTAATCGCCTTTATATCAATTGTTTTTATAAAATCCAGAAAATCTTTAATAATCATTTTCATAGCAACCTTCTATTTTTATTTCTTTTTCTTAACAGCTTTTCCGACTAATTTAGCAGAGCCGAGAGTTGTTTTTCCTAATAAAATCAAGACAAACAGGATTATATTTTTCACGATTAGGAAAATACTCCCTATCAAAACAAACAATGAAATAATAGCAATCAACAGTAAATCCCAATGTTTTTTCACTGCATAAGTCGTAGCCGAAATAATATCCGCTTTAACTTGTCGTTCAATTGCATCAACATCAACAATTTTTCCCAATTGAGCTTTTAGACGATCTTCCTCTGCTTTCACAGCATTCTTCAGGCGATCTTCTTCTGATTTTGCTTTATTGCGAAGTTTTTTCTCTTGTGCTTTTACTTTTTCTTTAGCTTCATTTTTTATATCACTAACAGATTTTTTTCCTGTCGCCAATCCAAATAAATTTCCAACACTTAGCATTCCTTTTCCTTGTGAAACTAAATCTTTTCCACTTTGCTTAGCAGAATTTTTCAAAGCATCCCGACTTGCATAAGCAGAATTTTTTAAGTTACGAATTGATTGTTTCGCCTGAGATTTTGCTCGCCCAACTGCCTTTTTTGCTTCCGCCTGCACATGATCAACTGTCTTTTTTATAGTTTTGAACAATGCAACTTTTGTAATTGCTACATATTTTTCTCCAAAATCTTTTCCGTAAGTATATGCTCCATAGCCAGCAACAGCCCCTAAAATTACATAGCCTATTAAATTTCTAATGCGAATTAATTGTTTCATTTTTTCTCCTTACATTTATAATTTGGATTGTTTAACGAGTTAGTAAATAGTAAATTTGATAAAATTTCATGACAAAAAATCAATGCTTTTTTTCTATTATATGGATTAACAAAATAACCAACTTTTTCACGACAAATATTATCATCTATCTGACAGTTTGTTTCAGACATTCTTTTTTCAAAATATTTTTGCAAATCTTTTTTATTTTTAAATTTAGAAGCCACACACGGAGCAATCTTAAAGTTTGCATTCATGTTAGCTGTAAAACCATGAGTGATTTTGTAATAAAAACCAATATAGGCAATCAATAAAATAAAAGTTCCAGCAATAATATATATTCTTTTCATAAAATAACTCTATCAACTTTCAATCTAAAAATCAAGGACTTTTTATTCCAATTATGGTATAAATTCGTTTTCCATTTAGTCGTTTTTTTACAGGCAAGTTCGAAAATTTATGAGTAGCCTCACGATAACTAAAACAATCAGAATCAGTGTAAGTGTTTCTCTCCGAAACTTCTATTTTTTCAATTCCATTTTGCTTTAGTTTCTCAATAATCAACCCTCGCAAATCGAATAACCACTTGCCTTTTTTGATATTTTGGAAAAACTTTTTATCTTTAACTTGCGAATAAACTGGTTCATCAATTTCGTAAGAAGATTGAGAAATCATCGCTCCGATTCCTACCAAGATATTTTGTTTTTTAGCACCTAATTTCACCATTTTTTCAATTGTATTTTCTATAACTTTTTCATTAGCACCTTTCCAGCCGGCATGACATGCACCTATTATTTTTTTCATAGGATCGCAAAATAAAATCGGAGAACAATCTGCTGTTTGCACTCCTATCATTAGACCTGTTTTATTTGTCACAACAGCATCTGCAATAGGCAAAATATTTTCAAATTTTTCAGTAGCAATAACAACATCGGAAGTGTGTTTTTGTTTTGGGAAAGCAGCGTTTTCAAAACCTAATTTCTTAGCACAAATTTTACCAAATTCAACTTGAAACCACTCACGAGAATACTCCCCTTTTGGCACATCAGACCTGTCAAAAACCCCGTGTGCAATTCCTTTTATATTTCTAAAACTATCAAACTGTTTCATTATTATTTTTTCTTTACTTCCATTAAAATTTCTTCCATGCGTTCCAGCATTTTTTTGTTTTCAGGGATTGCAAAGTGTTCTCGTGCAGGAGCAAAAAGATCGATTAAATAATTCGCTAAAAAGTTTTTCACATCTATCGGATGAACTTTTTTTTCTGCAAATCCTAATTTGAGACTTTTATAACTATCAAATGAAATATCTCCGCCATGTTCATCAGGACGAGTGATTGTAATTCCGTTTTTTTCACGGTAGAAAACAATCATTCGCATCCAGTCTAAAATCGGATTATAGCGAATTTCTCCCTCCATACAAAAACCTTTCATAATTTTTTTCTTAATGGATTTTGGCTCGTCGTGGACAAACATTGCTGAGCTTGGATCGGACTTAGACATTTTCATTTTAGTCGATAATTCCTCCCAATTTGTATCGTCTGGCAAAGGCCAAATTTCTGGTTTTTTCAACCCCGGTAAAAGCGGAGTGTGAAGCATCACAGGAGCGACTTGTTTTCCAGCTACAATTAGTGGATTTGTTTTGATTTTTTTCGCAACTTGTCGAGCTACAACATGAACTTTTCTCTGATCCATTCCAGCATGAGCAATATGCATTCCTAGTGAAAAAATATCTGCAACTTGCATTGGCGGATAAATCAACATAGAAAAATCTATTTTATCACCCTCCCCACGCCCCATGATTGAAATTGACCGCTGAATTCTTGCTAGTGTAGTATTTTTAGAAACCTCCAACATAGTCGCCCAGAAATCAGATTTTTTTTCGTAAAAATCAGAAGCAAAAATAAAGTTTATATCGGCAGGATTTCCGCCTAGCATTTTGTAACTTGCTTTAATAACCTCAGTAAAATATCCAAGGGCAACTTCTTTAATTAGCCTCTTATCTCCGCCGAGTTTATTGTTAATCCAAGTGTGCCAATCGGCTAACCAAAAGTGAATTTTCACTCCAGCATCTGCTAATTCCTTGAACTTTTGCATTAGAATTAAACACTGTCCGATGTGTGGTTTTCCAGAAATTTCCATCCCCATGTAGTGATTAATCTGCTCTCCGCTTTCCAGTAGAAATTGCAAATCTTCATCGGTTAGAATCTCTTCTGTCCCACGCTTAATTAATTCGAGTCTTTCTTGTATTTTCATTTTTTTCTCCTTTATTTTTTTATACCCCTCACCCGAGCTTCGCTCGACCTCTCCCGCAAGGGGAGAGGTGAAACCGAGGGCTTTTGATTTTCTTTCCATATTTATTTTTCTTTCTTTAAATTAGTATTTTGTTTTTTTTAGTT
>NBLK01000021.1 GCA_002084505.1 Rickettsiaceae bacterium 4572_127
TTAGTATTTATTTTATCGAAATTAAATGAAATTTGATAAGTCGTTCCAACTGCATTTCTTTCACCACTTGAAGAACTTCCACCGCTATAAGATGAACCGCCTCCACCATGCTTCACAGACATCGCCAAAGCCCCGACTGCTAATACACCGATTCCGACAGCTCCCATAGTTCCCCAAAAAGAACTTCCTTCATCGTCCTTTTCTTTTGCTTTTCCAGAACTCACTGGATTAGCTCGCCCTGCTGGTAATTTTAGCTTAGAGCCTTCTGCTAGGATCATCCCACCTGCGAAATCTTGTGATTTAATAATATACCCATCGTCTAGTAAAACAGATTTCACTGCTTGAAAAGTCATTTCATAACTAGCATCAAGAGTTTTAACTTGCATCGCTCGTCGCTGAGCATCTGTAAATGTCGGTTTTTTTGTTCCGCTACCTGACATACAAGCCGTTAGAAATAAAGCAATTACAACAGGATAAAAAATTCTAAATAATTTCATTTGCTAGTCCTAAAATTGCGATGAAACAACTGAGTAATCTTTTACTACATCATTTGAATCAAAAGTTATTATTAAATCAAAAGTTGATACACTTGTTGAACTATTAGCCTTTGAACCTGTAAATCCTAAAAGAAAAGGAAGCCCAACTCCATAGGCAGATTGTTTTGAAGATGCATCCACGGATTGTTTTGAGTAAGTCCAAACTTCATCTCCGCTTCTTGTTTTAGAAACCATATTTGGAGAACCTAATGTTTGAATAACTTCTGTTTGAGTTGTTTGTCCTTTAACTATTTGAGACTTTACTGTTCCATAAGTTAAATTTGATTTTTGCGGAGCTACTTGTGGCTCAGAGCTTGAACAACCTGCTAGCAAAACAACCGAAGCAATTAGTGATAAAAATAATTTCATAGTAGATCCTTTTTTCTGTTAATTATAAAAGCATTATAATTATATCTAACAAAAAAATCAAGAATTATTTAAAGAAGGCTTTGTACAACGAAAAAAACCAAAAGAAAATTGTCCATCCGAGAACTAAGTTAATCATAATATAGACTCTTCTTAATCCGCCTTGGGTTTTTAAAGTTTTATGAAAAAAGGTTGGAGCAAAATATACACCTCCGATTACAATCAAATCAAAAAAGTGATAAAAAATGAAATTCGAAAAATCTGGAATATCCAACATAAAATAAAAATACAGATTCTTCTCTTTCTAGTCAATAGCAAATAAAACACATTTAGAAGAAACCTCTTTATTTTTTACAAAATTATTATATAAATTATAAAATCGTTAAAAAAAACTTGATTTAACTTTTCAACTTCTATACATTTATAAAAAAGAAGGAATTTTATGAAGTTTTTTTTAATCATTTTTATGTTTTTTTTATCTTTACCTATAATTGCAATGGACGGAGAAGTTCAAGGCAATGAACCTTACCCACCATCTGTTCAACAACTAGACCGCATAGATGTCTACTCTCCAAGAGAAGGTGATCCATTTATAATAAACTTAGCCATGAACTATAAATCTTTTGCTCTTTATGAAGCTTGTCTAATGAAAGATTATTCGTCAGGAGAGCGATTCGCACAAAAAGCTATTTCAGCTTATGCAGGTCAGAGAGTTCTTCCCGAAAATCCTAACTCATGGTCTATTGCCCAAGAACACTTAGTTGAAGTAGACCGAGCTTATGAAAATCTAAATTTTGTATTAAAAAGAAGTTCCGCCGATACTTTTCCAGCTTTAACAGCTGAGGCACAGACTAAATTTGATTGTTGGGTAGAACAAGCTACTGAAAATAATAATCAAAATCACATCGCTGAATGTAGAAACCGTTTTTACTCTGCCATACATGCTTTAAATGAAAAGTTTGATTTTATGTTTATAAAAAATCATGAGAAAAAAGCAAAAGTAAAATGCAAAAGTAAAAAATGTGTAAAGGTAGCTAAAAAAACACAAGAGAAAAAAGAAGTTGCTTCCAATAATGGTGAAGGATTGCAAATTCTAACTCCTGTTGAAGGTTGTTGTGGAGAAAATCCCGTTAGCCGTGAAGAGTTTGATGCTCTAAAAGAAGAAGTTGCTATCTTAAGAAAAATGATTGAAGATTTAAAAACTCAGTTTGAAAATATACCTGTCGAAAGAACAACCGAAAAAGCAGTTATAACCTTGCCTAATATGGAGGCCTTTGAAATCTTCTTTGATTTTGATTCCGCTGTTATAAAAAAAGTTTACTATGATGTTTTACATAGAGTTGCTCAATTAGCTAATGGAAATCAAGCAATAACTTTTTTAATCTCAGGACACACAGATACCTCTGGAAAAAATAACTACAATCAAAGACTTGGTCAAAGACGAGCTGATTCAGTTAAAGCATTTTTGATAAAGCATGGAGCAAATAGAAACAATTTAACTATTATCTCAAAGGGAGAAACTGATCTAAAATTACAAACTCGTGATGGCGTTAAAGAATACCAGAATCGTAGAGTCTTTATTGAAAAGCTTCCCGCTAAGTAATGAAATTTTTAATATTTTTTTTGATCTCTTTTCAAGTTCTAGCCTATACTCCAACTCCACAAATTTTATCTGATGCAGATGTTTTCCTGTATAAAGAATCGTTTGAAAATAAAAAAATAAATCTCAATAATTCAACTGTTGATTCTATAATCAAAGGTGTTTTTTTGTCTGAACTATATCTTTCAAATGGTTACAAAACCTCTAAAAAAGACTTACGAAATTGGCTAAATAATTATAGTGATTTACCAAATGCAAGCAAGATCTACAAACTTGCAAAAAGCAAAAAAGTAGCGAATATAAAACGCCCTTCAATTCCAAAAAGAAGTTATAGAATTCATTACAGCTCGTCTCGTTATTCTTCGTTAATTCGCAATAAATATACCTCAAAATTTGTTCTGAAAAAAATTAAAGAATTCAAAAAATCTATACATAAAGGACATAGTAAAAATGCTAAAAATATATTGCAAAATTCAAAATTTAAAAAAGCCCTTCGCAAGACTGACTATAATCGTCTATGTGGGAAATTAGCCTTTATGTACTTTTTAGATGAGATGTATTCAAGAGCAAAAAAATGGGCAAAACCCGCAAGTAAAACAGCCTCAAATGCATCTTGGGTTATGGGATTAATTTCGTTTATTAAAGATGATTATGAGACAGCCGGAAAGTATTTTGAGAAGGTAAAAAATGCGAATCAGGAAAAAGAATACATGAATGCTCAAGGAGCTTTTTGGGCTTACAAGGCTTACAAAACAGATGGAAATTCAAAAAAAGCAGATGAAATGTTGCAATTTGCGAGCAAGAAAACTGACTCATTTTATGGCATTTTAGCAGGTGAAAAATTAGGTCTAACTAAAAATATAAACTGGCTTCCTTTTCGCATGACGATTGAAGATGCTCAGGAGATTTTATCTTGGAAAGGGGGCATGCGAGCTTTGGCTTTGATACAAATTGGAGAGCTGGAATTGGCAGAACAAGAGTTAAAATATCTGATAAAATTTGATCATTCTTCGTCACTTATGAAAGCTGTTTTGGCATTAGCTAGTCAGGAAAATCTTCCTCATTTTTCATTAGATGTTGGTAGAAATTTTATAGGTTATCAAAATAAAGATTTGTATAATTCTGCTCTTTATCCTGTTCCAAATTGGACTCCCGATATTGGTTGGCAAGTTGATAAGTCTATCGTTTTAGGTGTGATTCGGCAGGAATCTAGGTTCAAAACATCGGCAAAAAGTTGGGTTGGAGCAAATGGTCTAATGCAAATAATGCCTGCAACTGCATCTTTTATAGAAAAAGATAAATCGCTAAAAAAACGAAATCGTTATAAGCTAAATAATCCTAGTTTTAATCTAAGTGTTGGGCAGAAATATATTAAATTTTTAACTAGAATCTTAGGAGATAAAAATGATTTGATTCGTATTTTAGGATCATACAATGCCGGTCCAAAAACAGTTTTAGACTTTGACAAAAAAGTTAAAAAACATGGAGATGATCCGTTACTTTATTTAGAATGTTTTCCTGCAAAAGAAACTAGATCGTATATAAAAAATGTTCTTATGAATATCTGGAAATATCAGTTGCGATTCGAAGGAGAAGCTCGTTCGCTTGAAGAACTTTCCGAAAATAACTTCCCTAAATATGAATAAAAATAATCTCTTAATTTGTTTTTGATTTTTTTTTCAAATACTAAATTCAATAAAATAAAACAGAATTAAAAACAAACTCGGTCTTCACCTCTCCCCTTGCGGGAGAGGTCAAAATAATTTTCTATAAAATTATTTTGGGTGAGGGGTATTTCTTAAAAATAAATCGTCATTCCTGCGAAGGCAGGAATCTCACCGAATCAAATCTTTTTTCTTTACAATTAAAATCTAATTTGTTATGCTATTTATAGCTTAGTTATTGCTAGGCTGTGGTTTGATCACCACTTATGATAAGCGATTTTCGGCAATCGTATTTGCCGTATTCTAGTTTTCGGACTGGGATACGGTGTTATGTCCAGTCCTTTTGGGGATAAAGACATCGTAGCCAACTTATCATGGTTTGATCAAATCCCAGTCCGCTTTTTAAGGCGGATTTTTTTCATAAAAAGAAAGGATTTAACCATGAAAAAACAAATATTATTAGTCGCTGTGTCAGTCTTGGCACTAACTACAACTGCAAATGCAAATTATGTTACAGGAAGTTTTGATGTCGGAGGAGTTATGAATGCTTCAACTCAAGATCAACTAGAATCAAGCTCTAACTTTAATATTGGATTTGGGGCTAGAATCAACAAAAGAATCAGAGCAGAAGGTTCTTTTTCTCATAGATCGAGTGAAACTAATGAAGCACAAATGATTTATCACTCTGGGTTAACAGAGCTTGCTGATTTACAATACACTCGTGAAGTTACGAATAATATCATTTTTGGAACTATGTTTTATGATTTTGAAAATGAAGGAAAATTAAAACCTTTTGTTGGAATTGGTTTTGGATTTGGAACATCTGATACAAAAATTTCAAATTTTGAATCTGAAATAGGTAATGTTTATTGGACATTAGAAGGAGAAGCTGATGAAACATTTTTAGCTTATCGTGGTATTTTTGGAATTGGTTATGAAATCAATAAAAATACTACTTTAGATTTTAGCTATGAATTACTAGGAGCCTCTTCTAGTTCAGGCAATAGCTTTAATGTTGGACTTAGATATAATTTCTAAAATCAAAAAAGAACTTTCATAAGTGAGAGGAGGGAATTAGCCCTCCTTTTTTATTTGAATTAATTTATTTTTTTGTAAAATAATGTCCCACTCATTTAAACAATTTTGAGCTAGTTTTTTAGCATCAATACAATTTGTTAAAATTTCAAAATCACCACCTAAAAAACATCCATCAGAGTTTTCGCAAAGTATAAAGTCCTTAAAATGATCAGTAACTTTTGTTCCTTTTGAGCCTTCATTTATATTTATCACGATGTGTTTTCCTTTAACCTTGCATCCTGCTTTCGTTTTTTTTCTTTTATAATGCTTGTATGTATTAGTCAACTTTCTACAAAATTGCAAGTTTTTACTTTCTTTAATTTCTTTTTCTAAATCATCTCTTGAAATATTTTCACTCTCTATTAACCAATCATACAAATGCCAACAATTAACAAAAAAAGCTAAAATATCATCTTCTCTATTTATTAAAGCCTCCTCTTGATTGGTGTAAGCTTTTTGTAATCGCAAAAAATAACGATTTATTCTTTCTAATTGCTCTAAATAATCTTTATTCATAACTCATCCTTTTTTTTACTTTTACATTGTAATTTTTTTAGCATAAAAAGAAAAATCGATCAATGAGAAGATTTTCCTATTATATTTCTTTCTTCAAAATCTCAAATGCTTTTTTTGCTCCGTTGATATTTGTTCCGCCGGCTTGTGCAAGCGCAGGAGTTCCTCCACCGCCTTTTCCACCAAGCTCTGCAGAAACAATTTTGACTAAACTTCCTGCAGGATTTGTTTTTGAGATATTTTCTGACACACCAACAATAGCAGAAACTTTATCTTCAAAATGTGAAATCAAACAAATTACAAATTCAGAATCTTTCAACTTTTCCATCAATCCTTGAACTGTTGGTTTTAATTCTTTCGTTGATAAGTCTAAAACTTTTGTAACAAAAATTACATCGTTGATCACTTCTTTTTCTTCTAATAAATCAACAGTTAAGGCTTTCTTTCTAAACGCCCCAAGCTGTGCAGAAAGATATTTATTTTTCTCTAAAATACTTTCAATTCGAGAAGTAGATTTCTCAGGAGTCGACTTTAATTTAGCTAAAATTTCAAAATAATCTGTTTCTGTTTTTTGGATTTTTTCCACTGCTTTTTGCCCAGTAAATGCTTCAATTCTACGAATCCCAGAAGCTAACGATCCTTCAGAAATTATTTTAAAAAAGCCAATATCCCCAGTCCTTTTTACATGAGTTCCTCCACAAAGTTCTTGTGAAACATTTCCCATTTCAACCACTCGAACTGTGTCGCCATATTTTTCTCCAAACAGAGCAACAACACCTTCAGCAAGAGCTTTTTCCTTTGGCATATTTTCAGTTTTTATTTCTAAATTTTCACAAATAGCACTATTAACAAACTTTTCAATTTTCAAGAGTTCGTCGTTAGAAACTGCTTTTGGATGAGAAAAATCAAATCGCATCACATCATTTTTTACCGACGAACCTCGTTGTGCACAATGTGATCCTAAAATTTCTCGCAATGCAGACTGAAATAAATGAGCGGAAGAATGAGCTCGAATATTTGCTTTTCTTCTGTCGAAATCAACATTTAGTAAAATTTTATCCCCAACCTTAAACGGAAAATCCACTCGCACAGTGTGAGTCGTAAGTCCTGAAATCGGCTTTTGAGTATCTAAAATTTCATTATCATTTAGTCGCCCAATATCGCCTGCCTGCCCACCTGCCTCCCCATAAAACGGAGTCGTGTTTGCAATAACTTCAACAGTCTCATTTAGATTAGCAGAGGAAATTTCTTTTCCATTTTGAATAATTGCAACAACTTTCGCCTCGCTTTTTAGCTCAGAATACCCAGTGAAAACTGTCTCGCCTTCTCGATCTTTTATGTCATTCCAAATTGCATTAGTTGTTGTTCCTGTTCCAAATTTTTTATTTTTTCGCGAGCGATCTTTTTGTTCTTTCATAGCTTTTTCAAATTCTTTTTCATTAAGAGTTAGTCCTTTTGATCGCAATGCATCTTTCGTCATATCAATTGGAAAACCGTAAGTATCATAGAGTTTAAATGCCGATTCGCCCGAGAAAACGCTCCCTTTTGAAAGCCCCGCCGTTTCATCTTCTAGTATTTTCAGCCCCGTAAAAAGTGTCTTTGAAAAATTTTCTTCTTCAGTTTGAATCGTTTGAATAATACTTGCGTTTGCATTTATTAACTCAGGATAATACTCGCCCATTTCTTCTTCTACACTAGGTGCCAACAAATGCAAAATCGGTTTTTTCACACCTAAGATATTTGCATGTCGCATAGCTCGTCGCAAAATTCGTCGTAGAACATAGCCTCGTCCTTCATTAGACGGCAAAACTCCATCGGCAATCATAAAACTTAGACAACGAATGTGATCAGCAATAACCTTAAATGAGGTGCGATTTTTCATAGTCTGTTTTTGTCCAGTCAGATTACTAATCTGCTCCATTATATTTTCAAAAGTATCAATATCATAAGAGTCTAATTTCCCTTGCATCACAGATGCAGTTCGCTCAAGTCCCATTCCAGTATCTATATTTTGATTTGGAAGCATAGAAATTTTTCCGTCTTCATCACGATAGTTTTGCATAAAAACATTGTTCCAAATTTCTAAAAATCTCTGCCCATCTTCGTCAGCTGTCCCAGGCATTCCACCTGAAACATTTTCTCCTAAATCGTAAAAAATTTCAGTATTGGTTCCGCAAGGACCAGTTTTTCCCATCTCCCAAAAATTATCAGGATGATTTATAATCCTATCGTCTGAAAATCCTGCTATTTTTTTCCATAATTCCCGAGCCTCTGAATCATCTTTGTGAACAGTTATTACTAATTTTTCTTTTTGTAATTTCAAAACAGAACTTAAAAATTCCCAAGCATATAAAATGGCTTTTTCTTTAAAATAGTCTCCAAACGAAAAGTTTCCTAGCATTTCAAAAAAAGTATGATGACGAGCAGTATAACCTACATTTTCCAAATCATTATGTTTTCCACCGATGCGAATGCATTTTTGAGCACTTGTTATTCTTTTGTAAGGAGAATGTTCTTTTTCTAAAAAAATATCTTTAAATGCCACCATTCCTGAGTTCATAAACAATAGACTTTTATCTGCTTGCCCTGTTGTAACAGGAGTTGAAGCAACACGAGTATGTCCTTTTGATTCATAAAATTTTAAATATTCTTCGCGGATTTCTGATAGTTTCATTATTTATCTTTCATTTATTGCTCTACAAGTCTTGTCGTTTGAAATAAAATCTATTTCGTTTTTCCTTACATCTTATCACTATATAAAAACTTTATTAGATTTTCAATAAAAAACTCTTGCTTTCAAATTAAAACAGAGTATATTGCAATACTAGGATCCTAGTATAGTGGGATACTAATATACTAGGATAGCAGAATCCTAATATACCAGTATAGCGGTATTCTAAGATACTAAAATACTCAACTATTAAAAACAAAAGGAGAAAACATGTATGAATCAAAAAAGATGGGAGAATTTACTTAACTATTGATAAAAAACGAATGAAACAAATTGAAAAAATTATAAAAAGTTGGAGCGGGTAGAGAGAATCGAACTCTCATAGCTAGCTTGGAAGGCTAGTGCTTTACCACTAAGCTATACCCGCGATTAAATATAATATAATGAAACCAAAATATAAAATCAAGCAGTTTTTTATCTTGCTGTTTTTTTTCAAGTTAGTATAGTTTCTAAATGATTTCTAAATTTATTTTATTTTTATTGGGAGGATTGGCGACGCTCGGATTTGCCCCTCATTATTTTGTAGCAGTATCAATTTTATCTTGGTTTGGACTATTTTTATCGCTCAAAAAATCTACTAAAAACTTCTGGAATGGGTATGTTTTTGGAGCTGGATATTTTGTTTTTGGATTGTCTTGGATTACAAATGCACTGACGATAGATGCCTACACAGCAGAACATTTTTCGTGGCTAATTCCTTTTGTTTATTTGGGGAGCGGTTTGATTATGGGTTTGTTTTTTGCAGTTCCGACTTGGCTGGCAGGAAGACATAAAAAGCCTCTTTTTCGACTTTGGAGTTTTCCATTTTATTTTATAACTTTTGAATGGATGCGAGGTTGGATTTTAACTGGATTACCTTGGAATCGCCTTGGAGCAATCTGGGTTGATACTCCAATAATTTTGCAAAGTGTGAACTTTTTTGGTATCTTAGGTCTATCGTTTTTTACACTTATTTTTATTCTTATTTTGTTTCAAATTATTTACACTAAAAAAAGATTTTCCTTGCTTTTCCCAGCTGGAATCGCAATTTTAGGAATTATTTTTTATGGAAATTATAAACTAAAAACTAAAACTAAAATGAGTAATGTCTCTATAAAATTAATTCAATCAGGTCTTTCTCAAAAAACAAAATGGTCTCGCTCTGAATTAGAAAAAAACTTTCAATTGCATTTAGATTTGTCTCGGACTGGGAAAAAAACAGACATAATTATTTGGTCGGAAAGTGCGGTCGCTTTTGATTTGGCTCACAATACTTTTTACAGAAAACAGGTTGAAAATATCTTAGAAAATAATCAGAAATTAATTACAGGATTTATTTTTCGTGGAGAAAAAACTCATAATTCAGTTGGTGTTTTTTCTAAAAAAGGCCTTGAAAATGTTTATCATAAGCATCACTTAGTTCCGTTTGGCGAGTATATTCCGTTCGCTAATTTTTTGCCTTTGGAGACAATTGCAAGGGGAGTCGGTGGACTTTCTGCGGGCGAAGGTGCTAAAACTTTGTTGCTTGAAAATCTTCCGTCAGTTGCCCCTGTAATTTGCTATGAAAGTATTTTTAGTGGTGAAATTATAGACAAAAAAAATCCGCCAAAATGGATTTTGATTATAACTAATGATGCTTGGTATGGGCTTTCGCGAGGACCTTATCAGCACTTAGCAGAGGCACAGATTCGAGCTGTTGAAGAAAATTTACCTGTCGTGCGAGTCGCCTATAATGGGATTTCTTCCGTGATAGATTCAAAGGGGAAAATACTAATTTCCGCCCCACTTCAAACCCGTGCTGTCATAGATTCCTTCTTGCCTAAATAAACCCGAGCAATACTTGTAAAAAGTATTGCTCAATGTTTTAATGCAGGGTATACGTCTTTTTATACCCAAATATCTGTCCAACGAAATTAGAAACTGCTACTGAGCAGTTCCATTCTCTTTCTGCAAAAGAAAATGTTTGTTTTGCAGAAAAAGAGGACAAGCTGTTGGTACACAAGTACCAAACATTTTTTTCTTTAACATAGACGACAATGTCGTCACCTATGTAAAAGATTATCCAATTAGAATCTTCTTCTTTGATTTGACTCTCGTCAACCCAAACACCAGACAAAGATCTGTTAAAAATTGTTTTTACTTTTTTTTTCAAAAGAATATAGCATGTTTTCGGCGGGTATCCATCAAGAATCCCAAAAACATTCCCAACATAAAACGATTTTTCAACAAAGTTAAAGCTAACTTCGTCTCCTATTTCTAGGGATTCGTTTGAAAAATAATAATAAAAAAACCCTTCTTTTTCTTCTTCTTCTTCTGCTGGTTTTTGAATCAGAAAAGAATCGTTGATCCAAATATTATTTCCTTCAACCCTAATTGCACAGTATTTATATTGAATACTGTCAATCACTATCTGAGAAAACCCTGTTGGCAATAAAAACCAAAACGCGATTATTGCTAAAACTACTTTTTTCATAACTGTTATAATTTAATTGTTAATGTTGTGTTGGATCTCTTACACTAAATCCCAACGTTTATAATTTTTATATATAATTTGTAAAAGATAAGCTCGTCCTAGAACAAAGTACAAGCGAAGTCAACCGCTAATTCAAAAAAAAACATCTTAGTTTGTTCGGGCTTTTTTTTGAAAAAAAGAAGTGATTTTCAATTTGATTTTGCTAAAAAATAGGATATTATCCTATTATGTTTTCAGCAATTGCAAACTTTTTTCTTTGGATACCTGTTTTTTTTGGAATAGGAATCGCTATTTATGATTTACTAAACCCAACTTGGATTTATAATGGTGGCGGTTTTGGTGTTTCAATTTTAGTAATTTTTATTGCAGTTTTTAGAGATCAACTTTTAGAGCTTGCCAAAAAACTTCAGATTTTTCATCCTGCAAGATTTTTTAGAATGCTCACTTCCCATCTACTAAAATTAGTTTTTTATATTTTACTTTTACCAATTTTTTCCCAAGCAATTTTATTCATCGCAGGTTTCACAATTATAAGGAGATTCTTTCGTTTTTTCCGATGGATCTTATCTCCTCAAATTTGGCAAATTATAAAACCATTTATTAGAAAGATATTCGGGCTAATTCCGTGGAAATTTTTTTGGAAATGGGGACGAAATATTTATAAAATTTATGTAAAAGGAACTTGGTTAGGCAAAGGAATGTCTCTGGCATCTTCGCAGGGAGTCTCAACAATTCGACAGCCTCTTTTTTGGGTAGAAAAAACCTTCAAAAAACTTTGGAGCAAGTTCAAAAGATTTCAAATTCGCATGCTAAGATGGAGCTTGAAAAAATTAAGAAATCCGAAAATATCTTTTCTAAAAAAAATACTTTTCATCCGTCAGAGAAAAATAAAATGGAACATTTCTTTAAAAATGAATCTAAAATCACATCCTATTTTATGGACAGGATTATGTATCCTACTCGTCTCTTTTGGAAGTTTGCGAATGGGAATGAGACACGATTTATTAGGAACAAAAACATTAAAATATCCAATTTTTCGCAAGGAGTTTTCAGGTATCATTTTGAAAAACGAAATCAAAGGAAATTCTCAAAGACTGTCATTAAGACCGGTAAAAATCGGAAATTGGGAAGAAAGTTTGCCGAAAAAAGTCCGTCTAACTTCGAAAGAAATAAACAAGGATTTTAGACTCGGTGATAAAGTTTTATTGAAAGCCACAGTCATGCCACCTAGCAATCCTGTCGCCCCAAACGCCTTTGATTTTTCCAGATATGCATACTATCAAGGAATCGCGGGAGTTGGATATACAGACAAAAATTTCAAAAATAAAATCTTAGTAAAATCTGCAGTTGGGCCGTCGGTTTTTGAAAGTTGGAGAGAAAAATTAAAGCTACGATTATTTGAGAAAAGTGATTCAAATACTTCTCGATTCGTATCTACAATTTTACTTGGAGAACGATATGCATTGCCAGAAAAATCACTTGAAATTTTCAGAAAAGCAGGGCTGTCGCATCTCATGTCAGTCTCAGGTTTTCATCTAGTTTCGCTTGCATTTATTTTCTTTTTTATGGTTAGATTTTTACTAGTTTTGATTATTCCTTTATCTCGAAAATTAGATGTAAAAAAAATCTCAGCAATTGCATCTCTGATCTTTCTAACTCTGTTTTTATTCATGTCAGATGCCCGGCTTCCGACTCAGCGAGCTTATATTATGACTGCTTTGGCGATGATTGCAATTTTAATGAATCGTTCTCCTTTTTCGTTGCGGATTTTAGCTTTAAGTGCAATAATTATTTTGGGAATTTCTCCTGAGGCATTGTTTAATCCGGGGTTTCAAATGTCTTTTGCATGTGCGGGAGCGCTGATTGGAGTCTATAATAAATATACTTTTTTTGCTAATTGGAATGGATTTTTTTCAAAAATAGTTAAGTTTTTTTCTCAAACTTTTTTAACTTCTATTATAGCTTTTTCTGCGACTTTGCCTTTTGTTATTTATCATTTTCAGTCAGTCTCAGTAATTGGAATTATCGCAAATTTAGTTGCAATTCCGTTTTTTTCCTTTGTTTTATTGCCTTTGTCTTCCTTGTTTTTGATTTTTCCATTAAATGGAATTGAAAAACTTTTAACCAAAAGCTATGTGTTTTTTGAAAAAATAGCGATTTATTTTTCTGAGTTTTCGTTTGGGTATTTTTCTTTTTCACAGTTTTCAATTTGGTTCTTAATATCAGCAATTTGCGGAGGTTTAATTTTTTTAATTTGGAATTTTAGGTTTAAGAAAACTTTGATTTCGTTTTTTATTTTGTTGGGAGTTGTTTCAATTTTCACTCATGAATTACCTAAAATTTTAATAAATAAAGATGCTACCGTTCTTGCTTTTGAAGAAAATAATAAGTTGGTTTTTGCTACAAATTGGAAAAAAGATTCTTATGCCTCTAAGCAGTGGATGATGATTTATGGACTGGATGAAAAACCTAAAAAAACTAAATTGTGTTATAGAAAACATCCTTGCGAAATTATTATTAAAGGTAAAAAAATTACTATAATTAGGCGATTTACAGATGTGTTAAAGCACATAGAAACGGCTTGTAAAAAGAGTGATTTTATAGTTGTTTCTGCTCTCATTTCTGTCCCAAAATTTTGTAAAAATAAAATTATAGATCTGTCCGATACAAAAAAAGGCTATGCTGAAATTACGATCAAACCTCTTTTGTAATTGCAGATTTTATTTTACCCCTCCCCAAAATATCTAAAGATATTTTGACCCTCCCACAAGGGGTGGGTGATAAGTAAGAAAGCAAGAAATAGATGGAGTAGAAAAGTAAGTAAGAAAGATTCGATTCGGTGAGAAGAATGCCGTTGCAGGAGTGACTCGGTCTATCACCCTCCCCTTGTGGGAGGGTCAAAATAGTTCTTACTATTTTGGGGAGGGGTAAAAAACTCTATAAATACTTCCCAATAAACTCTTTCTTAAATTCTAAAAATGTTTTGTCTTCTATGTGTTTTCTAATTTGTTTCATTAAATTTTGATAGAAAAATAAATTATGTTGCGTTAGCAAAATAGCTCCCAAAATTTCATTAGCTCGAATCAAATGAGACAAATATGCACGAGAATAATTTCTACAAGTTTCACATTCACATTCCGAATCCAAAGACGAAAAATCCTCACGAAATTTTGCATTTCTCAAATTCAGTTCGCCATGAGAAGTAAAGGCTTTTGCAGTTCGCCCTGAACGAGTCGGCATAACACAATCAAACATATCAACACCTCGCTCGACCGCTCCTAAAATATCTAGCGGAGTTCCAACTCCCATTAAATATCGCGGTTTATTTTCTGGCAAAGCAGGGCATGTAAATTCCAAAGTATCAAACATTTCGTGTTGAGGCTCTCCAACTGCAAGCCCTCCAATTGCATAACCATCAAAACCTATTTCAGTTAGCTTTGATGCCGATTCCAGCCGTAATTCTTTATCTAAACCACCCTGTGTAATTCCAAAAATTCCATATCCATCTCGATCAATAAAAGCATCTTTTGATCGCTTTGCCCATCGCATAGAAAGATCTAGTGCTTCTTTAATTTCTTTTCGCGGAAGAGGAAGTTCACGACATCTATCAAGGCACATTGTGATATTTGAATCTAGTTGATGTTGAATCTGCACAGACTTTTCAGGAGTTAGAAAATGCTTTGCACCGCCGTCTAAATGAGACTTAAATTCAACTCCCTCCTCTGTAACTTTTGCTAAATCCGAGAGAGACATGACTTGAAATCCACCTGAATCAGTCAAAATAGCTTTATCCCAATTCATAAATTTATGAAGCCCTCCTGCCTTCTCAATTATATCGGCACGCCTGCCCAACATTAGGTGATAAGTATTTCCGAGAATCACTTCCGCCCCTGTTTTTTTCACCATCTCAGGAGTTTGAGTTTTTACCGTAGCAATAGTCCCAACAGGCATAAACGCAGGAGTATTTATTTCCCCATGCGCAGTTTCTAAAACACCCCGCCGTGCATTTTTATCTGTCGCTAACAATGTATATTTTAACATTTTTTATCTTTTGTTTAAAGTTGTTTCGTCGAATTATAGCGTAGCAGTAAAGAAAAGCCAATCAAAAATAATAGCTCCCTTTCATAACTTTAAGTTATGAAAGAAAAAAAAGAATCTTACCGACGGGAGTGGTTGATTTATCGTTAAGAAATTATTTGCGGGGCAAATGATTTCAAGATAAACTCGTGCGAAGCGAATTGATCGTATTGAAAAAATGACATATTTTGATATGTTATTTTCAAACGAATTGGTATAATTTAAGAAAAGCAATCACCGATAGTTATAAAGTTCTACCATATAATTCTATTGTTTTTTTAAGCATCTTAGAGGCGATTCGGCCGGCAAAAGACCCTCCTTTTCCATGTTCTATGACTACCGATGCCACAAATCTAGGGTTATCAGTTGGAGCATATCCGACAAACAAAGCATGGTGCCTTAGATGCCAAGGCAATGCATCTTGATGAATCACACCTGTTCTTCTTTCTTGTTTTGAAATTCTTCTAACCTGCGTTGTTCCTGTTTTTCCTGCCATCTTAATCCCATTAACATCAAAAACTGAACCTCTTGCTGTTCCATATTTTCCATTTATAACATCAAACATTCCTTCTTTTAGAATTTCAATATGTGTCGGATTAAAATCTAAATCGTCAAAATTATTTTTCTCATTAGGAATCAACGAAGGCAAGACTTTTTTTCCACCGTTTACAAGCCTAGCGATCATAACCGCTAATTGCAAAGGAGTCGTAAGAGTAAAACCCTGCCCAATTGAAGCCTGAACTGTATCTCCTAAAACCCATTTTTCACCTAAAATTTTTGCCTTTAACTTTCGATTAGAAACATCTCCCTTTTTTTCTCCAACAAGAGAAATCCCTGTCTTCACTCCTAAACCAAGTTTCGTAGCCATAGCATGTATTTTATCGATTCCTAGTTTTAGCCCCAATTTATAAAAATAAGTATCACAAGACCCCTCAATAGCCTTAACTAAATTTACTTTTCCGTGTTTTTTCCAACAATGAAATTTATGATTTCCTACCTGCAAATGCCCTTTACAATTAACAATAGTTTTAGGTGTAATCACCCCTTCTTTAAGCCCTGCCAAAGCAACTAAAATCTTAAAAGTTGAACCGGGGGAATACAGTCCCTCAATACTTTTGTTCAGCAAGGGCTTGTAAGAATCTGTTATTAGATCGCCATAATACGAGCTATCTATTTTTCCCTCAAAGCGACTTAAATCATATTGCGGAAAAGAAGAGGAGCATAAAATTTCTCCTGTATGACAATCCATAATTGTTATTGAACCACTTTTTTCAGCAAAAGCTTCTCCTGCATATTTTTGCAATCTTGCATCAATCGTTAGCTTTAAGTCCTCGCCTGCAATTGCTTCTTTTTTTTGCGGCTTAAAAGATTCAGATACTTTTCCAGTAGCATTTACCATTTGAACCAACTCACCTACTTCACCTGTGAGTCTCTCATTATAAAATCTTTCAATTCCAGACTTTCCAATTCTAAAATCAGGAGTCTTATATAAAAATCTATATCTTTTTTTATCCTGCATTTGTTTATCAATACCGACATAGCCTATAACATGCGAAGCGGATTCTTTTAGTGGATATTGCCGAACAATATCAGTTTCAATAAAAATAGCCGGATTTTCTAGTTCTTTCGCACCGATTGGAGCCATTTCTTTCCAAGTTAGATCTTTTTTTAATAAGATTGGTAAATTTTCTCCCTGTTGTTTTATTATATAAATTGAGATAAAAAACCAAATAACTTTTCAAGAGTGGTGTTTGATTCAGATGGTTTTATAAAAAGACTATATTTTCGAGTATTATCTGCTAGTATTTCATTATAACGATCAAAGATTTTCCCCCTTGGAGGCACTAGAATATGGAGCCGAAACGAATTTCTATTTGAAAGATGCTGATATTTCTTTTTCTCCATTACTTGCAAATAAAAAATCCGCCCTATTAGCGAAAAAAGCACAACTGTTTTTCCCGCCCCTAACAAGAGTGCGCGTCTATTGAAAGTTTGAATTATTTTAGAATCTAACACTTGTTTTTGTCTCTTTGTTTCTTTTCAAAACTAACATTAGCAATTCTGTTATTGAAAAACAAACAATTAAAATTATAAAATTTAATAACAATGAGTATGAAAAATAAAAATCATAAAAATATCCGACTAAAACTATTTTTCCTACAAAAAAAGAAGTGATTAAAGTTACGAAACCTAGTTGAAAGAAAACCCTGTCTTGCAAATAGGGAATAAATTTTTGGAAAACAAAAAATAAAAATATTATTGGAATAAATATAAAATTAATAGGAAATAGACCTTCTTGTATATCTAGTAAAATAGCAAAAAGGAAAACTAGCGAAAGTAGTTCAACTTTATCTTCTCTTAAAAACATATAATAAAGAGGGATTATAAACAAATTACCCATTGTTGGAGACAGAAATCCAACACCATAACAAAACAAACAAATCAAAACCCTAAATAAAATATCTTTCATTTTTTTATATTCGCATTTTTGATTTTTAATTTCAACTTATTTTTTGCACTGTGTTGATGAGCTAAAATTATGCTTTAAAACCATTTTTACAGTATATAGTAAATCTAAATAACAACGGGACGATGTGAAATTATTTTTTTCTAATCTATTTCTTACTAAGAGCTATCTTTTGCAATTTTTTATGATTACATTATATTTAAATATACATTCCAAATTTTTTATTTTTTATTTTATCAATATCTCCTTTTTGTTTTTCTAATTTTTCTAACACCTGGTCTTTCAAAATCAAAAAAATTCCGATAAAAAATAGCAAAATATAGCCCTGCTCTTATTTAGAAGGCTCTTTTCCAGACTATATGTGTGTTTTTACCCCTCACCCTGTCCCTCTCCCGCAAGGGGAGAGGCGACGAAATTATAAATGTTCTACATTTTTTCTAAAATCTAATCCTTGCAAAAATAAATATAAA
>NBLK01000022.1 GCA_002084505.1 Rickettsiaceae bacterium 4572_127
AGAAAAGAAAAAATTATTGAGAATTTCGTCGCCTCTCCCCTTGCGGGAGAGGGACAGGGTGAGGGGTAAAAAACACATATAGTCTAGAAAAGAGCCATTTTTTTTTACTCTCCATTAATCTTCTTAATCCACTCGATTGATTTCGTAATAGCATCCATCGGCATTGTATGATCCGTGTTTGGCATTGATATAAATTCTAATTCACGAACTTTTTCAATCTCGTTTTTAACACTTTCAGCATAGGAAAAAGGCAGAACAGAATCGGCCGTTCCATGAAAAGCTAGCAAAGGGCAATCACCATTAAACGGAGGAAAAAGCAGACCTGAAAAAGAAACTACTCCACCTATTTCCATCAGTTGTGAAATCGCCAAAGCTATTCCTGCTCCCTGTGAAAAGCCAGTGATAATGATGTTTTTTAGAGAAATTTTATGTTTTTCCGCAAGATCTTTAATCGTTTTTTCAACCTGCTTCAAAGCAAATTCTCGTTTATCTTTTGTCTCTAAAAGAACCGCATTTATTTGAGTTTTATTTTGAGTGTGAAACGCTAATCTCATAGTGTCATTCAGCGGATACCACTCTCGCCCAGAAGGAAAAACTTCGCATGGAAAAGGAGACTCAACCGACACTAAAATCGCATTTGGAAAATCATTTTTGTAGCAAGGAAAGAGACCTGCTAAATCATTTGCATCCGCCCCATACCCATGTAAAAAAACTATCATTTGCTCTGGATTATTAGGAATTTCTATAACTGATTTCAACATTCATTTTCCTGTTTGAAATAATTTATGTTCTGGATCATACCATATAGGATAAAAAATACTCCCATTCTTAAAACCATGAATTCGGATTTTATTAGTTAATGCGATTTGAAATAAGACACTGCATTGTTCACCACATTTATTAAAAAACCTTTTCCTTGTTTTTTTACATTTTATGTCTTCATAAGTAAATGAATGATTACTTGGTTTTTTCTTACTTCCTCTACCTATTCTGTCTTCAATTTGCTTCCAACTAGATTGTGTTAAATGATCAAAGTAAGTCACTAGTTTACAAAAATATTCTTGAAATGATAACTTATCAAATCCGTATTCTTTATCATCAAAATCGATATACTCTTTAGAAAAAATATATTGAAAATTTTCTTTTTTATATTTATCTGGATCTTCTCTTAATCGTGCTTCTGAATCTTTTTTTAATTGTGTGCTTTTTTCGAAAAGTTTGGTAAAATCAGACTTTTTCTGATATTTTTTATTTTCATTTTTGTTTTTTGCCATAATAAACCTTAAAGTGAAGAATAGTATTCTAACATAGATTCAATTGTTATTTCTTTTTCACATCTTTCACCTGCAGAACATCCATTGCGAGCATCTTTCCATGGAGTTTCGATATGAGATAAATCACTTAGCCATTGAGGGGATTTTTCTCCATAATATGACATTACTTTCAAGATATTTTTTTGCTCTTTATCTGTGAGATTATTATTACTTAATTTTTCCTTTGTAAAAAAGCTAGCATCAATAGAAAAATTTCCTTTGTGTAAATCGTATAATTTACGAATCACAGGACCGTTTGCAAAAGCCTGTATTTCTTCCTTAAATAAAGGCTTATCTTCCCAAACTAAATTCCAAGCCTGCGAATAATAACAAAGCTTTTGAAGCTTCATTGTAGAAATTTTGTTTATGCTTTTTTCTAAAATAAACTTAGCTACATTAAATACATTTGCCATAACTTCTCCTTTTTATTTTTTTTAATTATACAAAATGCAGAAAGGAAATGCAATAGATAAAAACGAAGTTCAGAAAATAATCGCATTGACAGAGTTTTGGAACAGGGCTAAATCTCAATCTCACCATCATGGAAAAGCAAGGAAATTGGTTTGGATTTTTTAGCAATTTCAGCTGAAGAAACGATTCCATTTTCTCCTTTTGCAATTGAAAATCCTCGTTTTAGAACTTTCTTAAAAGAATAACTTTCTAGCAATTTCCCAGCCGAAATGACATTTTGTTCTGATTTTTCCAAACGATATTTCATTTTTTCAACCAACTGATTTGATTTATCATCAAGCCGTCGAATTTGGTCTTCAACAATATGCATTGGAGTTCTAATTTTTGCAATTTTCGCATCAAAATTTAGCTTTTTAATTTTCAAAACTCCAATTAAATTTCTCCATAAATTCCGTCGTTTTTCTTCTATCTTAGAAATTAATTCAGTCCTAACAGGAACCGCTTTTTCCGCAGCACCAGTCGGAGTCGGAGCTCGTAAATCAGAAACAAAATCAATCAAAGTTGTGTCCGTCTCATGCCCCACCGCAGAAATTACAGGAATTTCAGAATCCGCAACTGCCCGCACTACAATTTCCTCGTTAAACGGCATTAAATCTTGGAGCGAACCACCTCCACGAGCTACAATTAGAACATCAGGACGATCCGACATTTTGTTAAACCCTGCAATTCCTTCCGCTATTTTTTTCTCAGCCCCAGCACCTTGAACCGCGCATGACCATAGCACAACTTCAACTGGAAAACGATCTGAAATACGATGAAGAATATCTCGAAAAACCGCCCCTGTCTCAGAAGTTACAACTCCGATTTTTTTTGGTAAATATGGAATTTGTTTTTTTCGGTCGGAGTCAAAAAGCCCTTCGGCAGATAGCTTTTTTTTCAAATCTTCAATTTTTTTTAGAAGCAATCCCTCGCCTTCAACTTCTAATTCTTCAATAGTGATGTTGTAGGTTGAGCGTCCTGCATAAGTAGTGATTTTTCCAGTGGCGACGACTTCCATTCCGTTTTCAGGAACAACTGATAAGCGAGTCCATTTCCAAATAATTCCATTTAGAACATAATCTTTTCCGCCTGCTTTTTCTTTTAAGTCTAAGTAGTAATGTCCGCTAGAATGTTTTTTGCAACCTGTAATTTCTCCACGAACTTTTATGCGAGTGAAGGCAGTCTCTACGACTCCTTTTAGTAAATTAGATAAAAAACTTACGGATACTACTTCACTTAAATTTAATACTGGTTCTGGTTTTTTCATTGGATTTCTTTCATAACTATTGGTGATTGCTTTTTGGTTTATTTTTTAATTTTTTTAATCATTTTATCAAAATCAGATTCAAACAATTTATCTTGTATAATTCTATATTTTTCAAATTCACTGACAGCATGTTTTTTAGCAATCTCAGCTGTAATTTTACCAGCATTTTGTAAAATATCTCGTTCATCAAATTTTAGAAAAACATCTAATCTTTTCGCCCAATCATCCATAGTCATTGGGATATTTCTTTTGGCACGACTTTCTGCTAAATCAAGATATGAATTCACAATTAATCCCAAAGATTCTAATTCATCTTTTTTAAGATAATTTTTAGCAACAACAACATCTGTTTTAATTATTTTTCCATCAGGGGCTTTTTCCCAAGTTGTTAATCCCATGTTATTTTTTTGACTATCAGCTCTATTTTTAATTAGCTCAGGAGCTGTAAATCCATGTATTGCAAAATGAAGTTTATTTTGAACTTTCGCAAAAAATGTTCTAGTTGTTTTAGAATCCTTTTTATAGTCCAAGCTTGTCGCATAAATATCTGTAATTTTTTGATAAAACCTTCGTTCACTTAGTCTGATTTCACGAATTTCAGCAAGCAAAGTCTCAAAATAATCCTTGTCTAAAAAAGCACCGTTTTTGAGTCTTTTATTATCAAGAACATATCCTTTTATCGCAAATTCTTTTAAAATACTCGTAGCCCATTGGCGAAATTGAATTGCTCTATTTGAATTCACACGATAACCAACTGAAATAATAGCCTCAAGATTATAGAAATGAGTCTTATACTGTTTTCCATCCGTTGCAGTTATCCGAAAATCTCGGATAACTGATTCTTTGTTCATTTCGTTTTGTGAAAATATATTTTTCAAATGATCGCTTATCGTTCTAACATCAACTTCAAACAACTCTGCCATTAGTTTTTGAGACAGCCATATCATTTCATTTTCATAACGAACTTCTATTCCATTTTCACCTGCCTGTTTTGTGAAAATTAGAAATTCCGCTGTGCTGTTTCGAATAACTAGTTTTTTATCTGTCATTACTTTCCTTTAATTGCTTAAACTTATTTCACATCTTCCAAGTTTTTTCTTGGGTAAGGAGCGGTATCCAGCGAGCTGAATTTTCCTAATTTAGCTCGTTCATATCCAGCCCAAGCAATCATGACTCCATTATCTACACACAAAGCAGGATCAGGAACAAAAAACTTAACTCCATTTTCTTCACAAACTTCTTTTATTTTCTTGCGGAGAGCTTGGTTTCTAGCAACTCCACCAGCAAAAACTAATCCGTTGATTTTTCCAACTTGCTTTAATGCTACCTTAATTCTATCGGCAACAACATCACAAACTGCAACTTGAAACGAAGCACAAACATCTTCTTTTTTATAATCTACTTCACCCTCTTTTACAATTCTCCGCACAGCAGATTTTAGTCCTGAAAAAGAAAAATTTGGAGTTTTTGTTCCTTTTAACGGTCTAGGAAAATTAATTATCGACTCTCCAATCTGAGCTAATTTATCAACCTCTGCCCCACTTGGATATGGCAACTCTAAAAGTTTCGCGGTCTTATCAAAAGCCTCCCCAAGAGCATCATCTAGCGTAGTTCCAATAATTTTATAATCTCCAATTCCATACATCATAATAAATTGCGTATGCCCCCCTGATGCTAGAAAAACTAAATGCGGAAACGGAATCTCACTTTCCATCCGAGCCATTAAAGCATGAGCTTCTAAATGATCAACCGCTACAAAAGGTTTGTCCAATGCAAAAGCTATTGTCTTTCCATAAGTAAATCCAACTGCTACTCCTCCAATTAGCCCCGGACCTTGCCCAGCACAAACAACATCAATGTCTTCCAATTCAAGTTTTGCTTCTTTTAGTGCTTCTTCAATTAGAGGATCTATTTTTTCCGCATGAGCCCGAGAGGCTATTTCAGGAACAACCCCCCCATACATTTTATGAATATCAATTTGAGAAAAAATCTTGTGTGCTAGAATTTCACGATCTTTTATAATCGCTACTGCCGTTTCATCACAAGAACTTTCAATTCCTAAAATGATCAAATGAAACTTTCAAAGACTTCTTTTAATTTGGTGTCAGAAACAAATTTATTTTCATCTGCTTCTTTTAATCTTTTTTTTATATGAGAAATCTGCCAATTGTAAGTGTCTAAATAATTGTTAATTGCTTTTTTTATTACAGAATTTCTGTTTTCTTGTAAATTATTAGCAATAATGTCCAATTTACTTATTTGATTATTGTCTATTTCTAATGAAACTGCATTTAACATAATTCTCCTTATTTTGTTTTAGTTTAGAACATAAAATCACAAAAAAAAGAAAAAAATTAAAAAAAGGCTTTTTTTTAGGTCAAAAATATGATATACTATAAAAATAATGGGTGAAGAACCCTATAAACTAGGAGAAAGTTATGAAAAAATTATTTAATTTGTTTGTTATATTTACAGTATTCTTTGCATTCACAATGCCAATTGATGCTAGACGAAGCACAAGACGAGATACTGACACAGAAACTTCAAATAGAAGAACAAATGCTAGATCAGGCAGAAGCTCAGGAGCTAGATCTTCAAGAACAAACACTCGCTCTGGACGAAGCACTAATGCAAGAGCAGGAAGAAGCTCAGGACGGTCAGGAAGTTCAAGATCAGCAAGAACAGCAAATTTAGCTGTGTCTTCAACTTCGACTGAAAGCGTAGCAACAGAAACTCCAACAGACACACCTGCGGTTGAAGAACCTGCAAAAGATTTAAGTAAATATGCAATTGATTTAGATGCCTTAAATGCAGGAGCAAATTCTATTAAACAATGTCAGTCAAAAATGCTAGAATGTGCTAAAAATACAATTCCTTCTGATGATAAAAAATCAGTTCAGTTAGGGCTTTGTAAAGCTAATTCAAAAAGAACTTCTTTTAGAGAGAAAGAAAAAGCACTTCGTGGTATTGAAAGAAAATTATTTAGTGCTATGGGTGAGAAAGGAAAAGCTAAATCTTGGGATGAGGAACAAGAAGAATCCGTCGTTGATAGCATGAATAGAATGCAAGAGGAAATGGATGCTATGGATGATGCTTTTGCAGGAAATAATAAATCTGCTACTCCAAAAGCTCTTTTTGAAAATATATTTAAATCTTGTCATGCAATTGTAGACACTTGTGAATCTGTTATAGGTAAAGAATCTATGAGAATGTATATAAAAGGTATGTCTGAAGATGCTTGTAATAAGTATGATAATAATCTCGAATCTAAATATAACAAACAAGTCTTAATGTATAATGCTACTGTTGGAAAAACAAAACTTGCTTATATGAAAAATCGTAGAAAAAATATGATTTCAACAGAAGAAGGATTTGCTAAAATACAGGAAACTCTTGAAAGCACTGTCTGTGGAAAAGGAATGAAAGACTGTTTATATTGTGGAGAAAATCAAACTAACGAAACAGCTTGTATAAATGATCTAACTTCTAAAATGGCTTCATATAAAGCTACGGTTCAAGACACTTTAGATGCAATAAGCTATGGAGATAATGCTCGTGGAGATGGTATCTGGACAGCATATTTAGAAAAAGCTAAAAATAAAATTACTGAATTCGCTAGAATGTCTAATTACAGTGCGAAAGAGAATGCCACAAAAGGTCTTAAAACAGCTGTAGACTCTCATAAAAAAGAAATCGTTAGTTGTTTGAAAGGAATTGGTGGGGAAGATCTTATTGCTTTTGCTAGTCCTGATAAATTAAAAGCAGGGTTTGGTAGCTTGCAAGGAGCAAAACCAATTACTTATAAAATCATAAATGCCGAAGGAGTAGAGGAAACAAAAACAATGCCTTTATCTGATTTTTCATTTGATAAAATATATGATGCTACCGTTGATATAACTGATTCTATGGGAGCTTGTGGAGATTATGTTGATCTACTTAAAAACGACCTTAGATTATTAAACGAGAACCCAAATGTTGATAAGAACTTATTACCTTGGAATTTCGCTGATTCAAAATTAAAAGGAAAACTTAAAGCTCAAATTACTTCTGTTGATAACAGTATTTCTAGACTTAGAACAAAAAGAGCAAAAAAAGAGGTTGTTCAAAATTGGGAAGAATATAAAGATAACTTAAGATTACAAGTTAAAACTATCGCAGAAAAAGAAACTAAATTAGAGGTTTTTGCTGATGATATTTTCATTAAAATTGTTAAAGCCTTTGAAGCAAAAGCGAATAATAATCTTCAAGAAAATAGAGGACAGCTTATGGATCAACAGCTAGCTTTCTTAGCTAAAAAAGTTGAAGGATATGAAGCTAATCGTGGAGCTGAATTAGCCATCTCAAATGCTGATAAAGAAACTGCTATCCAAATGCGAGAAAAAGATAGCACAGTCCGCAATAGAGATGCTCAAATTGCGATGGATAATGCTAAAAAAGACAGTGATCAAATAGTTGCAGGGCATGAAAATGATACAGCTAATGATAATGCCGCAACCGCTAATATCGTTGCTGAGCACAATAATGATACATTAGAAGACAATGCCGCAACTACTAACACTGTTGCTGAACATGGTAATGATACATTAGAAGATAATGCCGCAACTACTAACACTGTTGCTGAAAACAACAACAGCACAACTGAAGAAAACAGTAAAGAAGTTGAAGTTTGTTATTATGGAAAAAAAGCTACTGGCAAAGAAGGTAAAATAGGATGTAAAACTTTTCAAGTAGGAAACTCGTTTACATGTGATAAAAACCAGTTTGGTGGTAGCAATTCTTACACTTACTATAGAAAATGTAAAATTGGAAGCAATGCTGTTGCTAAAAGGGGAGAAGACTACACTATTAAAGCAGGGGACATCAGTCAGTAAAACATAAACTAACAAAAAAAAGCCTTCGGGCTTTTTTTTATTGAAAAATAAAAAACTCACTGCTATCATTAATCAATGAAACAGAAAATTAGATTTAATAAAGAAAAAAATGTTAAAATTAAAAATGATCCATATAGGTTTGGAATATCTTTTGAAATCGTAATTGATTTAATAAAAAATGATTTATATAAGAAAATTAAACATCCAAATCAAAAGAAATATCCTAACCAAGAATGTTTTTTAGTATTTTTTAAGGATTATCCTTTTTTTATTCCTTATGTTAGTGAAGAAAAAGGCGTTTTTCTAAAAAACATTATTCCAAGTAGAAAATTAAAAGGAGTTATAAATGATTAAGCATAAAATTAATATGAATGAAAAATTTAAAGATGAATATGGATATGATATTTGGAATGGAGTTGAAATTGACCTAACTAAAGAAGATATAAAAAAATTCAAAATAAAAAAGGTCTTTTTAGAAAAAAAAACAAAGGCAATTCCATTAGAATTAGAAGAATCTATTTTTGCTAAAATAGAAGGAAATGCCAAAAAAGAAGGTGTAGCAACGACCGATTTTATCAATCTGATTTTATCTAAATATGCCAATAAAAATAATTCATTACCTTATTAAAAGCAAAAAAGCCTTCGGGCTTTTTTTTATTGCCTTTTCTTATTTTTTCGTGCATATTGGAATCACATTCCATATTTAACGGAAGTTTTTAATAAAAGTTTGCAAATAAAAAGGCTGTATTATGTATAACAGAACACTAAAAATTACTATCAAAGAAATTAATGAAACATTTCCTGTGCTACTTTTAACAGGACCTCGACAAGTTGGAAAAACAACATTACTCCAAATGTGCAAAGAAAAAAACAGAAGATATGTTTCACTAGATAATTTAGACATTCGCCAAATCGCACAAAATGATCCTGCTTTATTTATACAAACATACAAACCTCCTCTAATCATAGACGAAATTCAATACGCTCCTGATTTATTTAGTTATATAAAAATAGAAGTTGATGAAAACAAAAAAAACGGAATGTATTGGCTGACTGGATCACAAAAATTTCATCTAATGAAAGGAATAAACGAAACTCTCGCAGGACGAATCGCAATAATAGATTTATTAGGATTTTCTAATAATGAATTAAACAAAAACTCAGACAAAAGTATTCCATTTATTCCTACAAAAAAATGGATTGAAGATACAAAAAAACTAAATAAACCACAAAAAGATATTACAGACACTTATCATCAAATATGGCTTGGCTCTTATCCAAAAGTGAATGAGCTTAAAGACACAAAAACTCGGCATCGTTTTTATAGCTCATATATTCAAACATACTTAAATCGAGATGTAAAAGATATTTTAGAAATTTCCAATGACACAACATTTTATAATTTTCTAAGTGCCGTCGCCTCACGAACAGGACAAGTTCTAAATTATTCCGATTTAGCAAGAGATGTTGATATTGATGTGAAAACGGCTAAATCTTGGTTGTCTATTTTGGAGACCTCTGGAATTATTTACATATTAAAACCATATCATAATAATTTATCAAAACGACTTATTAAAGCACCAAAAATTTATTTTCTTGATACAGGACTTTGTGCTTATTTAACTAAATGGATCACTGCTGAGTCGTTAGAAAAAGGAGCAATGTCAGGGGCTATTCTTGAAACATATATTTTTATAGAAATCTTAAAAAGTTATTGGCACAATGGATTAGAAGCTAATTTTTATTATTATCGCGACACTGACAAAAAAGAAATAGACTTAATTATTGAAACTGGCGAGGCTTTGTATCCTGTTGAGTTTAAAAAAACAGCAACTCCTAGCAGAACAGCAACTAAAAATTTTAATGCTTTAAAAAATCTTAATAAAAAAATAGGACTAGGAGCAGTTATTTGTTTTGTAAAAGAAGATGTTCCTATTTCAAGAGAAGTAACAGCAATCCCAATTGGATATATATAAAATGAAAACAATATACGCACTAGCATCAGCACACGGAACAGCAGGAGTTTCTATAATTAGAATCTCAGGCAATAAATCATCGCAGATCGCAAAGGCAATCACACACAAGGCTAACTTTGAACCTAGATATGCTTATTTCGCCGAAATACACAGCGAAGACGAAATAATAGACTCAGCAATTGTGATTTACTTCAAAGCCCCAAACTCATTCACTGGTGAAGATAGCGTAGAAATTCAATGCCATGGAAGTCGTGCGGTGCTTCAAAAAATCTATGAGCTTTTAGAAACTTTTGACGATGTTCGCCCTGCAAAACGAGGAGAATTTACTGAACGAGCTGTTGAAAATAATAAGCTAGATTTAGTTCAAGCGGAAGGACTTTTGGATCTAGTTCATGCTAAAACCGAAGCTCAACGAAAGCAGGCAATCGCAATTAAGACTGGGAAATTGTCTCATGTTTATACAAATTGGAGAAAAAAACTACTGGAACTTTTAACACTAATTGAAGCAGATATTGATTTTTCCGAAGAGCCTTTGCCGTTAGAAATTGAAAAACAAATTACTGAAAAAACGAGCTGGCTAATTGATGCAATTGCGACGAATTTAGAAAATCCAAAAGGCACTTTGATTCGCGATGGAATTTCAATTGCGATTATAGGAAAACCTAATGCTGGAAAATCCACTTTATTTAATTTTTTAGTTGGGAAAAACGCCTCAATTATTTCTTCTATTCCAGGAACAACTCGTGATATTGTTGAAGCTACTATTGATATTAAAGGCTATGAAATTTGTTTTGCAGACACCGCAGGACTACGAGAAACAGCGGATACAATAGAAAAAGAAGGAGTTAGAAGAGCTTTGGAAAAGGCCGAAAATGCCGATATAAAAATTCTAGTTTCTACTAATGAGAATTCTAAAATAGACGAAAAAACTATTTTAGTTTTGAATAAAAGTGATGAAAAAAAATATAAAAATTCTGAAAATGCGTTTGTTATTTCTGCTAAAAATGGAAATGGAATCCCTGCTCTTTCTGATGAAATTGAAAAAAAGATTTTAGATTTAGTCGCAGGAAAAGAAGAAATTGGTTATGCTAATGCCCGCCATTTTCATTACTTAAAAAAAGCAAAAAACGATTTAGAAAAAAGCCTTTCGGCAACACAAACGGATCTAAAAGCCGAACATATTTTATATGCCTCAAACTTTCTTGGAGAACTTTTAGGAGAAATAAAAACCGAAGAAATCTTGAAAAATATCTTTTCTAACTTTTGTATTGGAAAATAATTTTTTTTAATTTATAATCATACTGAATAACAAAAAGGAAAATGATGAACTACAACGCGACCATAACTAAAATTGAAATAATGAATGAAAAATTAAGAGAATTCACGATAAAACTCGATGAAGGCGATTCGTCTTTTGTAGCAGGACAATTTGCTGTTCTAGGACTAAAAGATGCCGACGGAAATTTGATCCGCAGAGCATACTCAATCGTTTCAGCGCCAGCCGACGGCGATAGACATTTCTACATAGTGCTAAAATACACACCTGATATTTATGACAAAACAAAGTCCCCAAAAGCACTAACTCCATTATTATTTTCAGCAAAAAAAGGCGATAGAATTTTCCTTTCTCAAAAAGCATTAGGGCACTTTACATTAAACTTGGCTAACGATTCTAAACAATTAATTTATGTCGCAACGGGAACAGGGTTAGCTCCTTTTCGCGGACTTTTGCGAGCTCATGAAGATAAATTAAAGACGACTAAAATCGCCCTGCTCCATGGAGTTCGCAGTGAAAAAGATTTAGGATATGCCGACGAATTAAAATTGCTCGCTGAAAAATATCCACAGAATTTTTTCTATTTTCCGATAGTTTCTCGACCTAGCGAAAACTGGAAAGGACAAAAAGGACGAGTCGATGCAATCATGAAATCTGGCGAAATTCAAAAATCTTTCGGAGAAAAACTCAGTGCTGAAACAAGTGTGTTTTTCTGCGGATCGCCACTTATGATAAAAGACGGAATTGAAATCATGAAGTCCCTAAATGTCCCTGCCGAAAATATTCATAAAGAAGTTCAATAATGGTCAGAGGTGTTTCCCGCAAGAAAGATTTAATTAAAAAAAACGCAAAAAGAACAGGCTCATCTACTGAATGGCTCAAGCGACAATTAAATGATCCCTTTGTCAAAAAAGCTAAAAAAGAAGGAGTGCGATGCCGTGCCTCTTTCAAAATCCAAGAAATTGATACTAAGTTTAATGTAATAAAAAATGGACAGACAATTCTTGATTTGGGTTCTGCTCCGGGGGGCTGGTCTGAATACATTGCAGAAAAAAATTCACGAGGAAAAAATGTAGCAATTGATCTTTTAGAAGTTGCCCCAATTAAAAATGTTATCTTCAAACAAGGGGATTTCACCGATCAAAAATTACAAAAATGGTTAGGTGAAAAAGTCGGAAAAGCTGATGTGATTTTAAGCGACATCGCTCCAAATACAACTGGAATTCAAAGCGCAGATCATTTGAGATTAATGGTTATTTTGGAAGATATTTTAAAATTTTCTAAATCTGTTTTAAAAAAAAATGGAAGTTTAGTTGCTAAAACTTTTCGTGGTGGAACAGATGAAAAATTACTTTTAGAACTCAAAAAAATGTTCAAAACTGTAAAACATTTCAAGCCAAAATCCTCTCGAAAAGATTCCGTAGAAATGTTTGTTGTGGCGATAGGTTATCACCCTCCCCTTGTGGGAGGGTCAAAACAGCCTGCTGTTTTGGGGAGTGGTAATTCTTGAAAAGAATTATGACCGCACCATTAGCTGGAATAACCGACTTTGCTTTTCGCGAGACTTGTCGTGATTTTGGAGAAGGAATTTATTTTGCAGAAATGATTTCCTCTCGCTCTATCTTAAACTCAATCAAAGAAAATAAAAAACTAGTTCGAGAAAAATTTCGTGTTGGTGAACATTTACAAATCTTTGGTGACGATCCAAAAATCATGGCGGAATCCGCTAAATTCTTTGAAGGAGAAGGAGCAGGACACATCAACATAAATATGGGTTGCCCAGTGAAAAAAGTGTGGAAAGCATGTGCCGGAGCGCAACTTATGAACGATTTATCCCGAGCAGAAAAAATCATGTCAGCAGTAAAATCAGCAGTAAAAATTCCCGTAAGTGTAAAAACTCGCACAGGAATAAATGACGAAAAAATCACAGTTTTTAAAATGCTGAAAATTGCTGAAAACACTGGAATGGATTTTTTTGCAATTCACGGACGCACTAGATCACAGATGTATTCTGGTTCTGCAAATTGGGAAATTATTTCTGAACTCGCAGATATTTCTAAAATTCCAATCATAGGAAATGGAGATATTTTTGATGAAGAAACAGCACTAAAACGACTCGCAATTCCAAAAATCGGCGGTATAATGTTAGCTCGTGGAATTCTCGGAAAACCTTGGTTTTTAACATCAATAAAGAATCTCCAAAAAGGAAAAAATATAATCTCTCCGACTATTACAGAAAAACAAAAAATCATTTTATCTCACTTAAAAAGAATTATAGAATTATACGGAATTGAAAAAGGAATCCCAGTTTTTAGAAAACATTTAGGGTGGTATTCAAAAGGTGTTTTCGGTTCGTCTGATTTTCGACAAAAAATAAATGGAATAGAAAATTATGATAAATTAACATTTGAAATTCAAGACTTTTTTAACCAGTAAATTAAATCCAATTTTCAAGTTTTAGTTTTTTTATTTTTAAAAAATGCTTGATGTTGTTTGAAACTAAAATACATTTATGCCCAAGACAACAGCTAGCAATTAACAAATCCATGTTTTCAATTATGCTTCCTTTTTTTTCTAATTTCGCTCGTAATTTAGAATAAAAAACTGCACTTTTGCAATCAAAATCCAAAACCTTAGTTAAAGACAAAAACAAATTAACTCTTTCTTTTAGCTTTTTTCCACCGTGTTTTTCTGCTCCAAAAAGAAGTTCTGAGTAGGTTATAACTGAAATGCAAATTTTATCTGCTCCAATTTTTTGAAATTTTTTTAGAACTTTTTCTGGATTCTTTTTTATAATATAACTACAAATATCAGTATCCAACATATATTTCATTAAAATAAATCTCTTTTTTGTGGAGAGGTTCGATCTCTTTTCAAATCAAAATTTGGAAATTTTTCATCACTTTGAAAAAAATCTTCCCAAGATTTTTTTGTCGGTTTTTTAGGACTTAGAATAACTTTGTTTTTTTCTTTTGTTATAAAAACCTCTTTTGTATTGAAGCGAAATTGTTTAGGCAAACGAATCGCCTGCGACATTCCATTCATAAAAACTTTTGCTACATCATTCATAACCAACTCCTTAGTATATATTTTATATATAGACTATTTCTTTGTCGAATTCAAGTTCTTTTTTAAGAAAATCATTAAAAAAATTCCGCCTAGTATCATTGGAAGGGATAAAATATGCCCCATAGTTAACCAACTTCCAGCAAAATATCCAAGATGTGCATCAGGTAATCTAACGAATTCAACAATGAATCTAAACACTCCATAGCCAGTTAAAAACATCCCCGTTAAAGTCCCAAATCTTTCGCGAATTTTCTCTTTTGAAAAGCAAAATTTCATTATAGCAAATAAAATTATTCCTTCTAAAACAGCTTCATATAAAGGTGTGGGATGTTGATAGAATCCACATTCCGCCTTGCCAAAGCATAAAAATTTCTAGTGGATTTTCTAAAAAATATAGTGGTTTGTAAAATAGAACATAACCGAATCGCCCACCTAAAATTACTCCCAAAACAGAGTAGGTCAAAAGATCATCCCAGAATTTTTTACCCCAATTATAACCTGCTTCTATCGTCATTTTTTTTAGCTGCCAAAGTGCTAACATAAAACCTGCGATATAAGCTAAGGCGTACCAGCGAATTGCAGCACCAAAAAACTGAAATGCAATCGGAGAAAAACTAGGTAAATCTATCATTCTTTTTCCATTTTTATAAAACACATTTTTTCAAAATTATGCTAATTTCCTAAGTCCATCCAACTTAATGATGCGATTGCAATTCTCTTAGTATTTTCAATTTTGTGTGCTTCATCTGCTAGCTTAGCTTTAATTATTGCTTTTTCATAATTTTTGTCTACTTTTTTCAAATAAGATACTTCTTTAATATCTTTTTCATAAAAACGACAGTTGCCGTCTTCAGTTATCCAAAAATCAACCCCATTTTTATTAAGCGTTTCCTTAATTCTTTCAAATGAAATTTTTTTTCCATCTTTTGTTTTACAATACCTAAAATCATTTTCTTTAGTAATTTTTAAAACTTTTACTACTTCATCTTTTTCTTTTTCATCTTTTTCAAAGACTAAATCAGAAAATGTTAGTTTTTTTGTCTTATAAGCATTTTTTATTTTTTCTTCGAAAAATTGAAATTCATTATTAACTGAATCTATGTTAAATGCAACTTTTAATTCCTTTAAAAGACCTTGAAGTTTTTTTAAATCTAAATCTTTTCCACTTTTCGTTTTGAAGAAAAAAGTATTTCCTCTTTTAGTTAATGGGATTTTAACTAAACCACCTTCAATTTTAAGCCCATCAATATCTTTGAAATTTAAATTTGCCATTTTTTACTCCTTTTTTATTATTAAATTATTAGTTTCACTTTTTATTATACACTTTCCTAGGGTGATTTGGAAGTCTTTTTTAGTTTTAATTTTTTCCAAAAGTGTTTGTAATTTTTCAAGTTCAGGCGGGTAAGATTTTTCTCCAATTTTTTGAATTAATTTTGCTAAAACACGCAATGAAATTTCATCAGGAGATTCTAAAATTGGAGTTGATAAAAAAGTTCCATTCGGTAAAGTAATTTTCTTCAAAATTTTAGAAACATAAAAATCAATAGCGGTTTGAGTTCGTTGTAAATTCTTCATAGCCAAAATTATTCTATCTTTTTTTGTTCCTAATTTTTCTAAAACCGAAATGTTTTTTCTGATTTTCACACGATCAAATTTCTCATCAAAATTCATCGGATCATTCACAAATGGAACATCGTTTTTTTTACAATAATTCAGCAAGTCTTTTTTAGAAAAATCTAAAAGCGGGCGAATAATTTTCACTCCATTCTGCTCACGAATCTCAAACATTCCTGACAAACCTTTAACACCACTTCCGCGATTTAGTGCTAAGAAAAAAGACTCAATCTGATCGTCTTGATGATGCCCAATAAGAATAGTTTTGGCATTGTTTTTTTTTGCAAAATCTATCAACAAATTATATCGTCCGATTCGAGCATTTTCTTCTAAATTCCCGTCCTTTTTGATGTTTTTTAGTTTTAGAATCCTATGAGGCAATCCAAAATCATTCATCCATTTTGCAACTTTTTCTGCTTCTTCTTTCGAATCTTTTCGCAAATCATGATCAACAGTTATTGCAATT
>NBLK01000023.1 GCA_002084505.1 Rickettsiaceae bacterium 4572_127
TGTTACTCTTCTCGAAGATCAAGATATTGAAACCAGTCATAATTACGTACAAATAGTTGACTACCTACGCGAGATGAGCCGTTCTATAAAAGATATTTATTTTAGCATTTCTTAATGCTGCTTCCATAGATCTTCTTCCGCCTGCTCCCTCTGGGGCAGGTGATGTAATATGATAAGCATCGCCTGACATTCCATAACCAATTATTTCACCATAGATTTTTGCTCCACGGTTTTTAGCATGTTCATATTCTTCTAGCACCAAAATACCAGCACCTTCACCCATAACAAAACCATCACGACCTGTATCCCAAGGACGAGATGCAATTTCAGGTGTGTCATTATATCCAGTTGAAAGAGTTCTAGCTGCCATAAATCCAGCAACACCTAGTTCATTAACAGGAGCTTCTGCACCACCAGCAACCATAACATCGGCATCATCAAGCATAATTAATCTAGCAGCATCACCAATTGCATGAGTTCCAGAAGCACAAGCTGTTACAACAGCATGATTAGGACCTTGTAATTTATGTCTAATAGAAATATGACCTGATAAAAGATTTATTAAAGAAGCAGGTATGAAAAACGGACTCACTCGTCGTGGTCCTTGTTCTCTCAAAATAGTAGCATAATCTAATAAAGATTTTAGACCACCAATTCCTGAGCCAACTAATACACCTGCTCGATTTTTATCTTCTTCTGTTTTTGCTTCCCAGCCAGAATCAGCAATAGCTTCTTCACAAGCCGAAAGACCATAAACAATAAAGTCATCCATGCGTCGTCGTTCTTTTGGATTAGCTACACTATCAAAAGAAAATTCACCTTCTTTATCACCTAATGGGATTTGCCCAGCAATTTTACAAGCAAAATTTTCAGTATCAAAAGCTGAAATCTTTGAAATTCCAGACTTAGCATTAAATAATTTTTCTTGATTGATTTTTTGACCAACTCCAAGCGGAGTAGTAAGTCCAACTCCAGTAACAACAACTCGTCTCATGAACAATATCTCTTATTTTTTGTTATCATCAATAAATTTAATAGCATCACCAACAGTAGCAATTTTTTCAGCTGCATCATCAGGGATTTGAATATCAAATTCTTTTTCAAATTCCATAACAAGCTCAACAGTATCTAAACTATCAGCCCCAAGATCTTCAGTGAAAGATGCTTTTTCTAAAACTTTTGCTTCTTCAACATTAAGTTTATCAGCAACTATTTTTTTTACTTTATCAAATGTAGACATAATATATTCCTTGTTGGTTATACAGAATTCTTTCTGTAAATTATTTTATATGATTCTAACTAAATCATATTTGCGAAATCATTTTAACAAAATACCATAGCACCTGTCAATATCTATTTTTTCTTAATGTCAAGTGCTTCTTTTTGTGTAGATTGCTCTAAGACTTGTTTAGCGATGTCTAGTTTATGTGTTTTCCAGTCCTTTAAGATAGGATTAAAAGTAAAATATCCAATTGTTCCGATTGCTAGTAGCAAAATAAAAAAACCAAGATTTTTAGGAAAAAAAGGAAAGGTTAGTGAGTAATTTTTTAGTATAACTTGTATCGTTCTTCTAGTAAGATGCTTCTTAAAGATTAAAACATGTTCTGCTAGTTTTTTTAAAATCCCCGGTTTCCCATGGGATGTAAATGCTACTAAAAATTTTGATTTAGCAGGGAGTTTTGAATAGTATGTATCTAAAAACTCCAATGATGAAGCAAAGGAAAGTGGAGGCCAGTTTTCCCTGGACTTTATTTTTAAGAAAAGACTTTTTTTATTTTTTATCTCAGATAATTCTTTTGTTGAGCCTGTTATTACTATTTTTATAAAAGGCATTTCTTCTAGTAGATCGTTTATGTTTTGCAAGAAATCTTGGTCGAAAAAGTTGATTCTTTCTACTAGTAGAATGATATTCCTGCCACTTAAATGTATTGGTGAGAATTCTCTTTTTATGTCTTTTATAGTTGGTGAGGATATTTTAAAATACCTTCCAATCCAAGAAAACAAAGATTTAGAATTTTTTGTAGCAGAAAAAACAATTTCATAAGTAGATAGATTTTTTTCTAAATATTTTATTAAAAATGATCGACCGTTCATTTCAGGAGTTTTTATTAGAAAAATCCCACCTTTTTGTAATCTAAGACGATATAATAAATGCTCAATTAGAGAAAGCCTTCTATGTGTCGTTAATGTGGAACCAATCTTTATCATTATTGTTAATCCTTTTTTACTAATGGTGATTGCTTTTTCTGTAACCATGCATAATTTTTCGAAAAGCAGAGCCAAAACGGCTGATGCTTTCCTTAAATTATGCCTTCTTACGATAAAAACCGTTCGCTCCGCTCGAATTTATCTTAAAATCATTTGCCCCGCAAATAATTTCTTAACGATAAACCAATCACACCCGTCGGTGAGATTCTCTTTATTTGTCATGAAACTTTTTTCCATCATTTTATTTTTTTATGGAAAAAAAATAACTCGTTCTTACTTGCTCATCACCCACCCCTTGTGGGAGGGGCAAAATAGTTCTCACTATTTTGAGGTGGGGCAAATCACTTTCAATTTGGTGATTATTTTTTTTCTTGCTATTTTTTAGATTGTAATATAATCTATAATAACAAATCAAGGTAAATTTAAGGAAAAAAATGGCAAAAGATGATTTAATAGTTTTTAATGGAGAAGTAATAGAGGCGCTTCCTAATGCAATGTTTAAGGTGAAATTAGAAAATGATCATGTTGTTTTGGCTCATATTTCAGGAAAAATGAGAAAATTTCGTATCATGGTTTCAGTTGGAAATGATGTTGAAGTTGAAATGAGTCCTTATGATTTATCAAAAGGAAGAATTAGAAAACGCCTTCCTATCGTTAGAACTCCTCCAAAATCTTCTTAAAATAAACCTCTTTCATAACTTTAAGTTATGGAAGGAAAAAAGAGAATCTTACCGACGGGAGTGGTTGGAGTGAGCGGAGCGAACGGTTTTTGTGCTGAGAAGGCATAATTTGCGGAAAGCATCAGCCGTTTTGGGCTCTGCTGTTCCGTAAAATTGTGCATAATCTGTGCAAAAAGCAATCATATTAACGGCGACAAACTTATTACTATGAAGGAGTTTCGCGAGACTCAAATCACGCAGGACGAATGTCTAGATACTATTCCGTCCAGAAGTCGCAAGTTCCGTAGGCTAGATAAAAATGCTGACCAAAAATTGTCTATTGCCGAATTTCAAAAATGTCCTCCGAATCATCATCATTGCATAGAAAAAAATCGTATGATTCTATTTGGATATATGTCTGGAAAAGATAGTTATATTTCACAAGAAGAGTATACTGCTTGCCCTATGATTGCTGTTGAACTTTTGTTTAAGTTGTATGATTTGAATGGAAACGGAGAAATAACAGAAAAAGAAAAAGACGATTCTAATAATGGAACAATGTAAATGATAAAATTATTTTTAATTTTTGCTATTCTTCCACTTTTCTTATCCGCTCAAACAATGGATATTTATTATAGCTCAACTTGCGATACTTCTTATAAAGCTAGGAATTTTATAGCTGACGAATTAAAGCGAGATTATCCCAATCTAAAAGTTGTAGAGCACGATATTTTCGAAAAAAAAGAGGGAAAAAAAATGAAAGAAATCGGTAGAAGGTTTAAAATCCGTCGACTAAGTGTTCCTCTTGTAGTTGTTGATGATTATGAATATATTTCAGGATATATTTGTGAGCGAACAACAGGACTCGCATATCGCGATTCTCTAGATAATGTCTTGTATCCTTAGTAATCAAATAAAAATCGTGCTAATCTCATTTAAAATAACATTTCCACAGAATTCCATACTCACCAATCGCATCGTAGGGGCAGTGCTTTTTCATTTACCCAGATTCGTCATTACGAACCATTTTTGCGATAGCAAAGTGAAGTAATCCCATAAGCTGATTAACTCCATCATAAGATTGCCACGCTCACTTCGTGAAACGGCTCGCAATGACGGTAATAAACAAAGATAAATCACCGTTCAGCCCCTAAAAATAAGCAAAGGCTATAAAACTAGGTTTATAGTCGCAGAAAAAAATACTTTACAATCAAAGTTAAATTTGTTATGATTTTTATGGCTTGGTTATTGCTAGGCTGTGGATTGAACTCCATTTTCAACAAACGGTTTCGGTAACCGTTATTACCGTATTCTGGTCTTTGGACTGGGATACGGTGTTATGTCCAGTCCTTTCGAGGATAAAGACATCGTGCCATTTTGTTGTGGTGAGTTCAAATCCCAGTCCGCTTTTTTCAAGCGGATTTTTTATTTTTGAGAACAGACTCGGTCTATCACCCACCCCTTGTGGGAGGGTCAAAATATCTTTAGATATTTTGGGGCGGGGTAAAAAAAGAAACAACCCGTCGGCCAAAGACCGCCGTGGCTAAGAAAAATATCAAAATCAAAGATTTTGTGTTTTTCTAAGAAAGGAAAAAAAATGAACTACGAAGACGAAAAAACCGGCTTAAAATTTTGGAAAGCTATCGATAAAATAGCCGAAAAACAAGGAATATCTGTGTCTCGTTTAGCAGTAAATTCAGGGCTAAATATCTCAACTTTTAATAAAAGTAAGCGAATTTCTAATTTAGGAAAAAAACGATACCCAACTCTTCGAACTGTTTTAGCCGTTCTTAAAAGTTCTAAAACTAGTTGGAATGAATTCATTTTTTTGATTGAGGAGGAAAAATAAAATGCTGTTTTTATTCATAGGTTATAAGTTTTTTCATCATGTTTTGAAATTGAGAAAAGAGAGAGGAGAAATTCGGTGAGATTTAAATAAATTTTATTGCTATTTTTTCTTTTTTTTTATATAATTTTTGAATGAAAAAGAAAAAGCAAATAAAAACTTCATTTATTTCTCATGGAACTGTTGCTCTAAATAGAAAAGCTCGGTTTGACTTTGATTTGCAAGAACAAATTGAGGCGGGAATAGTTTTAACTGGAAACGAGGTTAAGTCTTTGAGACTCGGCAGATGTTCCCTAAAAGAATCTTATGTAAAAGAGAAAAATGGCGAGATTTTTTTAACTGGAATGCATATTCCAGCCTATTCAGTCGGTGGTTTTCAAAAAATAGATGAATATAGAAATAGAAAATTACTACTCCATAAAAAAGAAATAGGAAAATTCGCTGGAATTACTAATGTTGGAGGAAAGACTCTTGTGCCTTTAAAACTTTATTTTAACAAGCGAGGGCTGGCAAAAGTCATCATTGCAATTGGAATAGGAAAGAAAAAACACGACAAAAGAGAGACTATTAAACAACGAGATTGGAACCGTCAAAAACAACGATTGAATAAATTGAAAAATTAAAAATGATAAATGAAAACGACTTAATTTCTTTGCAAAAGATGCTAATTCCAACTGAGATTGAGAGCTCTCTGGACAAGGCAAGTGTGGCTAATTTATGTCGCACAACAGCAGATCTAAAAATGGCAGGAATTTGTATAGAATCAAAACATATTTCGTTCGCATGGAATTGTTTGGAGCGACATAAAATTCCTATTTTAATTCGTGAAAATTTCAATGGAAATAAAAAAAAAGCATTAGCAAAATTAACCGAATTTTTTGATGCAGGAGTGCATTTTTGCGAGCTTGATATTTCTATGATTTCAGATTTAATTGAGCAAAATTTTCCTACAAAAAAAATTATAGTTTCTATTCCGTATCATGAGATTTCTAGTCGCAAAAAAGCTATTGAAATAATGAATTCTTTCTCACCGTTTTATGGAATTTCTTTGGTGCAAGATGGCTCATCTGAGATAGAAAAATTGACTGCGGTTTTTCGTTTGTTTGAAGGAATTAAGGATGTTCAGTCTATTCCGAAATGGTTTTTATTTGACTTGCCACCGACGAAAAATGCTCCGCTTTTTGCACAAAACATAATGCGACTTGGTGAAAAAAAACTTATCGGAATTGATACTAAAATTTCATTTCATTTGCCTCAGAAAACTATAAAATATTTTACTAGAATCAATGGTGGAAAATAATGCATTGTGGATTAGATTTTGGAACTTCAAATACAGTCGCAGGAGTATTAAAAAACGATAAAGTTCACTTCGTTAAATTAGAAGGAAAATCGCAAATAATCCCGACTAGTATTTTCTTTAATTACGAAACTCAAACAAGACATTTTGGGCAAAATGCAATCGATTTATATGTCTCAGGGACGGAGGGAAGACTGCTCCGTTCGTTGAAAAGTTTATTAGGAACTTCGTTGATAAAAGAGAAGACAAAAATGCAAAACAATGCAGTTGCATTTCAAGAGATTATAGGGATTTTTCTAGCTCATATTAAAGACAAGATTACTCAACAATTTCAAGAAGAAGTCACTTCAATTACTATTGGGCGACCTGTTTTTTTTGTAGATAATAATGAAAAAAAAGACAAAGAAGCCGAGGAACAATTAAGAAAAATTGCAGAAAAAGTTGGCTTCAAAAATATTTCATTTTACTATGAGCCATTGTCGGCGTCTCTACAATATGAGCAAACAATTTCGCAGGAAGAAATAGCACTAATTGTTGATATTGGAGGGGGAACGGCGGACTTTTCAATAGTAAGATTGCACTCAAAAAACAACAAAAAAATTTTAGCAAATTCAGGAGTTCACATCGGGGGAACGGACATAGATACGGTCATTAGCTTGAACGAATTTATGCCACTTTTAGGTTTTCAAAAAATTGTAAATTCAGGACTAAAAACGCCAAATCATTTGTATCATGATTTAAGTTCTTGGCATAGAATTCAACAATTATATTCGCTAAAAAAACAAAAAATTATAAACGAACTTTTGCATGAAAATACGAACTTGAAAGAAATAAAGAGATTGCATAAAATTGTGAAATTAGAGCGAGGACATGACTTGCTTTTTGAAGCAGAAAATACTAAGATAAAATTAGGTGAAAATAATTCCGTAAGAATAGATTTATCTTTAATCGAAAAAGAATTAAGCACAGAAATTTTTAGAAAAAAATTTAACAAATATATAGAATTTGCAACGGATGGATTCAATGAAAAAATTAACGAGACTGTAAAAAATGCGGGACTAAAAAAAGACGAAATAAATACTATTTTTTTAACAGGTGGAACGACTAAAATTCCATTTGTAAAAGAAGAAATTTGCGCACAATTTCCGACTGCTAAAATTATAGATAACAACACTTTTTTCTCCGTGGGAGAAGGATTAACTTTGAAAGGAAAAGACTAAAATGAAACAAGAAAAAATAGATATTTTTGATACAAAATATAACAAAATTGGAACGGCAACACGAGAAGAAGCTCATAAAAAAGGACTTTGGCATCACACTTTTCATTGTTGGATAATTAACACAAAAAATAAGTCTATTTTATTTCAATATGCAAGTAAGTCCCAACAAGATTTTAAGTTTTTTCTAACCCCATCGACGGCAGGACATATTCAATCAGGAGAAGATATTAAGGCAGGAATTTTTCGTGAAATCAAAGAAGAAATTGGCGAGAAAATTAAAGAAAATGAGTTGATTTCAAAGAAATATATAGTTAGAGAAGACACTTTCAAAAGCTATGTAGACAAAGAATTTGTGAATGTTTTTTTTATTAAAAAAGAAAAATTATTAACGGATTACAATTTAGATAAAAGAGAAGTTAAAGGACTTTTTGAAATAAAAATAGAAGATGGAATTGCTTTATTTTCAGGAGAAAAAAAGATTCTTAAAATAAATGGATTAGGCTTGAATAAGAATAATTATGAAAAAAAAGAGTTGAAAATAAACTTAAAAAATTTCGTGCCACAGCCTAAAAATTATTATCTAAATATATTCAAAATTGCTAATGAATTGAGTAAAAAAAATGATTGAAGCGAAAAAGTCCTTAGGGCAGAATTTTATTACTGATACATCTCTGCTAAAAAAAATTGCGGGGTTTTTGTTCGATCCAAAAAATAAAACTGTCATTGAAATTGGCTCTGGTCCTGCTACTTTGACTCAGGCGATTTTGAATCGTGAGCCTTATGAAATGATAGCGATTGAGAAGGATGAGCGGACACAAGAAATTTTAGAAAATTTAGAGGCTAAGTATCCGATTTTTTCCTACTTATTAACTGATGCTTTGAAGGTTGATATTAGCAAATTTGCAGATGCAAAAAATCTCCTTTTAATTGGGAATTTGCCTTATAATATCTCAACGGTTTTATTGACGAATTGGCTGAAACAAGGAGCGTTATTTTCTCAGGCGATTTTGATGTTTCAGAAGGAGGTTGCAGACCGAATTACTGCTTCGCCAAACACGAAAAATTATGGACGACTTTCTGTTTTATCGCAGGCACTTTGCTCCACTAAAATTTTGATGATTTTGCCTCCGCATGTATTTCATCCTGCCCCAAAAATTCACTCGGCATTAGTTGAATTTATTCCGAATCATTCCTTTGAAAAAACAGAGATTCAAAGGTTGAATTTGCTATCAACTCTTGCTTTTGCAAATCGCAGAAAAAAAGTTATAAAAAACATTTCTAAGTTGTTTAATAATGTTGAAGAAATTTTCACAAAATATAATTTAGATACTAATTTTCGGGCGGAGGATTTAACGGTTGAGCAGTTTATTTTGCTAATGAAAGAAATGAAAAATGATTAGAATATATTGCAAAAATTCACTAGAAAAAAGACTATCAATGACAGGTGATAATTTTCATTATTTATCAAAGGTTATGAGAATAAAAAAAGGATTTTCAGTTTTAATTTTCAATCAAAATGACGGTGAGTTTTTATATAAAATTTCAGAAATTTACAAAAAAGAAATTGTCTTAACTCGTAAAAGTAAAAACAAAGATTCTTTCATTCTGCCTCAATTAGAGCTAGCTTTTGCCCCGATTCGTAAAAATCGGTTATCGTTTTTAATTGAGAAAGCTACTGAACTTGGAGCAACAAAACTACATCCGGTTTTGACTGATCACACTCAATATCGCGAGCTAAATTTAGAGCGATTAGAAAAAATTACAATTGAAGCGACGGAGCAATGCGGGAGGTTTTCTCCGCCAGAAATTTCTCCGATTTTATCATTTGATGAGTTTCTAAAGCTAGGTAAATTTTTTATTTATTTAAATGAAAAACGAGATGAAAATACTCCGTTGATTTCAAAAGAATTATTAAAAAATCAAGTGGTTTTGGTTGGTCCAGAAGGTGGTTTTTCTGAGGCAGAGCTAGAGATGTTGAGTAATGATAAAAAAGCAATTCCGACATCACTTGGGAAATTAATTTTGCGGACAGAAACTGCAGGAATCAAGGCATTGAGTGTGTTAAATTCATGAAATATTTAGTTATAATTTTATGTTTTTTTTCTCTAAAAGTTTTTGGAAATATGGCGGAAATAATCAAATCTGCTGAGCAAAAAAAACTTTGGGAAACCCCTCAATGGCGAACTTTGATGCATTATAAAAACGGAAAATCTACAATAGATTCTAAGGCTTTCTTTTATGCAAAAAATGGAAAAAACAATTCAAAAGAAGAGTTAATTGCTACTATAAAAGCATTTTTTCAACCCGCTCAAAAAGAGTATATTAAACGAGTAAATATCCAAAAAAACATCACTCAGGATTTTCAACATCAGCATCCACAATGTGCTTTTCCAGCTAGGTTTTCATGGCTTTCAAAGCAGTTAAATTTTTCAAAAATCCCAAAACAAAAATGTCCTGCATATAAAAAATGGATAAAAAAAATTCAACCACATCAAGCAACATTGGTTTTTGCTAGTGCATATCTGAATCAGCCTTCGTCGCTTTTTGGACATACTTTCTTACGGTTTGATAAGAAAAATAAAAACGAAAAATTGCTTTCATATATCTCAAATTTTGGAGCAATTACTCCTCCGAATCCGAACGGTTTTGCTTATGCATATAATGGTCTAACGGGGGGGTATCCTGGGGTGTTTTCATTCCAGCCATATTATGAAAAAGTGAAGGCTTATGGAGCGATTGAAAATCGAGATTTATGGGAATATAATTTGGATTTTTCTAAGCAAGAATTGAAGATTTTAGTAGATCATGTTTGGGAGTTGGGGTATCAATTTGTAGATTACTTTTTTTTCACGGACAATTGTTCTTATCTGCTTATGGAGGTGTTGGATGTTGCTCGTCCAAGCATGAAATTAGCTGAAAAATTTCCTCGCCAGACGATTCCATTGGATACTGTTCGGGAAGTTTTGAAACAGAAAAATTTAATGAAAAAAGTTGATTTTCGTGCTTCAAAACAGACTAAGATTTTATCACATTGGAGTGACTTAACAGCTAAGGAAAAACGAGCGGTAAAAAACTTTCTTAGCAATGAAAAACTTGATGAAAATTTGAGTGAAAACGAGATTGCAAAAGTTGCTGAAATTGCCTACGATATTACTCAATATGATCTTGCAAAAAATAAAGTTTCGCTAGAAAAAATGCGTTCCCGATCAATGACATTATTGGTCGCTAGAAATAAAATTTCTCAGAAAGAAAATCTGTTTTCAAAAATAAAAACTCCAATTCGTCCAGACAAAGCCCATGCTTCTTCTAGGCTTTCTTTAAGCACAGGAATTCGTGATGCGAACGAGTTTCTTTCGCTGTCTTTTCGCCCTGCATATCATACGATTGATGATTTAGATGATGGGCATGTTTTTGGGGCAGGGCTTAATTTTTTCTATGGAGAATTGCAATATGATTTAGAAGATTCTTTGCTGTATTTAAATCAATTTGATTTGGTTTCAATCACTTCATTTGCTCCGTGGCAAGCGACTTTTCGTCCGACTTCTTGGAAGCTGGGAGTTAATTTAACTCCTCGTCCAAACGATTGGAAACGACAAATAGGGAATGCTTTTGGTGCTGTTGGAATTAGCACGAAAATTGCTAAAAAGTTTCTGATTTATTCGTTAGCAGAGGGACAAGTTTCTTACGCTGATAAAACTTTTTCAAAAGATGTTTTAATTGGAGCGGGTGGCTCAATTGGTTTTGTTTGGAACTTTTTGCACGATTGGAAAATACTAGCAGAAAGTAAAAAAATATACTTTTCAGCTAAAAAAGACAATGACTTTTTAGATACAAAAATAAGTTTGATTTTTTCTCCAAAAACAAATTTTGCATATCAATTAGATTATAGAAACTTTTCTACAAATTTACAGTCCTTTGATGAAATAAAATTAGGGGTAAAAAAGTTCTTTTAATTAAAGCTCTTTCGTAACTCTTGGTGATTGCTTTTTTTTAATCATACCGATTCGTTTGAAAATAACATATCAAAATATGTCATCTTTCAATACGATCAATTCGCTTCGCATGAGTTTATCTTAAAATCATTTGCCCCGCAAATAATTTCTTAACGATAAATCAACCACTCCCGTCGGCGAGATTCTTTTTTTTCTTGGCTCAATTCCATTTTGCATGTGTTTTATACCCCTCACCCGAGCTTCGCTCGACCTCTCCCGCAAGGGGAGAGGTGAAAAGAGATTGCTTTAGCAAGACCTC
>NBLK01000024.1 GCA_002084505.1 Rickettsiaceae bacterium 4572_127
AAAACCTTAACAAAAGACCGAGAAAAGTGTTAGACTATAAAACGCCAGAAGAGGCTATGATGAATTGTGACCAATTTGTCGCATTTAGGATGTGAATTGGCAAACACTTGTATCTGGAATTGTTTTGTCAATTACAATTAAACCATTTTTAATAAAAGAGTGTATCATTTGTGCCATTTCTTGAAATATACTAAAATATCCAATAGGTGGTTTGTCCAAATTTAAGTCTATTCTATCTAAATAATATCTCCATTTATTCAGCTTTTTTATTTGTGGATTGTATCCAGTCGCTTTGTAAATAAATTCTTTAAAAGAATGACTAGCTAACATTCTAAAATTATCTCTAGCTTTGGCGACAAAAGAATCTGATTCAAAAGCATAGTATTCTAAAATAGCAAAACAAACAATGTCAGGATAAGCCAAAAATTCACGTCCATTTTTTTTTATTTTAAAATATAGAGTATTTTCCTTATAATCTTTTTTATCCAAATACTCTTTTACGAAATTTAATCTATTTCTTCCATGTTTTTTCAATCTGTCATTTTGCCATTCATCGCCAAGTTTTGAAATTAAGCCATTCGTTGTTAATCCACATAACTCAGTTAACCCAGCTTGTGATAAAAAAGGTGTGCCATTTTCAAGAACTCCCATTTCAATTCCAGCAACATCTTTAACTATTTCAGCTTTGTAAAATAAATCATTATTATTTTTTATTTCTTTTTGCATTTTTTTCATCCTTTTACTTTAGTTAATCACAGTATACATAGTGCTTACAGGGAGGTTTTCAAGGGGAAAAATAAAGCATTGAATGTTTCCTCGCTCCTTGCGGGAGGGGTGAAGCCGAGAACTATTATTTGTTTTTTTATCTAATCTTCTATTTACTACATTTACTCACTGAATATACATAGCTGTTTGGAGCTTTGCCTAAAATAGGAGAGCTTGAAACATGAAAATCTAAAAGTTTAACAAAAACCTTTCCAAAAATATCAATCACCTCAAAATCACAATTATTCTCATTATTAAGACTAATGGTTATATTCCCTTTTTTTTTCTGCAAACAATATTCTTTAAACTCTTTAAGTAGTTTTTTTGGACTTTCATTTCTGGTTACTCCAACTTCGAATACATCAATATCTGTCTCTTTTCTAGAAGAAAAGGCTATAAACCCCGAACTTGTAGTAAAAAATGGATTTCCTAAAGCATTTCCATTTTTAAATGCTAGTTTGCAATTTTTTAAAAGTTGCTCTTGTTTCTTATAATCATCTTCAACCATACTCTTTCTCCTTAGTTTTAGTTAATCACAATATACATAGTGCGGATAAGTGATTTTTCAATATTTCTTCTCTAGATTTCTTTTCTGCTTTACAATTAAAATATTCTTTGCTATATTTTTTTTAGCTTAGTAATTGCTAGGCTGTGGTTTCATACCCACCTATCAAAAGCGATTCTCGGCAATCGTAAATTGCCGTATTCTAGTCTCTCGGGACTGGGATACGGTGTTATGTCCAATCCTTTCGAGGATAAAAACATTGTAGCCAACTTTTGATGGTGTATGAAATCCCAGTCCACTTTGCATAACGCAGGTGGATTTTTTTTCAAAAAGAAAGGGATTATCATGAAAAAAACACTATTAATCTGTGCATTAGCACTTTATTCAACGACTGCATTTTCATCTGGAAATGTTGTTTCTAAAAAAACTAAATCACTTAAAGAAAGAATCCAATTAGTTTCTTCTAAGTCATCAAACTGCAACAAAAAACTCAAAAATGCTGACCAAAGATCAGGATGCTGTTCATGGCACAAAGGAGTCTGCGGATGCTCTGGCGGACGAGCATATTGTTGTGACGGGACTTTAAGCCCTAGTTGTGGGTGCGATTAAAAAAAGGATAAATTATGAAAAAAATATTAATTTTAGGACTTATAGTTCTAGGAGGATGCGCTTCTATAATCGACGGAGAAATGCAACAAGTCTCAATTAACTCAAATGTTAAAGGGGCTTCGATCTTAGTTAATGGAATGCAGGTCGGAAAAACTCCTTTTGTCGGACAGATAAAACGACAAAAGAATGTGATTTTAATTCTAAAAAAACGAGGCTATCCTGACAAACAATTTCCACTTCAAACAAGCATAAATCCAACTTTTTTTGGAAACATTATTTCAGGCGGAACTACTGGCGGACTTATAGATTACAGCAGTGGCTCTTGGGTTGAGTATTCTCCAAACATGATTTATGTAACTATGGAAAAATGAGATTATAGGAAGAAGATAACAAAAAATAGAGTTATGTTTTTCGTCTTATCTAATTACCAAAATTTAGCAATGGAGACAGCAAAAGGCAGTGGAGAATATACTAAAACTTTGGCGATTTTATTAAAAATTTCAGAAAAAAAGTTGTTACAATATTCTCGAAAAATTGCTTTAACTTCCGATCCTGTTAAATACCTAGAAGTTGTCATGAAAATAAAAAAGTCCCATTAAGTGGGATTTTTTTTTATCTAAAATTTCTTAATTTTTTCTTGCCTTGCATATTATAAAGTGCTAGTTTTTTACAAACTAACAAAAAAGGGGAGAAAATGTCAGAAAATGAAAATCAAATTATGCCAAAAGGTGTAGAAAAAGTAGGTATTTCGTCTAAAATGAAGTCGGCTTTTTTAGACTATGCTATGTCAGTTATTGTATCTCGTGCTTTGCCAGATATTCGTGATGGGTTGAAACCTGTTCATAGACGATTATTATTTGCTATGGATCAAGCAGGATTTGTTTATAACAAAGCATATAAAAAGTCTGCTAGAACGGTTGGAGAAGTTTTAGGTAAATATCATCCGCACGGTGATCAGTCTGTTTACATGGCGATGGTTCGTTTAGCTCAGCCGTTTTCTATGAGTTTGAAATTGATTGATGGACAGGGAAATTTCGGATCTATTGATGGTGATCCGCCTGCTGCGATGCGATATACAGAATCTCGTTTAGCAAAAGTTACTACTCACATTTTAGACGACCTAAACAAAGACACTGTTGATTTTAATCCGAATTTTGACGAATCTCTTAAAGAACCTGCTGTTTTGCCGGCTCAATTTCCACTACTTTTAGTTAATGGAGCTCAGGGAATTGCGGTTGGAATGGCGACTAATATGCTTCCTCATAATTTAGGAGAGGTCATTGATGCTACGATTGCATATTTAGAAAATAATCAAATCACAAATCAAGAACTTATGGAATATATTCCTGCTCCTGACTTTCCAACTGGCGGAGTCATTTTAGGTAGAGCAGGGGCGCACAAGGCGTTTACGACTGGGAAAGGTTCAATTGTTGTTCGTGGAAAAACTAAAATGGAAGAGGTTCATGGAAAACAAGCGATAATTATTACTGAGCTTCCTTATCAGGTTAATAAAGTTACACTGATTGAAAAAATTACATACTTATATAAAGAGAAAAAAATAGAGAATCTGTCTTCAATTAGAGACGAATCCGATCGTCATGGAATCCGAGTTGTGATTGAGCTAAAAAGAGAGGCAGTTCCAGAAGTTGTGCTGAATCAGTTGTATCGTTTTTCACCTTTGCAAACAAGTTTTGGTGTGCAAATGCTAGCCCTAAATAAAGGGCGTCCTGAGTTAATGGTGCTTACGGATATGCTAAAACATTTTGTAGAATTTAGAAAAGAAGTAATTCACAGACGGACTAATTTTGATCTAAATAAGATTCGTGATCGTGGACATATTCTAGTTGGGCTTTCAGTAGCAGTTGCAAATATAGATGAAATTATTGCAATGATTAGGGAATCAAAAGATCCAAAAATCGCAAAAGAAAAACTTATGAATCGCGAGTGGAATGCATCGCATGTTGCTCCACTAATTAAGTTGATTGATGATCCGAAAAGTTTGATTGATGATTCAGGAATGTGTCGCCTAACTGATGAGCAAGCTAAGGGAATTTTAGAATTAAAACTACATCGTTTGACTGGTTTAGAGATGGATAAACTCGCTGAGGAAATGACTAAAATTGGTGGAAATATCAAAGGCTTACTGCTAATACTTAAAGACGAATCTGAAATCATAAAAATCATAAAAACAGACTTAGAATTAGTAAAAGAAAAATTCGCAGTTCCAAGAAGAACTGAAATCACTGAGCAAGAATTTACAGGTGATTTAGAAGACTTAATTGCCAAAGAAGAAATGGTCGTTACGGCTACTCATAGAGGGTATATAAAACGAGTTCCTCTTTCAACTTATCGAGCTCAAAGACGAGGCGGAAAAGGGCGAAATGCAATGAATACAAAAGATGAAGATTTCATCACTAATGTTTTTGTTGCTAATACTCATACTCCATTGTTGTTTTTCTCGAATGATGGAATGGCTTATAAATTAAAAGTCTATAAATTACCACTTGGATCGCCAACTTCTACTGGAAAAGCACTAATAAATCTGTTGCCTTTGAAACAAGGTGAGAAAATCACGACGATTATGCCGATGCCTGAGGATGAAGATACTTGGGAGAATTTATTTGTGATGTTTGCTACTTCTAAGGGAACTGTTAGACGAAATCGTTTGTCTGATTTTATTTCCGTGAGAGCTAATGGAAAAATCGCTATGAAATTAGAAAATGACAAGGATAAGCTGGTTGATGTTAAGACTTGTAATGAAGATCAAGATGTGTTTTTGACTTTGAATAATGGGAAATGTACGAGATTTTCAGTAAAAGATATTCGTATTTTTGCTAGTCGTAATTCAATGGGGGTTCGTGGAATTCGCATAAAAGGAAAAGACGAAGTGATTTCAATGTCATTGCTGCATCATTTGAAAGAAGATACTGAAATTCGTGAGAAATTCCTAAAACAATCTAGGGCAATGAGAAAAGAAGATGGGGCAGAAGATGTCGCTAATCTGAGTTTGTTGTCGGCGGAAGAGTTTGAAACGCTCCGAGCGAAAGAAGACTTTATCATTTCAATTACAGATACAGGGCAGGGCAAAAGATCGTCTTCGTTTGAATATCGTACAGCACATCGTGGTGGAATGGGAATGACTAATATGAAATTAGGCGATAAAAACAATGAAATTATTGGCTCGTTTCCTATTACAGAAGATCAACAGCTGATTTTAGTTACTAATAAAGGTAAGTTGATTAGAATTCCAATTGTTAATGTGAGAATAACAGGACGAGCATCAAGCGGAGTGAAATTATTTACTGTTGGAAAAGGAGAAAAAGTTGTTTCCGTCGCTAGAATTGATGCTGAGGAAGATGAAGAAGAGGGCGTTGAAGAAACTGAGCAAAATCAAACTGATAATAACGAAACCTCAACTGAAAACTCAGCTGATAAACCTGAAATAAACACAGAAGAAAACCCCGAAGAACCTTCTGATGAAAAAGAATAATCACAAAATAAAAAAAACTCCCTTTATTGGGAGTTTTTTCCCATTGTTTTTTTTAAGAATTTAAAATTATAATCTAGCAATAAATTCACAAAAAGAAATGAGGAAAGAAATAAACGTTATTTTCGTTTATCCTTGCTTTTTTATAAAAAAATCGCTATAAAGGAAATATCTAACTTGTTTTGAAAGGATTTTATCATGTTGTCGTCTATTAAAATTAAAAATTTCAAATCTATTGTTGATCTAAAGGTAGATTTTTCTTATGCAGAAACTGCTCCAAGCGGGTATAAAAATTCTGAAACTCTTCACTTTTTGCCTTCTAACTCACCAAATCGAGAAAAACGGATTGCTCCTGTTATGATGTTTTATGGAGCAAATGCTAGTGGAAAGAGTAACATATTAAAAGCTATTTTTTTTATAAAATTAATACTTCAAAATGGTTTAAAACAAGAATACTACCATCCGAATAAATTAAAAAACTTAGAAAATGAAACTTTAATAGAAATGGAGTTTTTTATAGATAATATAAAATATAAATATTTATTAGCTTATAACAATAATTCTATTACAAAAGAAGAATTATTAAAAAAAGGTGATTTAATTTATAAAATACACAATAAAAAATCATCATTTAAAAAATTAACAAAAGGTATTTATAAAAATAAATACTTTATGGATGTTTTTGAAACAGCCTGTCTTAAAAAAGATATTAATACAAATGAAGAATATCAAATAAATACATTTTTATCAAATATGACAACAAAGCTTCCTAGTTTAAGTGAAAGCTTAAATAAAGTTTTTTCTTTTTTTAATAATAAGTTAAAGATAACAGATAGCTATATTGATGGGGATTATATTATTAAAGATTTAGCAAGGTCTAATTCTAACGCAGATATTCAAGATAGTTTTAATAAAATTACATCATTTATAAAAAAGGTTGATATAGATATAAAAAGAGCAACTCTTAGTGTAAAGGGAAAAAAGTCATTTGAGATTGGTAGAATTTCACAAAGTAGTATTGATTTTTATCATGAAAATGAAAATAAAAAAGAAGTGTTATTTAAATTTCATGAGGAATCAAATGGAACTCGTTTGCTTTTTGGTTTAGCAGGGGCTGTTATAAAGGCACTTGAAACAGGAGGGGTTTTGCTGTTTGACGAAATGGATAATTCAATTCATCCACTTGTTTTAAAAAATATAATTAGAATGTTTAAAGATAAAGAGTATAATAATAAAAATGCTCAATTAATTACTACTCTACATAATACTATTATGTTGGAAGATAAATTATATCGTGTTTCTGAATTTGCTTTTGTAAATAAAAATTTAAAAAACGGGACATTCGTAAAAAGACTTTCTGATTTAGAGACAAGAAATGATCTTAATTTTAGAAAAAATTATTTGGGTGGATATTTCCAAGGTGTGCCATATCCATTTATATAAAGGAAAAAAAGAATGAAGAAAATCTTAATTATTCATGAAGGTGAAAAAACAGAAAAAAATTACATTAACAACTTTGGACGTTTGGCTAGAAATGAAAATCCTAATATTATTTTTGTTACAAAAACAATGAAAGGAATTTCAGTAAAAAATTATTTAAATAAAGTAGCAGAAATTATAAGAAAAGAAAAAGAAAAATACGAACACTGTTTAGTTTGGATGGATTTTGATATATTTAAAAGAAAGAACATTGATGCGGATAAAATAAAAAATAACATTGAACAAATAAAACTACATAAAAAATTTAAATTAACTGGAAAAGTAAAAACTGTTTTTAATTATATGAATTGCGAGGATTTGTTAATATTACATTCATCTGATGAAAATATAAACAAATGGCAAAAGATTTGTGAAAAGTGTAATCACATTAACAATCCAATGGATTCACATAATTATCTTCTTAAATACAAGGAGATATTTCCGGATTATAAAAAAAATGAACCAATTTATATAGATGTAGATGTTTTTAAAAAGGCAGTTACAAATTCAAACGATGAAGATATTTTGTTTTCTAGCGAGATATTAAATGCTCTTGATAGTATTTTGTTTGCTTAGAAAAAAAGATTGTATAAAAAAATGAATAGAAAACCTAATTTAGATATGAAGATTGTTACTGGGGGAAGGATTTGTAATTCTTATTTTGCTTTGCAAAACAGGCTCCTTTCCTTCGCTCCGCTATGTGAACCTACACGGTTCAAGCATTTCATTGCCCCTTACAACAAAAAAAATCCTTTCGGATTTTAATTTTGGTTGCGGGGAAAGGATTTGAATCTACGACCTTCAGGTTATGAGTTTGAAGTATGTGGTTTTTTCTTTTTTACAAAATCCAACAAAAACACCTTACACACAAAGGGGTTGAGCGACTTTACAGGCACCTTTCTTGTCGGCATATTGTTCTATTTTGCTATATTTTTATATATAAATTACCCCCCAGAATTGTTTTTTAGTGTTTTTCACAGGTTATTTTTTTCAAAACAATAAATACCTACATGATTTCGTAAGAAAAGGAGTGTGGTATGATTGGGATAGAGAAATACAAGGAATTAGCGGATAGTTTATTTAGGGTTAGTTTAGAAGCGGATTTGTTAAAAAACAACAGCAGAATGGATGTCATTTTGGATAAACTAATAGCGGATACTGATGAAGCCTATTTACAAATAATCAAGTTTATTCGTGGTTTTCAAAAAGGAACAAGTGATGCGGAGAAAATGAGAAGCAATATCAACATTGTGGAAAATATCACGAAGGACAATTATAAAGAATTATCGTTTCCATTGCCTCTTGATAAGATCCTTAATTTAATGATGGAGATAGCTGAAAATTTCAATGAGCTGAACAACGAGGCGGAGGGAGATTTTAAGGAAGAAATTAGAAATATCTATAAGGACTTTCATTCTGTGTTCGTGAAAATCCACCAGTATCAAGAACAACTAAAAAAAGCCTAAACATTCATTTAGTTTCCTTTTCCCCAATCTTTGGGGATTTTCTTTTTTAAACAAAAACATCAATTACGACTGGTTTTATTAATGCAAAGCCACCTGATCCATCGTATCCTAAATTCAACGAAACCAAATTATAGAATGGTATTTTTCAAAAATAATAAATACTACAAGAATTAAGATGAAAATGCTTTTTATATGACGACATACCGTAGCCACCATACTCGGAAAATGTTGAAATATGATGTTAAAAATACCAAATGGGCTTGTCGTAAATCTAAATAATAACAAAAGGATTTAGCAAACAAACTAAAAGTTCTTTTTTGTGCTTTTTGATAAT
>NBLK01000025.1 GCA_002084505.1 Rickettsiaceae bacterium 4572_127
TTTATTGATTTTTATAAATCAAAAGAACAAGTATATTTTTTGTAAAAATGGAAAAATCACTAATTAAAAGAAGAAAAACCTTTATCAAATAATATAAAACATAATCTAAAAGGTAGCATATAGGTAGCATATAAAAAAAAGAATTTTCATCACAAAAACACTTTTCTTTTTAAGTCTTTGAAATTGTTTAGAAAAAATGGTGCCGGCTACAAGAGTCGAACTCGTGACCTACGCATTACAAGTGCGTCGCTCTACCAACTGAGCTAAGCCGGCTTTTAAAGACTTTCTGCATAAATCTTGGTGATTGCTTTTTGCAATCAGTATGCACAATTTCACGAACTTGCAATGACCTTAAACGGTCGGTTGTCTGAAAATCATATTCCCCGAATATAATTTATGCGACAATTTGTTCTAAAATTATGCCTTCTGATAACAAAAACCGTTCGTTATACTCACTTCAATCATGTTTTGTCGTAAAAGTTTTTCTTTTTTAATTAAAAATATAAAAACAACATTTTAAAGCATTTTATATTATTCTTTTTCAAATGTAAATAAAAAACTTGCTTTTAATGAAAAAAAATATTATACTACAAATATGATTATAGGTAAGTTTAAGTTTAATTCATTTCTTTCATCCGCAATGGGCGGATAATCTTTAGTTTCAAAAACAATTTAATAAATTAATTTACATAAAATAAAAAAAAGGATAGCAAATGCTAGACAAAAAATACATTTTAGAAAACATAAATTTGATTCAAAAATCAGCAAAAAATAAAGGTTTCAAAATTGATTTGCATGATTTCCAAAAATTAAACACTGAAATTTCTCACTTAAAAACTGAGTATGAAAAACAACTTGCTGAGAAAAATCGTCTTTCAAAAGAGATAGGAAAGGGATTTATAAAAGATGTAAACAGTGGAGATGAAAGTGATAAAGCTAAAGGTAAATTTGAAGAATTTAAAAATTTAGTTAAAAGATCAAAGGAAGCAACCAAGTTAGCAAAATCTATAGATAAAGAACTCCTTGATAAAGAAGAATCTTTTAAAGAAATAATGCTACATATTCCGCAAGTGCATTTTGATGATGCTCCAATTGGAAGCGATGACTCAGGAAATGTGGTCATAAAAACTGTCGGAAAAAAAACTGATTTTAATTTTATTCCGAAAGATCATTACGATCTTTTAGAAGCTAACGATTGGGCTGATTTTTCAATTACAAATATCACTGGTCCGCGAGCATATTCTCTAAAAGGCGAAATGGCGAGATTGGAATTGGCAATTCATTTATTTATTTTAGATAAATTAACTGCGGAAGGATTTACTCAATTTACAGTGCCTGCTTTATGCAAACCACAGGCGATTTATGATGCTGGGCATTTCCCTGGGAGTGATTTGAACGATCTAAAAGATGATGTTTATTTTCTGAATGAAACCGATTTATGCCTTGCAGGAACGAGTGAAATTGTTCTAAACAGTCTGCATAAAAATCAGATTTTAGACGGAAAAAGTTTGCCGAAGTTGTATGCTGGATATTCTCCCGCCTTTAGAAAAGAATCTGGTGCATCAGGAAAAGACACTCGTGGATTAGTTCGTGTTCATCAATTTTCAAAGGTGGAGCAATTTGTGTTTTGTAAGGTTGGAGAAAGCCAAAAATACTTTGATAAATTACTCGGGATCTTAGAAAGTGTAATGCAGGATTTAGAATTGCCGTATCAACTTCTAGAAACTTGTTCTGGCGATATGGGCTTTAATAAAATTCGCATGATAGATGTTGAAGCTTGGGTGCCTACACAGAAAAAATACCGTGAATTGGGAAGTTGTTCTATGATTGGAGATTTTCAAAGTCGACGAACAAATACTCGTTATAGAGGAGCTGATGGAAATGGAAAGGTTTCTTTTGCTGAGACACTGAATAATACTGGGATTGCGACCCCGCGAGTCCTTGCTCCACTTATTGAAAACCATCAAAGGGAAGACGGAAAAATTAAAATACCTACAAAGCTTCAACCGTATATGAATGGTAAAAAAACAATTGGATAAAGACTGCTGTAAAATAAGCTTAATAATGGTATTTACATTGAATAATTGTGATTTTATTTTGTGAAACAGCATAAACAATTCGATGCTCTGCATTTATTCGCCTAGACCAAAAACCTGAAAGATTATTCTTCAGTGCTTCAGGTTTTCCTATGCCTTCAAATGGAGTGCGAAGAATAGTTTTTACTAAAAGATTAACCTTTTTTAGAATTCTTTTATCGGTTTTTTGCCAATACAAATAATCCTCCCAGCCTTCGGCACTAAATATCAAATTCATTAGATTTTCTTTAAGTTTCCAGATGAATCAAAATCGACTAAAATTTCTTTTTTGTCATTTATAGAATGCAATAATCTTTTGCGATTATTTTTATTTTTCATCAAATAATTAGTCTCTGTTAGCCCACCATAATTTTCTAGCGAAATCAAAACAACAGGCTTTTTTTGCCCTCGTGTTATAATTACAGGGGAAAAATCGTTGGTGACAATCTCCATGTTTTGAGCTAAATTATTTCTAAATTCTGTGTAGTTTGTTATATGCATACGAACTCCTTTAAGTACAAGTATAAAGACTTAAATAAAAAAAGCAAGAAAAAAAATCAATTTTTTTCTTACCTAACTTAAAGTTGAATCTTGCCTTATTATTGATGAATTAAATGTATTAACATTGTTAATACATCTCTCGCTTAACCTCTTGTTTTATCTTTCTTTTTGTCTAGTTTTTTCAGGTATACTTTGTATTAACGTTGTTAATACATTTTTTCTAACGAAAGCCCTATTTTTTTTACTGAAATAAAAAATATGATTCATTATTGCGAAAGAGTTTTGTTAAAATCTACAAAAAGGTTTTCTGCTTTTATGCATTTATTTGTTTTATCATCAATAGTAAAAATCACTCCCGAAAGAGAGCCATCTCCGTTTTGAGGTTGTAGATGTGTTCGCTTTATATTCGGTAAATGATGTGTCAAAGCTCGCTCTGGCTCTGCTCCAATAACAGAATTGTAGTTTCCACACATTCCAGCATCTGTAATATATCCTGTGCCTTTCGGAAAAATTCTAGCATCTGCAGTCGGCACATGTGTATGAGTCCCAAACATTGCAGTAATTTTTCCGTCTACATGAAATCCCATTGCTTGTTTTTCTCCTGTTGCCTCAGCATGAAAATCTAGAAAAATCAAATCAGTCTTATCTTTAATTTTTTCATAAATTTCATTAAACTTTTCAAATGGATTTGAAATTATTTTTTTCTCATTCTCTATAAAAACTATTCCTAATAGTGAAATTACGGCGACCTTTTTACCTTGAAATTCTATAATCGCATAGCCTTCTCCGAACTTTCCATTGTGATAGTTTCCAGCATTTACGACTAAATTATTATTTATTGGAGTATCTTTGCGACTTATTGCATGGTCTCCGACAGTTAGAATGTTTATCTCAGATTCGGCTAGGAATTTATCTGCGATTCGTTCGGTGACTCCAAATCCATGAGCAGAATTTTCTACATTTGCAATTACTAAATCTATCTTTTTTGATTTTTTTATACTTGGCAAATCATTGAAAATTGCTTCTCGTCCTGATTTCCCAAAAACATCTCCTAGACACAAGACTCTCATTATTTAGTTCCAGTTTTAGCAGGTGCGTTTTGGTTTTTTCCCAATAAAAATCCGCCTATTGTTCCCCCTAAGGTTGTAGCAGAGCCAACTCCAACAGCTATATTTCTTTGTTTTTTAGCTTTGTCTTTTGATTTCACCATTTCGTCGTATTTCTTTTTCCATTGTCCGATAGCGCCTGCATATTCAGTATTCATTCTGTCACATTCTGTCTTAAAAGTAGAAAAGGTGTTTTCTAAACGAGTAGCAATTGCTTGCCAAACAAGAGCCTGACAATCTCCGTCGATTTTATCTAAATTGGTGCCTCCCAGCTGAATTGCACTTATTATTGAAGCAGAATCACTGCAGACAACAGTAGCACAATATGCCGTTAACTGAGTTTTTATTTTATCAATTGGACATGGTGAAGATTCTTTTTTTGCAATTATTGTAGCAGGATCAACAACAGCACTTGCAGGAGGATTCATCCTAGCATAGTTGCTTTCTTTTTTTTCTCGTTGTCCTCTGCGAGCTTTCATATCTCGCAAATCCTTACTTCCTGCTTTTGCAAAAACAGAAACAGAAAAAACACACAGTAAAAGTAGAATTATTTTTTTCATTGACCGCCACCTAACCCCTGTAACATTCCGCCTAAATTTCCTAATCCACCACCGCCTACCCCACCGAGCATTCCACCCATTCCCGGTGCAATTTGACCTAATAAAGGAGATAAAATTTGTTCTTTCATTCCACCTAGAACCTGAACAGCCTGACCAGCACAAGCAGAATTATTTCGGAATTTATTTATTCGGGCAAGTTCATCACTAGTATAGTCAGTTGTGCTCCAATTTCCCATTTGTCCTAAGATCTGCCCAGCAATAGCCCTAGATTTTATGTCATCATCTTTTGTAATCGCTGGTTTAGACTCTCCAACAAGTATTGCACCGTCATCATTTGCATATAGCTCCATGTTATATTCTACCATCAACCCATAGACAAAAGTTCCATCGCTTTCTGTAAAACGACAAGCATTTGTGGCATTTTTCATTTCTCCAACTTTGTTTTTTACATTCATTATGGTTCCTATTCCCTGCTGAAGCATCAAAGGATTAATAGCATTTGAAACTATTGGAATACTTAATAAAAAACCTAAAATTATCTTTTTCATACGAATAGTATATCATATTTTTAAGAGAAAAAAAAGCCTAATTTTCTGACAATTTTATTTGTTTTTGGCTCTTTTCTAGACTATATGTGTTTTTATCCCTCACCCTGTCCCTCTCCCGCAAGGGGAGAGGCGACGAAACACTTGATGCTTCTTTTTTCCTCTTGTTAATTTTTATGTTTTGGTATTTTGTGAAACATTGGAGTAAACAAGTTTATGAGTAAAGGCTGTTCCTTAAAACTCGGTCTCCGCCTCTCCCCTTGCGGGAGAGGTCGAGCGAAGCTCGGGTGAGGGGTATTAAAACACACACAAAATGGAATTGAACCTTGTTTTTTAGATGAAAAACATTTTTGTATCTTTGTGTGAAATCTAGAAAGGCTATAAAACTAGGTTTATAGGTCTAGGCGCGGAAAACAGACCTATTTTACAGCCAAAAACACACCTAACTCAAAGTTGAATTTTGCTTTATCATTGATGAGTTAAATGTATTAACATTGTTAATACATCTCTCTCTTAACCTCTTGTTTTGGCTCACTTTTTTTACATTGTTTTCAAGCATAGTTTGTATTAACGTTGTTAATACATTTCTTAATAAAGGAAATAGAAAAAACTTTCCTGTTTTAATTTAACTATGTTTGTGAGACAACACAAGTCCAATGAGATCAAAAAGGTATATAGTAAATCTAAATAAGAACTTTCCACGATGAGTAGGAAAAATTATCTCTTGATTCGATATGAGAAGGCAGTTGCAATATCATTTTTTTCTACTTCATCGCTTTTTCGCAAGTCGGCAATAGTTCTAGAAACTTTCAAAACCCTATGATACCCCCTCGCAGATAAATCATGATACTTGGACATTTCTATTAAAAATTCCTGAGCCTCATCAGTCAAATTAACAACGGCATCTAAATCTTTTCCTTCTAAATTTGAATTATATAGAGGAGGATTTTTTAGAATTTTTTTCAATCGATTTTGCCCAAATTCCCGTCCTATTTGAACTTTTTCCCTTGCTTCTTTTGAGCCAATTGTAGCTTTCATTTCATCCCAAGGTTTAACAGGTTGCACAGAAAATGATAAATCAATTCTGTCTAAAAATGGTCCAGAAATTTTAGACTGATATTTTTCTGCACATCTTGGAGCCGACGAGCATTCTTTTTCTAAATTTCCAAAATATCCGCAGGGACATGGATTCATAGCAGTAATCATTTGCACAGATGCAGGATAAGAAATATGACGATTCGCCCGAGAAATTAGAATCTCACCGCTTTCCAAAGGTTGTCGAAGCATCTCTAAAACCTTCCTATTAAATTCAGGAAGCTCGTCTAAAAATAAAATCCCCGTATGAGCCAGCGAAATCTCTCCCGGAATTGCATTTAACCCTCCACCAACTAGTGAAATTTCAGATGCACTATGATGCACTGCTCTAAAAGGTCTCGTTTGAATTTGATGAGATAATTTTCCCGCTAGCGAATAGATAGTAGAAACTTCAATCTGTTCCTCAGGAGTCATTGGAGGTAAAATCGACGGCATTGCTTTTGCTAACATAGATTTTCCAGATCCCGGCGGACCAATCATTAAAACATGATGTCTTCCAGTAGCAGAAATAATCATAGCCTCTTTTGCACTTTCATGACCTTTTATATCATCAAATTTCAACGAAAAATCCTCTTCTTTTTCTTTTGAAAATTCAGGAAGCGATGGAACATATCCTGTATTAGCAAATTCTATCACATCAAAAAGAGAATTGAGCGGAACAACTTTGTCATTTCCAGAAAACATTGCTTCTTGTGCTTGAACCCATGGGCAAATTAATGTTTTATTTTCTTTTTTAATTCCGCAAGCACCTGCCAAAACACCCGCAATTTTCGCAAGAGTTCCGTTTAAACCAAGCTCACCCATTAAATAGGTATTATCCATAGAATGCTTAGGGATTTTTTTCATTTCCATTAAAACACCGACCGCTATCGGTAGATCAAAATGTGTTCCTCGTTTTTCACGATCGGCAGGAGCTAAATTAACAGTGACCCTTCCTGCAGGCCAGTTTATTCCTATTGATTTACAAGCTGAGATAATTCTAGCCCTTGCTTCGGAAACTGATTTATCTCCAAGTCCTACGATTTCAAAACGACTTAGCCCAGATGCAATTTGCACCTGAACCTCTATTGGAATTATTTTTGTCCCATCAAATGAAATAGACTTAACTAATGCTGTCATAAATATAAAATCTCTTATTGTTGTTGTTTATTTACCCCGCCCCAAAATATCTAAAGATATTTTGACCCTCCCACAAGGGGTGGGTGATAGATCGGAATTGCTTCGCAATAATTTAGTTTTTTTATACCCCTCACCCGAGCTTCGCTCGACCTCTCCCGCAAGGGGAGAGGCGGAGACCGAATCTTTTCTAAAAATATCTTCCCACTGAATAGAATCAACAAAGCTGTCATTCCTGCGAAGGCAAGAGTCTCACCGAATCGAATCTTTTCTTGTTTTTTTATCTTTCTTTCTTTTTTTCTTTTCCGTATTTTCCACCTTATCACCCACCCCTTGTGGGAGGGTCAAAATAGTTCTTACTATTTTGGGGCGGGGTAAAATTACATTAGATTTAATGAATACTACAACAAAAACAAAAAAGCAAAAGAAAAAAATCTCTATTTGACTCTGTGTGTAATTATGCTAGATTAGATTTTATGGATAATATAAAGTTATTTTCTGAGCCGATAGCTGATGCTACGCCTGTCATAGAACTATTTGATGTTGGAATGCATTATGATTCGGGAGAAGAGATTCTTTCCGATGTAAATATATCTATAAATAAAGGTGAATTTTATTTTCTAACAGGAGCAAGTGGAGCTGGAAAAACTACTCTATTGAAGTTATTATATTTAGCACATCCTCCTTCTCGTGGTCATATTAAATTATTTAAACATGATCTACATTATAAAGATAGAGATGCTATGGCTAAGGTTCGTCGTAAAATTGGCGTTGTTTTTCAGGATTATAAATTAATAGAAACTATGTCTGTTTTAGACAATGTAGCTTTGTCTTTGAGAATTTTAGGTCGGTCTGAAAAATATATAGAAAAAAACGTCCCTAGTCTTTTACACTGGGTTGGTCTAGGAAATCACATGCATAATAAACCTGCGACCTTATCTGGTGGGCAAAAACAACGAGTAGCAATAGCTCGTGCGATTGTGAATAAGCCTGATGTTTTAATAGCCGACGAACCTACGGGAAATGTTGACCCTAGAATGGCACAACGATTGCTTCATCTTTTTAAGGAGCTAAATAAATACGGCACGACAGTTATAGTTGCTTCACATAACACAGAATTAGTTAATACCTTTGCATTCCCGCGACTTCACTTAGAAGATGGAAAATTAATTAAATATAATGCCGGAAGCATCTGGACACTCTTTGATAAAAAAGGAGATGTAAATGTTTAAAAATAGCAATCTTTTTTCTTCTGATTTCAACCACAGGTTTTTGCCGTTTATGGCAGTGTTTACCGTGTTTTTTGCTACAATCTTATTGGCGAGTGTTTTGTCTATAAATCATGCTCTAAAAAGTTGGCATATAACAGTTGAGCAGTCTATGACTTTGCAGTTGATTCCTCATTATGATTCTGACTCAAATCCACAAAAAGAATTAGAAAATCGCACGAGTAAAGTTGTGTCTCTTTTGGCGACAACTCCTAAGGTGTTGAATGTAAAGCCACTAGCTGAAAAAACTATTATGTCTTTACTAGAACCTTGGATTGGGACGAATCGCAAATTAGACAAAACTCTTTTTCCAATTATGATTGAAGTAAAAACAGAGAAAGACTTTACGGACGAAAATTATTATGACTTGCTAAATAAAATTAAAAAAGTTGATTCGTCTTTTAGAATGGAGCGGCATGAAAATTGGCTAGATAAAATAACTCAGATAGCACGGACTTTTCGGTCGCTAGCATTTTTGATTTTGTTTTTTGTGTTAGGGGCAAATGCTGGAATGATAATTTATGCTACTAGGACTTCACTTTCTGTTCATAAGGAAATTTTAGAACTACTACATCAAATGGGAGCTTACGATTCGTTTGTAGCAAGAATCGTTATGCTGAAAAATACTTTTCTAACTTTAATAGGTGGGTTTGTTGGGCTTCTAATTGCTCTGCCGTTGTTTAATTTATTGTTAAAAATGGCGAGAGACTCTCAAAGCGGATTGCTTTCACTTTTGTATTTAGACAGTGCCGATAAAATGCTGTTGTTTGGTCTGCCTTTGGTAGCATCTATCCTCTGCGCGTTCACCTCTTGGATCACCGTTCATAAAACCTTGAAGAAAAAAATCTAGTAAAAAAATCATTGCTTATGATTTTTTACAATGCTAGAATTAGAGAAACCACAGGAGAAGAATTGAAGAAATTATTTTTATTTTTTATTTTAAGTGTTTTTTCCACAGGAGTTTTTTCTCAATATGAGTCTGAGAATAATTTTTCAGAAACATATCAAGAAGATACTTTTTATCAACAAGGAAATTACGGACAGAACTCGTCTCCTAGCGTTGCTAACGGGACAATAATTTATCCAGAAAAATCATATTTCGTTCCTTATCATGTAAAACAAAATGAAAATACAATTCCACAAATTGCTCCTCCTCCTGTTTTATTGGGAGACGATTTGTATTACCCTTATCAACTTTCTAAGCATGCTAGATTCTCTCATCAACAAGACTTAAATCGTTTTATGTCTGCTTGTTATCCCGGTATGGGATGTGCAATTCGCCCAGCAGTTATTTGCCGTAGATCAGGTTGCACAAGATTAAATGATAGAATTACAAAACAGTTTCTTTTTAATTCTTTGATAAAAATTTTCCTAAATAATCAAATGACGAAAGTTACTTTGTGCGAAGCTGATCCGCATTCTAGAGCTTGTCTTTCAAACTCAATTCGCTTTGGAGGAAATGTCGGAGGAACTCCTGCTTTGATTCAAGTTCCTTCTTTTACTTTGGTTGAAATGAAGCCTTTGCAAAACTTAAAAAAATTAAATTTATTTATTAGATATGATGTTTTTGCGAACGGACTAAAATCTCGTTGCTCAGGATCTTTGTCTAGCATTGAAGCAATTTCTTCACAGCAACTAATTATGCGAGACGACGGATATAAATGCGATTTAACTTTTGGGATGCCAACGACTGCTTTTAGCTTATACAACATAGACTATATAGATTTAGATTATGGAATTATCGGAGCTTTTTATTCTATTGGACTTTCTGGAGATTCTACTGCTGGTGGGACAGGATATGTTCTAATGAAATTTAGACAGGCAGGAATGGTTTCTAGTGATTCGGGAGTTGGCGGAATTGTCGGAGAAGGGAATTACACTGTCTCTCCTTATGCTGAAAAAGAAGAAACTTGCGAAGATCC
>NBLK01000003.1 GCA_002084505.1 Rickettsiaceae bacterium 4572_127
GATTTTTATGTTTCGGTTTTTTTACGAAGCATTGGAGTAAACAAGTTTATGAGTAAAGTCTGTTCCTTAAAACTCGGTCTCCGCCTCTCCCCTTGCGGGAGAGGGACAGGGTGAGGGGTATCTCTAAAAAAGCTGTCATTCCTGCGAAGGCAGGAATCTCACCGAATCAATTTTACTTTTTTTCTTTTCTTTCTCACCTTCTATAAAAAACAAAAAATAATGGAGAAAGCCCAAACTCAATATATTTTTGTAGGGGCGAACCCATGTGTTCGTCCAAGGGCAGACACGCAGGTCTGCCCCTACGATGCGATTGGTGAGTGTAGAGTTTTATGAAAATGTAATTTTATCCCTCCACAAAATATAGTAAGTCTAAATAGATACTTTTGATATTTTCAAGAATTTTTCTCAGAGATTTTTTTGTTTTTTGAAGTTTCGTGTAAGACACGGAATCGAAAAAAAGAGAAAAATAAATAGAAAAAAATTGAAAAGATTAAAAAAATGACTAAAAATTTACGAAGAAAAAAATAAAAATATAAAGTATCTATTTAGATTTATTATAGTAAGGACTATTTTGGGGAGGGGTAAAAATAACAACATTATTTGAGTAAGGGTTGATTTTTGAAAAAAGGTGAGTATAATCCATCTATCATTTAAATAAAAAAGGAGAAAAAAATGACAAAATGCAATTCAAATGGTGAAATTAAAGACATGATAGATATGCTAAGCGGGAAATTAACCGAGCATAATCTAACTGAAATAAAATTCAAAAATGATAATATCTCGCTAAAATTGTCTAAACAACAAACAATAGTTTCAGGAGCTACGACAGTTCCTACAGCTGGGACAGCGACACAAATTCCTGCATCGACTAGCGGACATACAGAAAAATCTCCTATGGTTGGAGTTGTTTATTTTGCTCCTGAACCTGGGGCGGATCCTTATATAGAAGTTGGATCGTCAGTGAAAAAAGGTGATACTATCTGTCTAATTGAGGCGATGAAAACATTCAATCCAGTTAAAGCTACTAAAAGCGGAACAGTAAAAGAAATTCTTGTGAAACCAGAAGATGCAGTGGAATTTGATACTCCGTTGGTCGTAATTGGATAAAAAGAAGAAAAAAATGATAAATAAAATTTTAATAGCGAATCGCGGAGAGATTGCAGTTCGTGTAATGAAGGCTTGTGAAGAGCTAGGTATTAAAACTGTTGCGGTTTATTCAACTATGGATAAAGATTCGTTGCATGTAAAAAAAGCTGACGAAGCGGTTTGTATTGGTCCGGCACCGAGTGCTAAATCCTACTTAAATAAATCTGCTATTATGACTGTCGCTTTAATGACAGGGGCAGATGCGATTCATCCGGGGTATGGTTTTTTGTCTGAAAATGCTGATTTTGTAGAAATGATAGAAGATCATGGACTGAAATTTATTGGTCCTTCATCTAAACACATTCGTATGATGGGAGATAAGGTTCAGGCGAAACGCACTGCGATTCAGTCTGGAATTCCGACAGTTCCGGGGTCTGATGGAGCAGTTGAAACTCTTGAAATAGCAAAAGCTACGGCGGAAAAAATTGGTTTTCCCGTTGTAATTAAGGCTCGCTCAGGTGGCGGAGGTCGTGGAATCAATCGAGTAAATTCTATGGACGAGTTAGAAAAAGCTTTTGTTGCTTCTCGTTTGGAGGCTAAAAGTTATTTCGCTGATGATGTTGTTTATATGGAAAAATTTGTGACGAAGCCTAAGCATATTGAAGTGCAGGTTTTTGGAGATTCTCATGGAAATGCTGTTGCTTTTGGAGAACGAGACTGTTCTATTCAACGAAATAATCAGAAGGTTATTGAGGAATGTGAGGCTTCTGTTTTAGATACTAAGGCTCGAGAGCATATTTTAGAAGTAGCAAGAAAAGCAACTGCGGATATTGGTTATGCCAACGCTGGAACAATTGAATTTTTATATGAAAATGGTGAATTTTATTTTATGGAAATGAATACTAGACTTCAAGTTGAGCATCCTGTGACGGAAGAGGTTTATGGAATTGATTTAGTTAAAGAACAGATTCGCATTGCTAATGGTGAAGAATTAGGATATTCGCAGGCTGATTTAACTCCGAATGGTGCGGCGATTGAATGTAGAATAAATGCCGAAGATCCAAAAACTTTTGTACCTAATGCAGGTTTAGTTTCAGATTTTGTCGCTCCAAGTGGAGCAGGTGTGAGAGTTGATTCGTTTCTATATGATGGATATAAAGTTCCTCCTAGTTATGATAGCATGATCGCAAAAGTCATAGTTCATGGAAAGAATCGCAAGGAGGCAATTGAGCGAATGAAGTCTGCTTTGGAGAAAATGGAGATTAAAGGAATTAAAACTAACATCCCACTTCATAAAAAAATCCTAGCACATCCTGATTTCGCAAAAGGCGAATTCACAATCCATTGGTTGAGTGAATTCTTAAAAAACTAAAGAAAGAAAAAAAACAATTAGTGGGATACATAATTGGGGAATTAATCTAAAAACAAATCATGAAAAAAACACGAAACTTTGAATTATCTTATTCTAGAAAGATGTTGTTGCATTTTCTTATGAAATAATTGTCTTGTTTTTTCAAGATTATAAAAAGCTTTTGATACTTTTTCTTTATTCAAAGGAGTTTCACTTAAAACTTTTCTTAAATAACGACGTTTTTTTCTTATTTCAAAACGATGTTCTTTTAAATCATTTTTGGGAAGAATTTTTTCTAACATTCGGAAATGTGGTCCTCTTTTATAGATAAGCTTTCCGCCGAACATTCCAATGAAAAAAATATTAGTAAGTATTGAAATTGCTAAAATCCATTTAGTTGTTTTATTTGTCATTATAATCTCCTTTAAAAATATAACCAGTCATTTAACATGACTTCTGTAAGTGTGTTTTGATTTAAATATATGCCGAAAAAAACACCTAATGTGAGAGTTCCAATTCCAGCAGAAGAAGTTGAAAAATAAAACTTAAATATATAAATGTAACTATCTTTTTGAACTAGATTATTTGTTTGTTTCATAATAGATTGAAAAAGTTTATTGTTCATTTTTTATTCCTTCCTTAATTAAATTTGCCTTTGCTCGTAGAACCCTACTTTCAACTGCTTTTAATGAAATCCCGAGTAAGTCTGCTATTTCTTTACCCTTGAATTCATCTATATATTTCAATAAGAAAACTTCTTTTAATTTTGGAGAAAGTTTTTCTATTTGTTTAAGTATTTGCTCGCTTGATTGTTTTTGTTCAAAATTAGACTGAATATCTTCATCACTTGCAATTAGGTCTAAATCAAAATCAACCTTCAAAACGAAATGTTGCTTCTCTTGTCTAAAAAAATTAATTCTTTCGCGCGTTAGAATCTTAAAAAACCAAGTTTTAAAAAGCCCTTTATTAGAATTATATCTTTTTGCAAAGCGCCAAACTTTAATAAAAGATTCTTGAACAAGATCCTCAGAAGACAAACATCCTCTTTTTTTTAGATATAAGAGAGAGAAATTGAGATACCTTTGAACTAGCTGTCCGAAAGCATCTCTATCTCCCAGAGAAACTTTTTTTATAAGAGCCTCATCAGTTTGGCGAATAGACACAATTAGTTATTCATTCCTTCACGGTTTTTTCTACGTTCCATGCGTTTTTCTCTTCGCATTTCACGGTGAGCTTTCATTTCTTCTTGAGAAATAAAGCTATCTGAATTTACATCCATTTTAGCAAAAAGCTCAGCAGAAGTAAGTTTCATCATTTGATTTTTTTTACCTTTGTTACCTTTGTTTTTTCGGTTCATTCGTCTTTCTACACGCTTTTCATGGTGTGCTTTAAACTCTTCTTGTGAAAGTTTATCATCTTTGTTTTCATCCCATTTTTCAAAAACTTTTTCGACAGAAGGACGATTTTTGTTGTGACCATTTTTATCACTATCATTTGAGCTCCAAAAGAAAGCTTGAGTTGCAGTTGCTGACAATCCTAAAATTACAGCGGTTAAAAGTATTTTTTTCATTTTTTATTCCTTTTTTTTAATGAAATTATGTCTTTTAGAAAATCTTTTTTTCCTTCTCCTTAAAGACGCCATAGTAAAATTAAATAATAATTAAACAAATTTTAAGAAGATTTTTGCGGAATTTTCAATCGGTTTACCGCATATCATATATGATATGGTGTAAGGTAAACTGTTGCAAAATAACCAAAAAGAACTTAAAAGTTGTTTATCATAAAATTGAAAACTAACATAACATAATAAGTGAAAAATATTAAGTTAGTATTTAGTTTTACTATTCATTAACTTATACGTAAAAAAAAAGAAAAACCTTCATTTTTTTAAAATTTTAATTGCATGAACCTTTGCAAGAGAATCGCGGAAAGTTTTAATTTTGTTTTCTATAAATTTTCTGTTTTTAACGGGCGAGAAAAAAGCTCTAGCAAAACTTTTTTTGGTTCTTTTTTTAGAAAAAGAACCTGCTCCAAAGCATCAACAATTGGCATTTCAATTTTAAGTTTTTTCTTTAATAACAGTGTCGCTCTCAAAGTATCAACACCTTCTGCTCGTTTTGTTTGTTTTTTTCCTAAAATAAAACTCTCTCCATAAAGGCGATTATGACTATTAGTTGAAAACACTGTTGCCCCGTAATCTCCCAAATGAGAAAGTCCGTAAGCACTCATTTTATTTCCTCCGCAAGCCTCAATTAATCTTGAAATCTCACTTGCTCCCCTTGTAATTAAAGCTCCTTTTAACTCAAAATAGCCCAGACCATCAAGCATTCCACTCGCTATTCCTATTAGATTTTTTGTCGCTGATCCAATTTCATTGCCTACTAAATCATCTCCTTCATAGAGTCTTATTAGTTCGCTTTTAGAAATATCAATTATCTTATTTTTGATCTCTTTTGAAGTAGCATCAACTAACATACAAGTTGGGACTTTTTTTGTAATACTTTGAGCATGCCCCGGTCCGACTAAAATTGCTGTATTAACATTTCCTAACTCTTCTCGCATCACCTCACTAAGTCGTTTTCCAGTTTCATTTTCTAGTCCCTTCATACATAAAACAAAAATTTGATTGGTGTAAAAAGGTTTAATTTGCTTTGCTAAACTTCTTAATTTTTGAGCAGGAATAGAAATAAAAACAATTTGATTTTCTAATGCTTTTTCTAAGTTTGTGGTAAGTTCAACGGCACTAGAAAGAGTTAGATAATTGTTTTCTCGCGTTTTAGATAAAGAAGCAAAATTTTCACTGTTTTTTCTACCGCAAAGCAGAACGGAATTTCCAATAAAATTATGATACCATGCTAAAAGACTTCCCCATCTTCCAGCTCCAATAATAGAAATTGTTTTTTTAAACATTAGACTTTTCTTCTTTAATATCAGCAATTGCTTTTTTACCCCGCCCCAAAATATTTTTAGATATTTTGACCTGCCCACAAGAGGCGGGTGATAAACATGCTATTTCTTATCTTTTTATTTTTATTCAAATTTACTACTAATGATTTTTTCATAACTTTTTCAATTCTTCAAGGTTGTCAGGAAGATGTTCTATTCCTCCAAATTCTTTAACAGAAATAGACTTTATTTTTTGTTTTAGTTCAGGCTTTATATATGTATATGTCATTTTTTTCTTGCCACCAATACTCTCGCAATCGTCTTCAATTAAAATATCTGGCATTATTTCTTCTGCTACTTGTGCATAGTTTTTATTATTTTTCCGATAAAAAACCTCTCCCTCAGGAAAAAAATATTTTTTTAAAACAAAAATATCATCATCAACTGCTTTTTTTGTTTCATGAGAAGATAAATATAAAATGGTGGCTTTTTGAGATTTCCATATATTTAATTTTTTTACAACCTGTTCAATAGGAACATAGGTTTTATAATCTAGAACTGAATCTTCTCGAACAGTAGACTGCTTAACTCGTTCGTTTCTGTTTACCATTTTAGCATTTTTGTGCATTATTGTTGTTCCGTGTAAGAATATAAGAATTTTTAGATTTTCATTTTTCATTTCTATTCTCTCCCAATAATTAAGTTTCTAGATTACTTTAAAATGGATTTTTTCAAAATAAAATTGGCTGTGTTAAAGAATAATGTTGTTTATATTAAAAAAATCACCCGCCCACAAAAGTCGGGTGATAGTTCAAAATTGCTTCGTAATATTTTTTTAGACATTTTTAATTAAAATCAACATCAACCGTTTTTATGACACTAGAGCTATCATCTTGTTTTTCATCGTCAAACTTAAATGTTTTTTTAAAGTATTTTTTTAAAGGTTTATTAAGTCTTGTAATTAATACCTGAGGAAGCTCATTTATATTTTTTGTTCCAATATCATCACCTAAAACAGCAGGATTTGTTTTAAGTCCACCTCTTCTTTCCTGTGCTGAATGTTTGTTAACAATCAATTTTCTATTAACTAGCTTAAAAACAAACTCAGCAAAATTATAATCTTCGGCATCTTCTTTATGAGAATTAGCTTTAACTATAATTTTATTTATATGAGCTAAGTTTCTATGAATATCAAAAAAGAATCTAATAGACCAAGTTTTTCTTTTGTCGTCTTCTTGTTTTCTACCATGAAAATCAATCTTACAAGAAACATCAACTTCTAACCGTTCTTGTATTTTTTTCTGTCCTGCGATTCTTTTTTTCTCAAAAAACAAACTAACATTGGAATTATTAAAAGTAATTTCTAAATCTCGTCGAGTAGCCAAAAGCTCTTTATTTGTTGTGCCATATCTTTTATATTCTTCAAACATAGTTTTTTGAATACCAGCAGAAGCATCAAAATCACTAATCTTCAAATCCAATAAAAAGTTTTCAAAAGCTTTTAAGTTCATTTACTGCACCAAATTTTTCAAAGTATCCATATCTACATGCATTCCAAGGCTTTTTTGAAAAAAGTATTCTTGCCCTACTTCAAAATTTCTCTTCATAAACCAAAAGATAGAATAATCAGTAAGATAAAATCCTAGCATCAATAATCCAAGAATTCCAAAGATAATACGAGCTCGTTTCAAATCAGCATTTAGACAATAAACAATCATACTATATCCTAAATACAGAAGAAACATATCAACTAAAACAGTAGAAAAAACTAAAAGAGGAAAGGTTATTGAAACTGCTGACAAAAGGACGATAATTGGATATAAAAATATCTTAGACGAGACAGCTTTTACAGACGCCTCAAAATCCATTTTTCCATTTGCTAAATATGAAATAAACAACAAAATCCCTGCTGCTCCAAAAGTAATAAATACGGATAGAATTGGAAGAGAAATTAATTTAGTCAATGAAACTAATCCCTGACCACTAAACACCCCGACTAAAACAGAAATAATTCCAGCTAGCAATCCGTATACACCTGCTTTAACAATTGGCTCATCAAAATCATTGTTTGTTTTTATAGATTCAAATAATTTTTTTGGGCGAAGCAACAAATCTCTTGCATCTGTAATAAAAGTCTTAAAGTCTATTTTTGCTTTTTTTGTTGAATAATTCTTTGCTTTTTGTGGAATTCTTCTCACTCTTTTAATTGTTTTTTTTATTCTTTTCTCTGCTTTTTTTTCAGCAGAAACAATATCTTGTTTTACTTTTCTTACAGTTTTCTTAGCTTTAACTGAAGATAACTTAGTCTTTTTTTTAACCATTTCAAACTCCTTCTTTCTTTATTTTTTTATATTCCATAACAATATATCATAATAAAAAGAAGAAAGCAAATAAAAAAATATTTTTATTTGAAAGAAAGTAATCTCTCTCTACCCACTCCAACTTTTTATAATTTTCTCAATTTGTTTCATTTCTCAACACCACGACATTAAATTTTATTTCACTTGATTTTATTTTAAAGAATACTATATTATAACAATGAAAAAGAATAACAATTTAGCTAAAATAAATCCAAATGCTCATGGACTTAAAAGATACATCCAAATGGTGCAAAACCTTCCTTATTTATCAGAAAAGGAAGAGTTGGAATTAGCTCAGGATTTTAAAAAAAACAAGTCTAGAAAATCGGCGGAAATTTTAGTTTCTTCACATTTACGGCTAGTTGTAAAAATTGCTTATGATTTTCGGAATTATGGTTTGCCAGTTAGTGATTTAATTTCTGAGGGCAACATAGGTCTAATGACTGCCGTAAAAAAGTTTGATCCTGACAAAGGGTTTCGCCTAACTACTTATGCAATTTGGTGGATAAAAGCTATGATTCAAGACTATGTTTTGTCGTCTTGGTCACTAGTAAAAATCGGTTCGGCAAGTGTGCAGAAAAAACTTTTTTTTGGACTGAAACGAACTAAAGAAAAAATCGGAGTCTATGAAGACACTCAATTAACTGTTGATAATGTAAAAAAAATCGCAAAGGAATTAAATGTTCCTGAAAAAGCAATCTACAACATGAATTCTAGATTGTCGGGAGACTTTTCTCTAAATCAACAGATGAACGATGACACAAAAAGTGAATACATAGATATGTTAACAGGGACAGCCCCTCTTCAAGATGAAATTTATGAGGAAAAAGCCGAGAAAAAATATCAAAAAAAATTACTAAAATTAGCGATGGATAAACTTTCTGATCGTGAAAAAGAAATACTAAATGCGAGACAATTAACAGATGAAAAAACTCTAAAAGAGCTTGGAAGTGATTTGAAAATTTCTGCTGAACGGGTTAGACAAATTGAAAACAAAGCCCTCGAAAAAATCAAAACTTTTATACTAGAACATAAAGACAAACCACTGCTTTTGGATAAAAAATAAAAATCTTGATTCTAATAAATATTATGTTATTATTATAAAATGTACTCTGTTGGAAGTTTGTTTGCTGGAATTGGTGGTATTTGTTTAGGATTTAAAAATTCTGGTGCGGATATTTTTTGGGCTAATGAGTGGGATAAAAATGCCTGTAAAACATATAGAAATAACTTTAACCATAATCTAATAGAAAATGACATACATAACTTAAAATCTACTGAACTTAAAAAAGTTGATATAATAACATCTGGATTTCCATGCCAAGCATTCTCTATTGCAGGACAAAGAAAAGGTTTTAATGACAATAGAGGGGATTTATTTTTTGAAACGATGAGATTAGTAAAAGAAATAAGACCCAAAGTTGTGTTTTTTGAAAATGTAAAAAATTTAATTTCACATGACAAGGGAAATACTTTTAAGGTTATAGAAAAAGAAGTTCGAAATGCTGGTTACACTTTTAATAGTTTTGTATTAAATACATCCAAATATGGAAACATTCCTCAAAATAGAGAGCGAATTTATATTATAGGATTTGATAAAAAAAATGTGTCTCTAAATCATATAACAAAACTAAATAAAGACATGATTGAACATCTTCTAAAACCAAAAAAACAACCTTTAAAAAAAACAATCCATGACATAATTTATAGTTCAAAACAAGAAGAAAAATATTACTATAATAACTCTAAGTACTTCCCTACTTTAAAAAAAGAAATGAAAAACAAAGATACAATATACCAATGGAGAAGAGTTTATGTGCGAGAAAACAAAAATAATGTTTGTCCGACACTAACAGCAAACATGGGAACTGGCGGGCATAATGTTCCACTTATTTTAGATAAATATGGTATAAGAAAATTAACTCCGATGGAATGTGCTAAATTTCAGGGGTTTCCAGAAAATTTTAAATTTCCTACAGAAATGGCTAATTCTCATAGATACAAACAAATTGGCAATTCAGTAAGCATTCCTGTAATTCAAAAGATAGCTTTAAACATAATGAATATGTTGAAATCTAATGATATATATAGAAAAAAAGAGCAGGATTATTATAAAATAAAAAAACAACTAAATCTATTTGAAGAAAAAATAGCTGCGTAAGAGAGAGCAAAAATGAATAACATATTAAAGCTTTTAACTAAAAAAGAAATCTTGAAAATTTTTGACAAAAAGGCTATAGAAGTAATTGAACACTACTTAAAATTAAACAGTTTTTCTCATCCCGAAGCTAAGACAAAACAAAAAAATCTAAAATTCCAAACCACAAAAGAACACATGGAACAATGGGTCGTTCAAGCTATCGGTGGCGAACCATTGGGAGCAGGTTCTTATCCTGTCGATATAAAAACAGATAGTTTTTTAGCTGACATAAAATCAATGTCTATTAAACTTGATAAAAATGGGCTAATAAATAATTCTGAAAGTGGAGAAACTTCATTGGGACAAAAGTTCAAAGAAAAAAATTTAGACGAAATGTTCGTAAATAAAGAGTATGAAAAACTAAAAAGACTTTGGATAAAAATCCTAAAAGATAAATATAAAAAAGCAATTGATGACACTGGTATAAAAAAAATATATTTTATTTTTCTAATGAGAGCTGATAAAGATTATTATTTATTGATAACTAAGTTAAATTATAAAAATATATCTGAAAAAACAATACAAGTTGATAGCAAAAGAACATCTGAAAAAAGTGTTTTTTTAAATAATTTTATAGATAAAAAATACGGAAGTGTGAAAATTTATCAATCTAAAAAAAGATTAGAATTAAGACTTTTGCCAAAAAATATAATAGATAACAGCTTATATTATAAATTTAAATCTTTACATTATCCTAATAAAAAAGATTTGAGATTTATAGACTTAAAAAAACATCTAAAAGAAAAAATAAAAAAGTTTTTCACGGTCTTTTTTTAGAAAAAAAATGAATAAGAAAAAAAACAATTTTTTTGAAAAACGGTATGAGCGAGGACCTCGTGTTTTTTCTAGTGGATTGAATAAAATCATAAAAACACTAGGTGGGAAATACGGTTTTTCAGAAGTGGATTTAATTCAAAACTGGGGGACAATTGTAGGAAAAGAATTCGCCGAATTAACTGTTCCAACTCGTTTTCAGCAACCTAAGAGAAATGAAACAGGCGGAACATTAAAAATCCGCCTTTTATCTCCATCTGTCGCTACTATTTTATCTCATCAACTCCCAGCAATTAAAGAAAAAGTTAATGTTTATTTTGGTCATAATGCGGTGGAAAAAATACTCTTAATTCATTAGTTTTTTCCACTAAAACTAAGTAATACTTAAGTTCTAAAACTGTGATTTCTTATGTTGAATTGTTTCATCAAGGCGAAGTTTAAAATCATATTTTTTCACAAGCTCATAAATTTTGGAATCTACTTTTTGTTTCTGAGTATAAATATCTTGAATTTGCTTTGTAGATTTTTCTAAAAAAGGCTTTAGTCGTTGCAAAATATAAGGTTTCATATTTAAATGTTCTACAAAAATTTCCTGAGTTCCAGTTTCTCTAATAGCCTTAAAAAGAGCATCTAATTTTTCTGGAAAAAGACTAAAATGTGGAAGTAAAGGACCTATAAAAGCATAAGTTTTCAGTCCTGCATCGTTTAATTTTTTTAGAGCATTTAATCTAGCTGAAACATTAGAAGCACGAAATTCTAAAAAACGGCTTATGTCATCATCTGTTGAAGTTATAGTTAATCCAACTTCTATATTTCTAAAAGTATCAAATAATTTTATATCACGAAAAACCAAGCTAGACTTTGTTAAAATAGAAATTTTTCCAGGATAAAATTGTTGCGAAAGAGTTTGTAGAAGTTTTTGAGTGAGCTTATATTTTGCCTCAACTCCTTGATAAGGGTCAGTGACAGAACTGAAAAAAATAGATGAATTCCAAGATTTGAAGTGTTGAAGTTTTTTTTCTAAAAGCTCTACTGCATTTATTTTTACATGAACAAAATTTCCCCAGTCTGCAATCTTTTTATCCACAAAACGACACATAAAAGATGCATAGCAATAAGCACAACCAAACTCACAACCAACATAAGGATTGATAGCAAAATCTACACTTGGCAAATTTGATTTGTTCATTATGGATTTTGCTATAATTTCTTTAACTTCCATTTTTTTATTAGCCTTTTACTATAACATCAGGTTTTTTTGTTCCTAAATGTTTTTCAATTTCAAGAGCCAATAGACCTGCTTCACCAAGTTTTTTTGTAATCTCAAATGAATCAGCATTAAAATTTTCAGTCTCTCTTAATTCAATATAAAATCTAAGTAAAGCCCCTTTTGTTCCCGTATTACTCAATCGAGTCATAACTCGTGAGCCATCAGTAAATTCTACCGTCCAACCTTGATGTGGAGTTTCTTTTTTTGTAATTTGATCTATAAAATTAAACTCAGATACTTTCAGAATTTTATAATTATCAAATTGTCCTTCTTTAAGATTCTTTAGCCCTTCAAAGACTGCTTTTGCTTTTTCTCCTGTTGTTTCAAAATCATATCGGCAAGTATAAAATTTTCCATATTTCCCCCAAAGATCTTGTAAAAGATTTTCAGTCGTTTTCTCAGTTTTCGCAAGCGTATTCATCCAAGCTAATACCCCCCAAATTCCATCTTTTTCCTTGATATGATTTGAGCCGATTCCAAACGATTCTTCACCGCAAATAGTAATCTTCCCTGCCTCTAATAAATTTATAAAAAATCCCCAAGCAGTAGGAACTTCATAACATGGAATTCCTAAATCTTTCGCCACTGCATCAACTATTTTTGCAGTCGGCATAGACCGTGCAACCCCTTCTAAACCGTCCGAATATCCTTTCGCTAAATGCAGATATTTCGTTGCCATAGCAAGTAAATCAGGAGGTGCCATAAATCGCCCTTCCGACACAATCATATAACGATCAACATCGGCATCAAAAGCACAACCAATTGCATTTTTATCTGCAATAATTTCATCATAAAATTTCTTAGCATAAAGTGGATTCGGCTCAGGATGTCCGCCCGCAAAATCAGGAAGATTTTCACTCTTACGAATTTCTAAATTTTCTAATTCCAAACGATTTTCAAAAATCTCTTTAACATAATCCCCACTTGCTCCATGTAAACAATCTAAAACGATTCTTTTTTTCTTAAAAAACTTTTTCAAAAGATCGAAATCAAAAAGCTCTTCCATCTTATTTGCATACCATTCTACGCTATCGCAATACCCAACTTTTAGATTCATAAAAACATTATTTGGAGTGTCTGTTGTTGTTTTATATTCTTTCATTTTTTTCATGCATTCTATCAACTCATTGCAGATTTCTGAACTTATGATTCCACCTTTGTCATCCTCAACTTTGATTCCAAAATCAGCATCAAGCCCACCTTGATTATGAGAAGCCGTAAGAAGAATTGAAACATCCGCATTATTTTTTGTAATCAAAGAACAGGCAGGAGTGGACATTAAACCAGTAGCAGTTGTGTAAATTCTATCAACTCCATTTGCTAATGCCACTCTCATAACAGTTTCTCGTGCATTAACAGTAAAATATCTTCCATCCGTTCCAACAACAATTTTATTTATTGGAGTGCCTTTATTTTTATAAACATCAAACAGTGATTGAACAAAAGTCTCTATAAATGATGGTTGCATAGCTAATTTAGTAGCCAATCTCATTCCAGATGCCCTTGGATTATGCTCTGGATAATACATCGCTTTTTTAGTAATTATATTCATTTTAACACTCCTTATTTTTTGTAATTAAATTTTGAATTAGACGAATCATTATGTCTTTTTGAGACGGATGGCTTTCGGCAATTAGCAAAGTTAATGCCACTAATCCATGTTCATTTATATGTTGCACCACTCCATTTTGAAATAAATAAAGAATAAACATAAATGATGCCGAGCGTTTGTTTCCATCGATAAAAGGATGGTCTTTTATAATAAAATATAGCAAATGCGAAGCACGATTTTCAACTGTTGGATAAAGAAGTTGTCCGCCAAATGATTGCTCTATATTTCCTATAATTGAAGTGAAAATATCAGCCCTTTCTTTTCCAAATAAATCTGTCGCCTCGCCTTTTTTTAGTAATTCATTTTTTAATGAAGTTATTGCTTTTTTTGCGTCACTAATTTTTAATTCAATACTTGGAGGGCTTCCTTTTATATTACCTAATTCATCTTTATCATACCTAAAAAGAACATTAAAAGTAGAAGAATATCTCTGAATGATATTTAGAATTTCGCTCGTTTCTGATGTCTGTAATGCTTTGCGATTAAAGGCTTTTTCTAGCAATTTAATGAGCGCATTAACATCAATGCCTTGTTGTTCTAGCTTACGGGTATACAGAGAATATCCTTGTTTGATATGATTTTTTAGTATGCTTGTTGCCCAGATTCTAAATTGAGTTCCTCGCTGTGATTTCACACGATACCCAACCGAAATAATTACATCTAAATTGTAGTATTCTACTTGGTAGCTTTTTCCATCTGTTCCAGTTGTTGCATATTTTGCAACAACTGAATTTTCTTCTAATTCTCCCTCTCTAAAAACATTATTTATATGACGAGAAATTGTAGATTTATTTTTATCAAACAGCTTAGACATCTGCCCTTGCGACAGCCAAACAGTTTCATTTTGCAATTTAACATCAAGCTGTAAATCACCATTTTTAGTTTTATAAAACTGCACACTGCCTTTTTTCATAACAGAACAATAGCAGATAAATTATTTTTCTTCAAGTAAAAAATCTTTTTCTGTTAAAATTTTCACTCCTAGTTTTTCTGCTTTTTTAAGTTTTGAGCCTGCAGATTCTCCTATAATTAAAAAGTCAGTTTTTGCAGAAATTGAACTAGAAATTTTAGCTCCCATTTTTATCAATTTTTCCTTAGCTTGATCACGAGTCATTGTTGCTAATGTCCCCGTCAAAACAACTCGCATATCAGTAAAAATTGTTTGTGATTTAGATATTTTTTCAACAGGAATTATTTCTAATTTTTCCTCTAAATTTTCAACTAATTTTTCCATATTAGGTAAAAATAAATAGGTTTTTATTTCATTTGCAATTATTTCTCCAACACCTTCAATCTGTTCTAATTCTAATTTATTTGTCTCTTTTAATAGTTTGATAGTTTTATAATTATCAGCTAATGTTTTTGCTAAAACAATCCCAACTTGAGGAATTCCAAGAGCATACAAAAAACGATCAAAAGTTATTCTTTTTTTAGCATTTATTGCCTCGATTAAATTGGTCGCCGATTTATTTCCAAAGCCCTCAAGTTGAGAAATTTTATCTCTAAATTTCTCCAAATTAAAAATATCAGCAGGAGTTTTTATCCATTCTTTTTTTTCGAAAATCTCTAATTGTTTATCCCCTAAACCATCTATATTAAAGGCTTTGCGAGACACAAAATGCTTTAATCTTTCGTGCATCTGAGCCGAACAAAAAAATCCACCAGTACAAACATTTGCAGATTTTCCACCTTGTCGAACAACAGGAGAATTACACACAGGACAGGCAGTCGGAAAGATAAATTTTTGTGAATCCTTAGGTCGTTTTTCAGGTAAAACAGAATCAATTTTTGGAATAACATCCCCTGCCCTTTCTACAATCACAACATCACCAATTTGAATATCTTTTCGTTCAATTTCATCAGCATTATGAAGTGTCGCATGCGAGACCAAAACACCACCTATGCTTACAGCTTCTAAATCGGCAACAGGAGTCAAAACTCCCGTTCGCCCTACCTGAATCCGAATGTTTTTTATTATTGTTTGAGCTTTTTCAGCAGGAAATTTATGAGCAACCGCCCACCTTGGAGAACGAGCTGTCATACCTAACTTTTCTTGCAAAGCAAGAGCGTTTATTTTGTAAACAACACCATCAATATCCATTGAAAAATGACTGCGATTATCTTCCATTTTTTGATAAATCTTTTTTAATTCATTTGATGATTTTATAATTGTAAAACTATTTATAGGCAATCCTAACGAGTGAATAAACTTAAAAAAACCACTCTGTGTTTTCCATTTTTTTTCGGAAACTTCCCCCCATGTGAAAACAGAAAATTTCAAAGGACGAGAGGCAGTTATATTTGTATTTAATTGCCGTAAACTTCCTGCAGATGCATTCCTCGGATTAGCAAAAATCTTGCCACCGAATTTTTCCGCTTTTCGATTCATTTCTAGAAAATCCGCCTTGTCCATATAGACCTCACCGCGAATTTCTAGTGTTTCTAAATCAGTCGGAATTTCAGTTTTAAATCCTTTTATGGTTTTCAAATTTTCAGTGATGTCTTCGCCGATTTTTCCATCTCCCCGAGTTGCCCCTGATACCAATTTTCCTTTTTCATAACGAGCAACAAAAGACACACCATCTAGCTTTGGCTCTGCAATCATTTCAGGCAATTCCGTCATTTGAGAAAGTTTTTTTATACGATCTGTAAAATCATCTAGCTCCTGAAAATTAAAAACATTATCGAGAGAAATCATAGGTTTTGAATGAGTAATTTTAGAAAAGCCTGACTTGATTTTTGCTCCAACAGTTTTAGAAATTTTATATTTTCGAGCGAGCTCTTTGAGCTGCGATTCAATTTCAAAAGCACGATTCCGCAATTTGTCATATTCTGCATCTGTTATCGTTGGAGCATCATTTGTGTGATAATCAATGTCGGCTTTTTTGATTTTTTCCGCAAGAATTTTTAGCTCTTTTTCAGCCGTGTTTACATCTAAAAATAAATCGTCCTTTTTCATATAAGAAAAATAACATCTTAGCAATCACTTTGCAATAAAAAATAAAATAAAATTGCAAAAAAGAAATTCTCAAGATTTCCTTTTAGGGCTTTTTTTATTATTCAAATAAATAGATTGTTTTTTGATCTTTTTTCACAGAATCCAATAAATCGATTCAATAAGAATGTATACTCAAACTAATTAATCTTGGCTTGTCTTTTTCTTTTTTTTCTGGTTAATTTTTTTAAAAATTTATCCACATACTCGCTATCTTTTTCGGCTCTTTTCAATAATTTAAGTGCAAATGGGTCATCCAATTTCACTAAAACCAATTGAAAATTTCGCGAAAAATTTAGGCGATTATTCGGACAACCTTAATTAATTTGACTATAAAATGCGGGTGGAGGGACTTGAACCCCCATGCTTTTCAGCACTGGTACCTAAAACCAGCGTGTCTACCAATTCCACCACACCCGCAGAAGATGTTTACCCCGCCCCAAAATAGCAAAGCTATTTTGACCCTCCCACAAGGGGTGGGTGATAAGCAAGGAAAATTCGATTTGATAAGATTCCTATCTTCATAAGAATAATAATAAATTATTATATGATTTTTTTCTTGCAAAGCAAGTAAAAAGTTGTTATGATTATTCTTATGTTAATTTTAGATAAAATTCTTTTTACTTCTACGACTACCCCAATGGGGTTATAATCTAGTGTTTCCGCTTCAAGGAAAAAAACAATTTAATAAAACATGTAAAATAAAGGACATAAAATGATACAAATATCATTTCCAGATGGAAGTAAAAAAGAATACAAAGCAGGTATAAATGCCTTTGAGATTGCTCAAAGTATTTCACCTTCACTAGCCAAATCAGCTCTATATGCAAAAGTAAATGATGAGTTTTGGGATTTATCACGAGCTATACCTACTGATGCAGAACTACAAATTTTAACACTCAAAGACGCCGAAACTTTATCACTTCTCCGACACTCACTAGCCCATGTATTAGCCGAAGCCGTCAAAGAATTATGGATAAATGCAAAACCAGTTATCGGTCCTGCTGTTGCCGATGGATTCTACTATGATTTTGATTTAGAGCATCATATTTCATCAGAAGATTTTTCTAAAATTGAAGCAAAAATGAAAGAAATTATCAAGCGAGGAGACAAAATAGAAAGACAGATTTTATCTCGCGACGAAGCAATTCAGTTCTTCAAAAAACTCGGCGAACCATACAAAGTAGATAACATAAAACGAGTCCCAGAAGGCGAAGATATCACATGCTATAAACAAGGAAATTTCATAGACTTATGCAGAGGACCTCATGTAAATTCTACTTCTAAATTACCGAAAAGTTTTAAAATAGCACGAGTTGCTGGGGCTTATTTACACGGAGATTCAAAACAAAAAATGCTCCAACGAGTCTATGTCTATGCATTTGAAAATAAGGAAAAATTATCTTCTCATTTAGTTTATTTAGAGGAACAAGCTAAGCGAGATCACAGAAAATTAAATCACGATTTAGATCTATATGTTCTAAATCCTGATGTCGGTTTAGGACTTCCTTCAATGACAGAATATGGAACTATTTTGCGAGAGGAACTTAATCAATTAGCAAAAGAAATGGAGCGAAAATATAAGCTAAAACGAGTTACTACTCCGCACATTTCAAAAGAGAATATGTTCTTAAAATCCGGACATTTACCTTTTTACAAAGACGATATGTATTCTCCAATGGATATCGATGGCGAAGATTATTATCTAAAGCCTATGAATTGCCCGCATCATCATACTATCTATATGCGAAAGCCTTATTCATACAGAGATTTGCCGATTCGATATACAGAATATGGAACTGTTTACAGATATGAATCTAGTGGTTCATTAAATGGGCTTTTTAGAGTTCGTAGTATTTCTCAAAATGACATTCATATTTATTGTCGCTATGATCAGGCTTATGAAGAGTTCAAAAACATAATGCTTTTACATGAGGAATATTATAATATCTTTGGTATTTCAAAAGACGATTTTTACATAGAATTTGCTCTGCCTGATATGAAAAAACTAGATAAATTTGTTGATGCTCCTGAGAAGTGGACTAAGGCAAAAGATATTATGCAAAAAGTTATCAATGATGTTGGCTTTAAGTTTGTAGAAGAAGAAGGTGAAGCCGCATTTTATGGACCTAAGTTTGATTTCAAAGTTAAAAGTGCAATTGGAACTGAGTATGGAATTTCTACGAATCAACTTGATTTTTATGCATCAGGACGATTTGATTTAACTTACAAAGATAAAGATGGAGTTGAACAGCCTATCTATATAGTGCACGCCGCTCCGCTTGGTGCTCATGAAAGAACAATTGGTTTTTTAACAGAACATTACGCAGGGAAGTTTCCAGCTTGGTTGGCTCCGATTCAAGTGATGGTCGTGCCAGTCTCTGAAAAACATATTTCTTATGCAAAAGAGATTTATGATAAATTATTTAGCGCTGATGTGAAAACTGCTACACATGGTTTGCGAGTTGAATTAGATTCTTCTAATGAGCGAATGGGAAAGAAATTGCGAAATGCTAGCTTGAAAAAAATCCCGTATGTTTTAATTGTTGGAGATAATGAAATAGAAACAAAAACTGTTTCACTTAGAAATCGAAATGGCGAGCAGGAAAATAATCTATCACTTAATGATTTCATTTCTAAAATTAAAAATAATATAGAAAACAGAATAAAAAACCCTGAGGAAATTTAAAAAAAGAGTCGTCATTCCTGCCTTCGCAGGAACAACAGACGAATTCATTCGATTAAGTGAGACACTGTTTTTGAGGCAAGACTCGGACTTCACCTCGCCCCTTGCGGGAGAGGTCGAGCGAAGCTCGGGTGAGGGGTATAAAAAAAATGTCATTCCTGCGAAGGCAGGAATCTCACCAAATCGAAACTTTCTTTTTTCTTTCCTATAAAAACAAAAAATAATGGAAAAAAATCTGCAATCAATATGTCTATTGTAGGGGCATCCCTTGCGGGTGCCCTAAAAAAACTGTCATTCCTGCGAAGGCATTCTTCTCACAATACAGAATCTTTCTTGTTTTCTTGCTTATCACCCTCCCCTTGTGGGAGGGTCAATAACAGCTTTAGCTGTTTTGGGGAGGGGTCAAAATAGTTCTAGGTATTTTGGAATAGAAACAAAAAAGAGTTATGAGTATTCTAGAAACCTCATAACTCCTAAACTGCTATTTTTTTACTATATTTCAATAGGTTATCTAGTTCATTTACAGGTCAAAAATTGTGATTTATTGTGTATGAGAGTAAAAGGATACTTTTACTCTCATACAACTTAAATCCCCCTCATCTTGTCCTTCTCCCGCAAGGGAAGAAGCGACGAAATTATAAATACTTGTTTCTTTTCCTTAAATTTTAGTTTTGAAAAATGAGCGTAAATTTACTAGCAAACACAAGGGATACAGAAAATAATGTATTAACAACGTTAATACAAACTAACCAACAAAAAAGAAAAAAAATCAACTCTAATTTTTCTACAAATAACACTGTGTTTTTTGTATTTTTTTGGGTAAATATAACATGAAAATTATAGGAATTTTTCTGCAGGCTATAAACCTAGTTTTATAGCCGTTGTTTAGTTTTAGGGGCTGGGGCGGGGTAAAAATCACATTTCCATCAAATACCACACTCGCCGATCGCATCGTAGGGGCAGACCTGCGTGTCTGCCCTTGGGCGAACACATGGGTTCGCCCCTACAAAAATATATTGAGTTTGGGCTTTCTCCATTATTTTTTGTTTTTTATAGAAAGTGAGAAAAGAAAAGAAAAGAAAAGAAAACAAGATTGATTCGGTGGGATTCCTACCTTCGCAGGAATGACAGTTTTTTTTATGGCACCCACAAGGGATGCCCCTACAATAGATATATTAAGAGTATATTTTCTCCATCATTTTTTGTTTTTTATAGAAAGTGAGAAAAGAAAAGAAAAGAAAAATTCAATTCGGTGGGATTCCTACCTTAGCAGGAAATGACAATTTTTAAATGGTGGGTGTGACAAGAGTCGAACTTGTGACCTCTACAATGTCAATGTAACGCTCTAACCAGCTGAGCTACACACCCTTTATTTATTTACTTTACTCTAAAATAAATTATTTTTCAAGAATAAACTTCACTATTTTTTTAGTAGGTGATGTTTTTGAAACAAAAAGTTTTTGAACTCCAAATTCAAGATTTCTTTTCGCTAAATTATATTTTTTTTCCTCAGACAAAAGCGAAAAAGCATAGTGAGAGCAATCGCTAACTTAGAAGCAGAAAATAAATCATAACGATTTTCAGCATTTCCATCTATGGTTTTTATAGGCAAGTCAAACTGTTGCAAAGCATTCTTAATAAATTGTCTAGTTGCAGAAACCACAGGAATAAAAAACCTAATTTGCGGAAATGCTAATGATAAAGTCTTTGCTGTTTTTAATAAAACTGGCAACATTCGTTCAATTTCACTAATCCGCGACCCCGGTATTATAGACACAACTGTTTCATTTTTTAAGTTGTATTTTTTTCTAAATTTTTCCGCATTGCCTTTTTCAACTCCGCTTTCAATCACAGGATGTCCAACGAAGGAAGTTTTCAATCCGTATGGAGTAAAATATTTTTTTTCAAATGGAAAAAGACATAATAAATGATCAAAGATTTTCGCTATTTTTTTAGCTCGATCTTCTTTCCAAGCCCAAACTTGTGGAGCAACAAAATGTATTTTTTTTATTTTCGGATTTAGTTTTTTTACTGCCTTTGCAATGCGAAAATTAAACCCGGGACTATCAATAGTTAAAACAACATCAGGCTTAAATTTTTCAATTTCAACCATTGTTTTTTTGTAAATTTTATATACAGAAGCTAGATTTTTTATGACTTCAAAAATCCCCATAATTGATAGCGGTTTTATTGATGCAATTGATTTTAAGCCTGCAGATTTCATCTCATCTCCACCTAAACCTTTAATTTTTATGTCTTTTTTTATGAGCGCCTTAACAATCGGAGCTCCCCATAAATCCCCACTTGCCTCACCTGCGATAATAAATACTTTTTTAATCATTTAATTTTTTTTCTTTGAAACTTCTTTTTTAAGTTTTTTATTTTCTCAGTTCTATTCTTTTTACGATCGGCAGAAAGTTTTTCCTTTGCAGCTTTAAGCAAGCCTTCATATTTTTTTAATTTACTTTGCTCTGAAATTGTTTCACAATTATCAGAAAAATCTTCACAATTATTACACTTTTTAATTTTTCTTTTAAGTTTTTTACAGACTTTTTTTGCTTTTGCGAAATCTTTTACACATGATTTTACTTTTGCCAATGTAGCCATTCCTAAACAGACAATATCAGCTTTTTTATTTTTCTCAGCTTTGCTTGTGAGTTTTTTCATTTTCTTTACTGATTTTTTGCATTTTTTCAAATCTCTTAAAGTAAAAATATCTTCCCAAGAAGAAGTTATTTTACTACTTTTTACAAGTTCTTTCTTACATGCATCTTTAACTGATAATCGCTTTAAGTAATCAGCAAAATCAGAATTAAGTTTATATTGTATCTTAACTTTTTTAATACATTTATCTATTTTTTTGAAGTCTGCTTTTACTAAACAGTTGGTTTTTGCAAAATTTTCCTTAGATTTTCCATCTACATTTTTTGCTTTTTTTTCTAGTCTTTTATATTTTTTAGCACCTCTACGACATTTTCTAATATAACTCGTTTTAATACTGTCTAATTTTACAGCATTTGTTTGTGCTTTTTCTTTATCTTTAATCAAAATTTTATCACAAAGTTTTTTCACAGCAAGAGCAGACAAAGAATCTGAAAACTTTTCATTTATTGTTTCTGCGATTTTAGTTTTATTTTCACATTTTTTAGCATATATTTTACTAGTTGTTTTTTTATTATCACAAAAATTTCCTAAAATTACTTCTTGGCATGTTTTCACATCCTCAAGATCAAATAAAGATAATGAACCATTTGCACATTGACTTACTTTATCTTTGATTTTAGTTAAAATATTATGTCTTGTCGCATCTGCTTCAATTACTCGTTTAGCATCCATTAAAGCAAATTTTATGTATTCTTTGTCATTTTTACAGAGAGGACTATTAGTCTTAATCTCATCCTTAGCTTTTAAATTAATGCATTTATTACTTATCGCCCCTTTAACTCCATAATCATATTCAAAGTTCTTCGTTTCGTCAGCAAAAACATTTGTCGAAAACAAAAACACAGTGAATGCTAATAATAGAATTTTTTTCATAATATCTCCTTTTTTATTTTAATATAATATCAAAATAAGATAACTAAGGCAAGCTTTTTCTTCTTGCTTTTCTTTTTTTATTTAGTATAATGTATTTGTTTCTGTTCGGGGAGTAGCTCAGTCTGGTAGAGTGCTTGCTTTGGGAGCAAGATGTCGCAAGTTCGAATCCTGTCTCCCCGACCATAAAAATAACCCCTTGGGGTTTTTTTTGTATGGGGAACGGATGCGAACCGTGTAGGTTCGTGCGAAGCGAAAGGAACCTGTTTTGCAAAGCAAAATAGGAATTACAATCCTGTCTCCCCGACCACTCTGGACGCTCGTCCAAATTCACCATCATATCAAAGGGTTTTTTCAAGGAAAAACAAAGACTTCCGTCTCTCAAAATAAAGTTCGAAAAGACAATTTGTAATAACCTTCTTTTTTGATGTAG
>NBLK01000026.1 GCA_002084505.1 Rickettsiaceae bacterium 4572_127
AACCTTAACAAAAGACCGAGAAAAGTGTTAGACTATAAAACGCCAGAAGAGGCTATGATGAATTGTGACCAATTTGTCGCATTTAGGATGTGAATTGGCAGTTTTATCTTTAAGTTTTGAACTTTAGATTGCAAAATATATTTTTGTCTAAGCTGTTCAATAATGCTCTCGCCGTTTTTTGAAAGAGTGTGTAAGGTGTCTAGCTGAGGAGAAAATCCTGAGCGAATAAAATTTCCACTTCTCGCCAAATACGGCAATTCTTCTTGTAGAGATTTTTTTAATTTTGTAAAGATGTTACTTAGATTTTCTGTCAATTTTGAAAAATCAAAAGGAGAATTTTGAAGAGAAGTTGCTATTTTTGGAAGCAACGAAAGAGTCTGTTTTAAGGCTCCCAAATCTCTCGGATTTGCCTTGTCCAGTGACAGCCTAGAAAGTATCCTTTCTAAGTCTGGAATTTCCATCAAAATTGGCTTCAAAACATCTAAAATCACTGGGGATTTTATAAAATAACCTATATAATCTTGTCTTTTTTTCAACCTCAAAAGATCTGTCAAAGGAGCATCGAAAAATCGTTTTAGCAGTCGTTTTCCACCTGCTGTTTTCGTCCAATTTATCACTGAAAAAAGAGTGTTTTTTTTCTCTCCTGTTTGTGAAATAGTTAGCTCTAAACTTCTACGAGTTGTTCCATCAATTTGCAGGTAAAGTTCCGGAGTCATTCGTGATATTTTTTGAAAAGAAATAGTTTGAGATTTAGAATTTAAATAAATATAATCAGCAACCAATCCAGAAACCTTTAACTCCTCGTTTGAAAAATCACCAAAAGAATTCATGTCTTTTACCTTAAAAATATCTTTAAGTTTTTCAATTTGTGAATTTGCAATAAATCTATTTTCGGACAGCTCTGTAAAGCATTTTTCTGGAAATTGTTTTTTTAATTCTATGAATGAATTTTCTGCATCTGATAAAATAATTTCGCTAGGTTGAATCCGTGAGATAAAATCCGAAATTGATTCTCTGCTGGTCTCACAAAAAAAATGCCCTGTCGATAAATCCGCCCAAGCCGAAACTGTTTTCTCTCCTATTTTTTTTATCGCCATTAGAAAATTATGATCTGAATTTTCTAGCAAAACTTCTTCTGTGATAGTTCCTGGGCTGACAACTCTTACCACTTTGCGATTTACGACAGCCTTGTAGCCTCTTTTTTTTGCCTCCTCTGGTGTTTCGGTTTGCTCTGCGATTGCAACTTTGTATCCTGATTTTAATAATTTTTGCAAATAAGGTTCGTAGCTATGAAACGGAATTCCTGCTAGCGGAATTTTTTTTCCGTCATCGTCGTATCCACGACTAGTTAATGTTATGTCCAAAACTTTTGAAGCTATTTTTGCATCTTCAAAAAACAATTCGTAAAAATCTCCGATTCTAAAAAATAAAACACTATCGGTGTATTCTGTTTTCATTTTTAAAAATTGTTGCATTGCAGGTGTCATAGAAAGAGATTATAAAAAATTAAACTTAAAATCAATACATAAAAAAAGCAGGCGAATTGCCTGCCTTTTTTATTTTGACTAGAATTAAAATGCAAGTCTAGCTTTTGCCATAATAGTTTGAATTTCTCCATCACCATTATGTCCAAAATCACCTGCTTCAATTTGAGTAAATCTGTATTCAATACTAAATCCAACTGGAATTAGTGGAACATCAATATCAACACCTGCCATTAAATTATAGGCTTTGTTTTCACCTGAACTAGTATCTACACCGCCACCATTGTTTCTAAGATTCATTTCAGCAAATCCATACCCAGCTCCAACATAAGGTGAAACTATTGTAATTGGAATTCCAGCATAAACATTCGCCATAATTCCATTAGCTGTTATAGAATCATGAGTAGTGTTGCCACTTAAATTAGATCCTTTGAACTTAAATGTTTCAATTTCAGCTCTTAATGGCAACAATGGAACCTTTGCTCCGACTGCGATTGAGTATCCAAACTCTCCATCTGATTCTTGCGAACCTATTTCAAAGTCAGTAGTTGATGCAACTCCTACACTACCATAAAAGATAGCAGAAGAAGGTGTTGTTAGTCCTAGTGTAATCGCCGACAAGGCAATCAAAGATAATTTTTTCATTTTGTCTCCTTTCGTTATTAGACATAAATATGATTACAGCTAAAAAAGTAAAAAGCAAGGAGAAATAAAACGCCTCTTTAACGCTTTGGTTTTTTCTTGCTTTTTTCTAAAAAACAATCTATAATAGAAAAATGCTGACGGGTTGTCAGCTGGAGATTCAAAACTTCCACAAAGAGAATTATTTTAATAATTCTAGCTACCTCTAGCCTTGAGCTGGAGGCAAGGAAATAAACCTTTTGGCGAATACCTTGGCTGACTTTGTGCAGTTTTTGAACCTCCAGTTCGCTTTTTTTTGCGAACTGTTTTTTTATCAAAAAAGAGGTGGAATTATGCTAAAAGATTTTAAGATTCATTATGAAATTGGTCAAAAAATTAAAAAATTTCGGAAAATTGCTAAAATTTCTCAAACATTATTAGCATCAAAATTAGGTGTTTCTTTTCAACAATTGCAAAAATATGAAATTGGTGAAAATCAAATCACTGCAGATAAATTATGGAAAATTAGTAAGTTTCTAAACATAGATATTGAGAGATTTTTTCTAGAAAAAACAGAACAAAAAATCTACATAAACGACATTCAAACAACACGATTTTTAAGGGCATATCACAAACTTCGTTCTAAAAACAAAGTCACTCTTTTGAGTTTTTTGGAAAATTTATAAATGTTTTTTGCCTATTTTTTATACTTATAATTTACAAGACAATACATCGTGTTTTCCTTAAAAAAGATTTTTCTATTACTAGTTTTCTAGCATGCCTGTATTCTAATTGTCTGAAATAATATAAATTTTCCGCAACCCTTGATGATTGCTTTTTACTTTGATAGTGCGAAGTTATAAAACAAGTCTAATAAAATAGGTTCAATTCCATTTTACATGTGTTTTTAACAATACCCCTCACCCGAGCTTCGCTCGACCTCTCCCGCAAGGGGAGAGGCGGAACTTTGGACTTTTGATTTTTCCCCTTGCGGGAGAGGGACAGGGTGAGGGGTAAAAAAAACACATGTAGTCTGGAAAAGAGGCATAAAATAAAGTCATAGACCTAGTTTTACACTCTCTAAAAAAACAAAGGCTATAAAACTAGGTTTATAGTTTCAAGAATTTTAATTCTTTATACAAAACATTATATTGCAATGGAGTTTTTTTTTGTTATAATCATTTTATGAAAAGTGTTTTAGGGTTTTTATTTTTTCTCTTATTTAGTATTTCAAGTTTTGCATCTTGTCCGCCAAGTGATGCAGAGTTCTATGGAATAGATAACACTATATTAACAGAAATTATTTCAAAAAATGGAGACAAGTTCAACTGCTGGGAAATAAAATATCTAATAGGCAAAAACAAAACCGATTTATCATTTTCAGCATATAAAAACTTATTAAAGATTGGGGCAAAAACTGTTTTTTCCTCCCTAAGTGTTGCTAAAATAAGATCTCTTGGAAATGCCGACGACTTTGAAAAACTAAGTATTTTAAGAACACAACATAGTATTAGCTCTAACGATCCCGAAACAATCATAGATGAAGCTACTTCAAAGATCCAAAAGTTCTACCATTATGTAGCTGTTGGAAACAAGATAGAAAACACTAATGCTAAAAATCAAAGTGAAAAAAACTGCATGAGCAACCTTAGTGCAATCTCTTACCCTTTTTCTACTCTCTCAAAAATTACAATGTGGAATCCGTCAAATGGAGCTTTTCTAAATATATTTGGAACTCAACTAGGAAAAATAACAGAAGTCATTGACGACAAAAAAGCAAAGGTAAAATTCGGAAACAAGGAAATGGAAATTGCTTGGAATTCTAAAAATTGCAGAGTCCAATCCAGCGAATTCACTTGGGCAAAAAAACTGACAGATATTTCAGAAGTATTGTTCATCGCTCTATTTGAAAATGCGGGTAATTTTTTAGACAGAGCTTTTGAAGATTTAGCCAACTTAGGAAGAAATCTTTTAGGTGTTTTGCTAACTCTTTGGATTGTTATTTATATTTTAAAAAACCTTTGGAAAATGGAAGAAGGATTTAGTGCTAAAAAATTCATTAGTGATTTTTGGAAACTGATGGTCTTTGCAAGTTTGTATTTAATTGTTCTAATAGGATTTACACCAAAAGAATTAGTAGATAGCTTGCTTGTTCCTGTGCTAGACATAGGTGCATATTACGGGCGAATCGTATTTGAAGCATCTTTTAATCAAGACTTAGCCAGTGTCACGCCACCTTCTTTTACAACAAGTAATACAATAAGTGGACTAATTGAACCTATGTATTCTTTTATTTCTGCATTTAATGAAGTTCTCTTAAAGCCTTTTACTATTGCCGAAATGTTAATTTCTTATGGTTGGGATAATATTCAACTTACTCCGCTTATAATTGGCCTAGCTATTTTAGGGTTATTTGCTTGGGTTTGGATAAAGATATTTTTGATTTTATTAGAATGTGTTTTAGATCTAATTGTTGTTTTAATGTTATATCCAGTCTTAGCATTAGGTTATGTTTTTCCTCTAACGAGACCTTATGCTCAAAAAGGAATCGACATGATAAAAACCGTAGCCTTAACTCTTATTTTTTACCCAATTCTAATTGTTTTTAATTCTAGAATGATGATGGCTTTTTTAACAAGAGGTGATCCAAACACACAAGATACGGTAGATAATCTTTTACAAAACAATAACAGTGAAGGGGTTGTAAAGGCATTTGATTTATCTTTTTCTATGGTTGTAGAAGGTTTCTTCATTGGGGTTGTAATGATCTATGTCATAAAACAAGCACAAACATTAATAGGGGATTTTGCCACAACTGTAAAGACAGATAAAAACACAGTAAATGATGCATTTAAGGATTATAAAAAACAAGGACAGAAACTTAAAAAGGTCTTTAAGAAAAAAGAAAAAGCTCCAACTGGTGGTGGGGGGGGGGCTCCATGAAAAAGCTAATCTCAATTTTATTTATATTTTTCCTATGGAGTTCTTTTTCAGCAAAAGCTGGCTGCTCGGCAGGATCTTCTTCTGCTAATATATTAGGAATCACACAATCCGACATTTCTAAAAACTCTTCGGATTTTAGTTGCGTTGAACTTGCTTTTCTAAAAAGAAGTGGGATTTCTGGCATAACTTATGATGATTACCTGAAAAAATTCAAGACATCGTTAGATATTGCAAAACAACTCGCAAAAAAAGGAATCACTCCTGATAGACAATTATTGGTGGACTTGAAAAACTTTGATCTAAAAAAAACTTTTCAAAAATTGAAAAAAAAGATTTTAGGAAATTATTCAATCACATTTGATAATGTAAAAAATACTTTTGTGCAAAAGAATAAGCAATGCACAGATAATATGCCCGATTTTTCAAATCTACCAGACACAGCTAAGCCTTCTTACTTTTCGGGAAATACAATTTATGACATGCTAGGAAGAGTAATAGGAAATATCGTTCCTTCTCAAAATGGAAAGGCGATGTTAAAAGTAGGAAATATAAAGCAGGAGATAAAATGGAAAACTGAGTGCTATTCCCAAAACATAATTAAACAATTTTCAAATATTCTCGCTAGCTGTTGGTTGTGTCCTTTGTATGATTTGTTTTTTAAAGCAATGTCGACATTGTCGTATCAAGTTTGGCATAAAATTAGGAAACCTATGGTTGGACTTTTAGCTATAATATTCTTGATTTGGTTTACTATTAAAATTATTAAAATGTTTTGGGGAATAGAAGAATTCAAAACTAAGTTTTTCACAACAGAGTTATTAAAAAAATTGGGGGCATTAGCAATAGCTGGATTCGTTTTAGGGACAGAAGAGACAGGCTATGATATAGTTAAAGACTTTGTGACATTAGTCCTAACCCCGCTGTCGGAAATCGCTGTTTATATTTCTAAAAAGTTTTTAACTGGAACTCAGTGCAATTACATACCGATGGCAATAAAGACTAGCGAAAGTATGTTTTCTCCTGAAATAAAAAATAATATAATTTGTTTATTAGAACAATTGCTAAATTATTTTATAGACTATGTTCTTTTGTCTTTAATCCTTTTAATGAAGTCCCTGTGGATGCTCGTGGATGTTCTATGGGAAGCCATTAAAGTTGTTGGGACAAAGCTTCTTGGTGGAATTGGCGTAGCAATTGGGGCTGTTGTTGCTCCAAAAACGACCTTTGGTATAAACTTCCTAAAATCCTTATGGTCGTTTTTACTAACTTTTATACTTGGGCTAGGGCTTTTAGTCTCTTTCGTTTTTCAAATGTTCAAGACATTGTTTTATTTAGTTGATCCTATTCTAAAAATGGGAATTGTGTTTTTATGGCTTCCTTTTACATTTTTGAATTGGATTGTTGACTTAAAGATACAAAATACTTCGTTTAAGGCACACTTTAAGACACTAATAGAGGGGCTGGTTGTTATGGTTTTTACTGCCTTAATTGTTTCCTTATGTGGAACTATTTTATTAGCATTAATGTCCACAGCCGATTCTTATTCTAATTTTAAGGAAGCTATTACCAATAGAAATTTTGTAGATATGTGGAAAACTATTAAGATTGAAGATACTATCATTTTAAGACTAATTACTGGAATTATAATAGTTCACACAATGATGAAGAAAATAGGAGAATATGCTAAAATGTTTATGGATGTTAAGCCTAGTTCTGAAATGGGTAAGGAATTAAAAGATGAAGTTAATAAAGCATTCCTGAAAGAGAAAAAGAGATTCAATTCTTTTAAGGGCAACTTTAACTTTTTTAAGAAAATGAAAAAATAGGAATTTAATAAATTTGCTTTGTTTATGAATTGGGGAAATTTTACCCCGCCCATAAGAGGCGGGCGATAAGACAGAAAGTTGCAAAATAAAAAAGAGAATCTCACCGACGGGTGTGGTTGATTTATCGTTAAAAAATTATTTGCGGGGCAAATGATTTTAAGATAACCTCGAGCGAAGCGAACGGTTTTTTGAGTGATCGTATTTAAAATTACATATTTTGATGTATGATTTTATTGGCAGACACAACAAGAAATCAATCACCGATAGTTAAGGAAAGAGTTTAATATGTGGATGACATTATTGAAGTGGGCATTAAGAATAATTATAACCTTTATAGCACCTATTCTTCTAGCTACAACACTTGCTCCAAAAGGGAAATTTGCCCCCGGTATGGACTTCGGGACTTGGTTTAAGCAATCAGGGGGATGTGATTTAGGCACTGCTGGATGCGATGTCACCAAAGCTAGTTTTTGCTGGGGATGTGATTTATTTGCAAAACTAATAGACTTTTTTTCTATAGCAGTAGAAAAAGGATTTGAATTTTTAGCCAGCGATTTAATCTTACTCCTTCTTTTTGGAACTGCGATTTGGTTTGCTTGGTTTACTTTTACACAAATGAAAATAGACGGAAAAGTTAATGGAACGGAGTTTTTAAAAAAAGTAATTAGACGATTCGGTAGGGTTTTAATCGTTTTATCTCTACTTGGAGGAATTTCAGGTGTTGTTGGAAATAAATGGATATCTAAATCTGCTGGGGTAGTCGTTAAATCGGTTTTTATGCTACACACTGGAATTGTAAAAAAAATACTAAATACCCCTGACGGATTCTGCCCTAAGACAGACGAAAACATAGATGGCATTTTATCTGGTGAAGTAAAGACTTCTTTATTATGCACAATGGGAACAATGGGGTTAATGACAAAAAGCGGATTACAAGCAGGTGGCAATATGATGTTTTTTGCTACACTAACAGAAGGAAGTGCCGCAGATATTTTTCTATCTGAAAGAACTATAAATTGGCTAGCAGGTGCTTATGTTTTTGGTGCGTTTTTGGTTTTTCACCTTTTGATTCCCTTTTTATTATTAGATGTTTTGCTGACCTTAATTATCCCATTATTTTTTCTACCTTTGATTTTAGTTGGATATGCCTTTGAGGGGTCTGCTGTTTCTAAACATTTAGATGTTGCAGTAAGAACAATTATTAAATCAGCATTTAAGATGGTTGGGTTGTCGATTGCTTTTGTTTTTATTTACACAATTTATAGTGAAGTAGGCGATAGATATTATCCTGCTCCAAAAGACGGATTTTCATATATTTTCCCAAACTACTTAGAAAGAAAACCTGATAACTATGTAATCCCTCAAATAGAAAAAGATTTTAAGGAGTGTTATAAGCTTGTTGAAGAAAACTATAAAGCAGGGACTACTGCTGGAACTTTTATTGGAAAGCAAAAATTAAAAGCTTGTGCAATGGGAATGCAAGGAACTAATTTAAAGAACTCTAATGGTTGGATGGGATTCTTATTATTACTTGGGCTAATGAAAATCTCAATGAAACTTTTTGAAAAAATTAGAGAGCATATAATGAGTTTGTTCCCGAAAGGACATGAACTAAAAATAGGTAGCAGTATGTATACAAAGCTAAAAGGATGGGGTAAAAAAGGTTGGAGTGCCGTCAAAAACTTTGGATTTAAGAAAGGGGGCTTAAAGTGAGAATTTTATTATTAGTAATTGCTTTTTTAGGACTTTCAACGCCTGCAGATGCAGCTTTAACTTGGGCTAGCAATCTTGCTCAGGTTTTAGTTGAAATCTCATCGTCATTGTCATGGAGATTATTTTTAATCCTACAAGATGCATTATTTCCTGTCTTTATTGTAATTTCTTTACTTTGGATAGTGTTTTTAGTTATCTCACAATTTATATCTGAAAAACCTTTAACAGGATCTGAATTAGCAAAAGAGGTTTTTAAGAAAGGGATTATTATTGGAGTTGTTGGAAGTTTCTTCACAATGGATCCCTCTTGGTTATTTGACCTTACTATAACTCCTTTGGTTGATTTAGCATTAGGATATGGAGCAGAAATTATGGGAGCCACTGACACTGCGTATTTCCAATGCCTAGATGGAATTAGTAACACTAGCACGAATGGGTTATTTTCACCTGAGTTACAAAATAGATTTATTTGCATTTTAGAACATTTATTTCAAACCTTAATGTTTGGTATCTACATGGGATTGTTTTTAATACTTTCTGGAATTGTATCCATTCTCTTTCCGCCACTAATGTACCTAAAAATAGTAGTGGCAATAGTCATAATTTCCTCATTTGCAAATCTAATGGTTGAATTATTATGGAGATTTATAGACACTTTATTTTATTTTATTATCGGAGCTGTTCTGCTTCCTTTTACATTTATAGGATGGGCGTTCAGTGAGGACAAAAATAAAGTAATGCCTTATTTTTCTGATTGGAGTAAATCTGCAGTTGATAAATTTAAGCAAGGAACTATCAATCTTATTTTTTGGTGTATTGCTGTAGCTTTTATTCATTTTTTACTAAAAGAAACACTTGGCTCGTTTGGTTTTAATTGGGGAGGAGAAGTTATCACGCCTGAAAAACTTATGAACAAAGACCCTGCTTTTTTTAATACTGATGGAACAATCAAAGGTTCGTTTATGGCAGAGCTATCATTCTCATTTCTGCCAAATCTAAAAGGCTGGCTTACTTTATTGGCAATTGGGATTTTCGGAAAATTTTTAGTAAAAAAAATAGAAGGAATGGCATCTGACTTTGGCGGTGGAAAAGACGAAATTTATGGTGATTTGAAAAAAGCTGGAAAAAGCTTTGGTGACGGAGCAAACAAACATTATAAAGACCTAAAAGGATCGTTATTAAAATGGAAAAAGGGGAAGTAAGCGGTTTAAGCAATTAAGTTCACTATGCATTACCCCGCCCCAAAATAGTGAGAACTATTTTGACCCTCCCACAAGGGGTGGGTGATACGGTGGAAAATACGGAAAAGAAAATAAGAAAGAAAACAAGTAAGATTGATTCGGTGAAAAGAATCTTTTTTTGCTCTCTATAAAAGCTAAAAATTATAGAGAAAAACCGCACTTGACATATTTATTGTAGGGACATCCTTTACGGGTGCCCTAAAAAACTAAGACATTGCGAAGCAATTCCGAACTATCACCCACCCCTTGTGGGAGGGTCAAAATATCTTTAGATATTTTGGGGCGGGGTAAAAAAAAAGGAAAACCTATGAAAATATGTTCATTTAATGTAAACTCAATTCGTGCGAGGCTTGAAAATGCCTTAGAATGGCTAAAGTATGAAAACCCAGATATTGTTTTATTCCAAGAATTAAAATGCCAAGACGAGCAATTTCCATCAGAGTTTTTTGAAGAACTCGGCTACAATGTTGAAACATTTGGTCAAAAAAGTTGGAACGGAGTTGCTGTTTTGTCTAAGTATCCTATTGAGGATGTTGTGTGTGGATTACCTAATTTTGAAGATACCAATTCTCGTTATTTAGAGGTTTTTACCGGTGGAATCCGTGTTGCTTCTACTTACATGCCCAATGGAAATCCTATTGGAACTCCTAAATTTGATTACAAACTAAATTGGATGAGGGCAATGACGGAGCATTTTGAAACTCTGAAGTCTTACGACGAACCTGTAATTATAGCAGGGGATTTTAATGTCGTGCCTACCGATAATGATGCTAACAAAAGCAAATCTTGGTTTAAAAACGAAGCCTGTACACAAAAAGAAGTTAGAAATTATTTTTTCAAGTGGCTCGAAAATGGTTGGACGGACGCTCTGAGACTTTTGAATCCTGATGAAACTTATTATACTTATTGGGATTATTTCAGAGGAGGCTGGGAAAACAATAGAGGTATCTTGTTGGATTTCTTTTTTCTGAATGAGAAAGCTAAAGCAATGTTAAAAGCAGGCGGTGTTAATAAAGAACCTAGAACAAAACACAAACCATCCGACCATGCCCCGATCTTGATAGAACTTTAAAACTAAAACTTGATACCCTCACCCTGTCCCTCTCCCGCAAGGGGAGAGGCGACGAAATTCTCAATAATTTTTTCTTTTCTCATTACTTTTTAATACTTCGTTTTCTTTACGAATCATTATAAACATTGACTTAGGCTAGGTTTTTTTGTATAAGTATATTTTAGTAAAACTAAATACTAATTTAATATTTTTTTACTCATTATATTATGTTAGTTTTTAATTTTAAGACAAACAACTTTTAAGTTCTTTTTGGTGCTTTTCAATAATTTAAGTGAAAATGGGTCATACCCAATTCCACTGAAACCTATTGAAAATCATTCAAAAATCTTCTTAAAATTTGTTTAATTATTATTTTGTTTTACTATAGCTTAAAAAAAATAAGGATATATTATGGCTCGCCAATGTGAAATTACTGGAAAAAAAAGACAAGTTGGGAACAATGTGTCTCATGCTAAAAATAGAACTAAAAGAACTTTTTTACCTAACACTAGGTGTCTTTCGTTCATTAGTGATTTGTTAAATCGCCCTTTTAAGTTAAAGGTTTCTACTCATGGTCTAAGAAGTATCAATCACAAAGGTGGAATTGATAATTTTGTTTTGAATTCTAAAAATAAAAATCTAACAAAAGAAACTCAGGCTGTAAAAAAGGCTATTCTTAAAAAATTTCCTAAAATTGAAGAAGAAAAATTTGCTAAGAAAACAAAAAGAAAAGTGCATGTTTCTGCTAGAAAACAAAAAAGATTAGCTAAAAAAGATGCGTAGAAGAAGAGAAAAAACAAATACTAAAAAATATGTTTTATGGTTAGCTGGAGTTTTAATTGTTTTTCTATCAATTTATATTCCTTCAACGAATCAAATAGTAGTTGAAAAACTATTAAACTAATGGTTGTGCAGGCAATGGGATGCCTTGTGCGATTTTAACTCTCAAACAAAGGAGAACAAAATGCCCAAAAAAACTAAAAAACTAAAAATGAAGACAAAGTCCATTCTAAAAAGTGGACGAATTAAATTCACTGGAACTGGAAAAATGATGGCAACTCGTGCTAATTCAGGTCATTTTAAAACATCTAAAACAAAAAGATCTCGCCGTGAGGGTAGAAGAATGAAAGTAGTGAGTCCTGCCTTTGTTAAAATACTAAAACGCTTAATGCCTTATGGTTTGAGAAAAAAGAAAATTTAGGAGATAAAAAATGGCACATGTAAAAAGAGGAACAACAACTCACGCTCGTCATAAAAAAGTTATCAAAATGGCAAAAGGATTTCGCGGAAGAGCTAAATCTTGTTTTAGAATTGCTGTTGAACGAGTCGAAAGAGCTATGCAATATGCATACCGTGATCGTAGAAATAAAAAAAGAGATTTCCGTAGATTATGGATTACTCGTATAAATGCGGGAGCTAGAATTCATGGAATGACTTATTCGCAAATGATGGGTGGATTGAAAAAAGCAAATATACAACTAGATAGAAAAACTCTATCTGAACTTGCTATTCACAACCCTGAGCAATTTGCAAAAGTTGCGGAAAAAGCAAAACGATTTATAAAATAATTGATTATAGCAATCTTGTTTAAATAGATTTGTCGTTAAATTATTAAGAATTATATGTTTACATATTCTTTTTAATCTTTTTCGGTTCTTTTATAACAATTTAAAACAAAATATATAAAATATATTTTATTTTAAACAATTAAAAATTTCTCGAAAAATTTTTAAAAATAATATATCAATCTTACTATAATCAATTATAAAACTGAGGTGAAACCGACTGCCTAGTCGCTCACTCAGTTTTACAAAAAAATCTAGGCTGTCTTATGACAGCCTTTTTTAAGAAATAGGAAACAAAGTGAAAAAAATTAACGAAATTATAAAAGGTGAACGAATTGAACTTCGCAGACTAAGAACGACCGAAGAAAATTTTGAGTTTATAAAAAACTTAGCGAGCAGCAATAAAGATCATTTTCTGCCTTGGGATGAAAGTCTTTACAACTTAAAAGATTTCCAACAAAGAATAGATTATTTCTATGGAATTAATTATGGATGGGAAAATAATAAAGAATGGCATTTTGGTATCTTTTTGAAAGACGCTTTAATTGGAGTCTTGAATCTAAGAACTTTTGGCGATGCAAAAGCTGATTTGGGACTAGGAATCGACAAAGCTCATACTAGAAAAGGATACATGCAGGAGGCTGTTTTACTGCTAGAAAAAGAATTTTTCACAAAAGGATTTAATAAGATAACTTGGAGAGTCGACGAAAAAAACACTGCCTCTATTGAACTTGCTAAAAAACTAGGTTATAATTGCGAAGGACTTTTGAAAGACGACTGCCAAGAAAAAGATGGATTTTCCTCGCTCTATCAATATGCAAAACTAAAATCAGATTGGAACAAAAAAAATGCTAGATAAAATAATTTCATGCAGAGATGGAGACGGCAAGTTACACAAAATAAAAACATCGGATTTAGTCTTTCGCCCTGCTGTATACGCTATAATTATAAAAAATAATAAAATACTTCTTTCTAAAGAATGGGACGGATACGACTACCCCGGTGGTGGAATTGATAAAGGTGAGAAAACTGAAACAGCTCTTGTTCGTGAGGTAAAAGAAGAAACAGGTTTAGATACAAAAGTAGAAAAGTTATTGTTTTGCGACAGTGATATTTTCTGCCGACAAGGAAGTTTTAATCATTCTATTTTGCTTTATTATTCATGTAAAGTTATAGGTGGGGAAATTTCTACTTCACAATTTACAGAGAGTGAAAAAAAATACAAAGGCTTACCTGAATGGATATTGCTAGACGATTTAAAAAATGTTAGAATGTATAATTCTATCGATAATGAAAAACTAATCAAAATTGCATTGGAGGTGTGAAATGTTAAACAAAATAAAAAGTTGTAAGACGATTGAGGAGCTGGAAGCTGTTCGGATATCGTTGTTAGGGAAAAAAGGAATTTTGACTCAAAAAATGAAAGAACTGGGACAGCTAGCACCAGAAGAAAGAAAATCCGCGGGGCAAAAACTGAATGTAGAAAAGCAAGCTGTGGCGATTGCTATTGAAGATAAAAAAACTGAACTTTCGCTAGTGGAAATGAATAAAAAACTCGCGACAGAAAAATTAGATTTAACTCTTCCTGTTAATCAAGGTCCAAAACGAGGCACGCTTCATCCTATGACTCATGTGATGATGGAGATTGCGACTATTTTTTCTAACATGGGATTTGAAATGGCAGAAGGACCGGACATTGACGATACTTGGCATAATTTTGATGCCCTAAATATCCCTGAACATCATCCTGCGAGAGAGCGAAATGCTAGTTTCTTTTTGAAGAGTAGTGAAAATATGTTGCGGACGGAAACCTCTACTATTCAGATTCGTAAGATGCAAAAAGACGGCGCACCAGTGAAGATTTTTGCTCCGGGTCGAGCTTATCGTTATGACTTAGACGCAACACATGTTCCTATGTTTCACCAATGCGAAGGGCTTGTTATTGGTAAGAATATAACTTTAGCTAATGTAATGGGTGCGATGCATGATTTTCTAGAATCTTTCTTAGGAATTAAAGACATTCCCATGAGGTGTCGTCAGCATTTTTTCCCTTTTGTTGAGCCTGCTTTTGAAGTTGATGTTAAATATAAAGAGGTTGATGGTCGTTGGATAATTGGAAAAGATGGAGACAAATGGACCGAGGTTTTTCCTGCTGGAATGGTTCATCCTAATGTTTTGAAAAACTGCGGAATCGATCCTAATGAGTATCAAGGATTTGCTTTTGGGTTTGGAGTTGAGCGAGCTTTAATGATTAAATATGGAATCTCAGATATGAGAAAATTATTTGAAGGAGATGTTAGATGGTTGCAACACTATGGCTTCCCAGCGACTAATACCCCATCCCGAGCAGAAGGATTGAGTTAATGATAAAACCACCATACAGAATCACTTCAAAGGTCTTGAACTTAGTTGCTAAAATAACTGAGGAATTAGTGCATATAGAAAATAATTTAGACAAAAGAATCTCGCCTAAATTACGAAAAACAAATCGCATAAAAACACTAATTGGGACACTCGAAATAGAAGACATTTTTGTAGAAAAAGACAAAATAACAGCTATTTTAGATGGAAAAAAAGTTGTTGGAATCGCCGACGAAATTAAAGAAGCTAGCGGTGTGATTGATGCATATAAAAACTTAGAAAAATATAATTTGTATTCCGTCGCCGACTTGTTGAAATCTCACAAAGATTTAATGGGACGAGTTTTAAATTCAGCTGGAAATTTTAGAACCGTAAATGTTAAGGTTGCAAAACACATCGCTCCGCCATACGATAGGGTTCAAAATCTAGTGAAAAATTTGTTTGATTGGCTGAAAATGAGCGACGAACATCCTCTAATAAAAAGCAGTATTTTGCATTTTGAACTAGAATTTATACATCCATTTAGTGATGGAAATGGGCGGATTGGTCGGCTGTGGCAAAGTCTAATTTTGTATAATTGGAAGAATGTTTTTCAATTTATTCCTGTGGAAAACATGATTAGAAAACGACAGCAGGCATATTATGATGCTCTTGAAAAAAGTGGGAAAATTGGAGAAAGCACCCCATTCATAGAGTATATGCTTGATGCTATTTTAGAAAGTATTGTTGAAGTAAAGGAGAAAAAATGAAAAAATTTAGTGAAACATTAAAAGGCGAACGGATTGAATTACGATTGCTAAAACCTACTTTTGAAATAGCACAAATTACTTTTAATGAAGTAGATAAAAATAGAGACCACCTTTTACCTTGGATGGAATGGGCTAGCAAAAAAGAAACTAAAACAGCAGAAGATACATTTAAGTATTTACTTGAAGTTAGTGAAAAAAGAAAAAAAGGAGAGCATTTTGATTATGGTATTTTTTGCAAAAATAAATACCTCGGAAATATTGGAATCTTTGATATTGATAAAAAGGAAAAGTCCTCAGAAAAAGGGGGATGGCTAAAAAAAGAGGCAACTGGAAAAGGGTATATGACAGAAGCTGTAAACCTTTTACTGAAAGAAGCTTTTGAGAATGTTGGGTTAAATAGAGTCCAGAGTCGCATTGATGATAAAAATCTCAATTCTCAAAAAGCAATCAAGCGACAAGGTTTTACTTATGAGGGAATACTTCGTGAGGCTAAATTTATTAAAAATGAAAATAGATGGGTTAATTTTATGATATTTTCAATTCTAAAATCAGAGTGGGACGAAAGAAAAAAAATAAACAACAAGCAGAAAAGAAATTAAAAAGAGTGTAAATAAAAATAACTTCTAGTTATTTTTATGATTTTGGTGGGGATTTTTTTGTTTCAAGTGGCGAGACCCGCAGTTTATGTTTTATAAATGAGGACACGTAGCTCACGAAGAAACGAAAGAATAGACCCAAAAGACACCTTTTTAGCAAAAGGAAAAAAGGAAGCACTATGAAGTTTACATTAGACTGGTTAGGTGACCATTTGAAGACTGAAAAGTCAGCGGAAGAAATTGCGGATAAGTTGTCTGTAATTGGTTTAGAAGTTGAAGAACTAATCGATAAAAATGCTCCACTAAAACAATTTATAACGGCGAAAGTTTTATCAGCAGAACCACATCCAAATGCAGATAAATTACAAGTGCTAAGTGTTTCAACTGGAAGCGGAGAGCCATTACAAATCGTATGTGGAGCTCCAAATGCTCGCAAAGATTTAATTGGAGTTTTAGCTCGTTCAGGCGACACAATCCCTGCTTTTGGAGAAAAATTAAAAGACACTAAAATCCGCGGAACAGAAAGCCAAGGCATGATGTGCTCCTTTAACGAGCTTGGATTATTGGGAGATTCTGATGGAATTATTGACTTACCATCAGACACAAAAATCGGAATTTCTGCCGACAAAATTTTAAAAGGCTCAGTATTTTTTGATGCAGAAGTAACTTCAAATCGTCCTGATTATTTAGGTGTAAGCGGGATCGCTCGTGACCTTGCATCCGCAGATATGGGAGAATTTATCGAAGACAAAATCGCTCCAATTGAAGGCACAATCGAATCACCTATCAAAATTAAATTAGACGAAAAAACGGCTTGTCCGCACTTTTCTGCAATCTATATTAAAGGCGTAAAAAACAAAGAAAGTCCAAAATGGTTGGCTGACAGATTGACGGAAATTGGTATTTCTCCAAAGTCATTTTTAGTGGATATTACTAACTACATTTTGATTGATTCCTGTCGTCCGAGTCATATTTTTGATGCTGATAAATTGACTGGAAATTTGCATATTCGTCTTGCAAAAAAAGGTGAAAAATTTACCGCGATTGCAGACAAAAAAAACTATAAACTTTTAGGAGAAGAAACGGTCGTTGCAGACGAAAAACATATTGCATTGATTTCTGGAATTATGGGAGCAAATGAATCAGGTTGCGATGAAAATACTATCGATTCGAGCGGGGAGTTGATCCAAAAAGTGCAATTCCTGCTATAAATAAAATTACTAAAATGATTCTAGAAAATTGTGGTGGAGAAGCTTCAAAAACTATATCTGTTGGAAAAATTCCTGACGATAATAGAAAAATAAAATACGACTTAAAAACTTTTAAGAAAAAAATTGGGATAGAGATTTCTGGAAAGACAGCCACTGATATTTTAGAAAAATTGGGCTGTAAAGTTTCTCAAAATGAAAATGTTTTAACAATAATTCCGCCGTCATTTCGTGCTGATTTAGAATACGATTATGACATCACGGAGGAGTTGGTTCGGATCTATGGCTATGATAAAATTACTCCTATTTCGTTGCCAATTGATCCTGTTATCAAGCCTGTTTTATTACCTGAGCAAGTGCGAACTTTTAGACTAAAACGGTTAATGGCTTCGTTGGGATATGATGAAAATCTGAGCTGGTCTTTTGTTCATTCAAAGTTAGAAAAAATCATTGGGGCTGGAAATGCAGTGGAAATTGCTAATCCAATTACAGATCAACACGATGTTTTGCGGACGACGGTTTTGTCTTCGTTGTTGCCAGTTATAGCAAATAATCATGCTCGCGATCAAATTGATTTATCTATTTTTGAAATTGCTCCTATTTTTTATAGCGACAAACCTGACGATCAAGAAGATGCTTTGTGTGGTGTTTTGACTGGGCGAACTGGCGAAAAATCTTGGGATAATTCTACGAAAGAATGCGATGTTTATGATGCTAAATTAGGAGCGATGAAAGTTCTTGCCGAGCTTGGATTAGACAAAAATATAAAAATTGAAGCACTAGAAATGCGACAAGGATTTCACCCACATCGTTTTGCCAGCTTGAAACTAGGTAAGGTTGAAATTGGAAGATTTGGAGAAATTCATCCTGCCCTAGTTAAGAAATTAAAAATCAAAACACGGGTCTTTTTCTTTGAGTTGTTTTTAGGTAGAATTCCATTAAAAAAACAAAAATCAGTAGTAAAAAAAGCTGTTGAATTATCAAATTTACAGTCGATTAGACGGGATTTTTCATTTATTGTTGATGAAAATATGCTAGCTAATGACCTTTTGAAAACTGTAAAAAAATCCATTCCGCAGAAGGTTTTTGAAGATATTATTTTGTTTGATGTGTATCAAGGAAAAGGAATTGAAGAGGGGAAAAAAGCAATTGCAATTACAGTTATTTTAAGCCCGCAAAAAACTACTTTTACTGATGCGGAAATTGAAAATATATCAAAAACAATAATTGATTCTGTTGAAAAAATTGGTGGAAAGTTGAGGGATTAAGACTAGTCTAGATTACCCCGCCCCAAAACACTTTGCCCCTTCCACAAGGGGTGGGTGATAGTAAGAATAGTTTCTTAAAAAATGGCTGGGAGACAGGGATTCGAACCCCAATTCAAGATACCAAAAACCTTTGTCCTACCATTAGACGATCTCCCAAAGAAATAATATACTTTATAGCTATTGATGATTGCTTTTCTTAAATTATGCCTATTCGTTTGATTGTAATTTACACACTATATAAAAAATAAAAAACAAAATCAAGAAATAAAACTCATTGCAAAGAGATTTTTTTATGTTATTTTATTATAGTATAACTAACAGGAGGAAAAAAAATGAAAAGCATTGCAAATCTAAAAAAGCATCAGATTTTTTTATCTGATTCTCACTTAAAAACAATTTTGAAAGAATCAAAAACTAGAAATAAAGAATTTTCTTATAAAGAAAGTGATTTTTTCTTGGACTATTCCAAAACCCATTTAGACAAAAAAGCTATTATGCTTCTAAATAAACTTGCTGAGGATCGTAAGGTTGAAGAAAAACTTAAAGACTTATTAAACGGTGAGCGAATGAACTACACAGAAAACCGCCCTGCTTTGCATTTCGCTTGGCGAGCTTCTGCAAAGAATGATGTTCGTTCTGAGGGCAGGTCTGTTATGCCTGAGATTCTAGAAACTCGAAATAAGATGAAAAAAATCTGTGAAGATATTAGCTCAGGAAAAAAAGTCGGGGCTACTGGAAAACGATTTTTAGACATTGTTCACATTGGAATAGGTGGTTCTTTTTTGCCTGTAAAATCTCTTATAAATTCATTATCTAAATATAAAAAAGCAGGCATGGGAATTTACTTTATTGAAAATCTGGACGGCAAGGAATTAGACGAAGTAAAAACAAAACTCCAGCCCGAGACGACTCTTTTTGTTATTTCCACTAAAAGTTTTCGCACGAGAGAAACAATGCTAAATGCATCTTATATTAAAGAATGGATTGATGATAATATCGAAACAGGAGCTTACAGACAGCATATGATTTGCGCTACGGCGAATGTTAAAAATGCACATCAGTTTGGGATTTTAGAGGAAAATATATTGCCGTATAAGAACTGGGTTGGTGGACGATTTAACTCATTTTCTCCTGCATCAATTACCCTTCCTTTGTTATGCGGTTGGGAGTGCTATGAGAGAATTTTGCAGGGTGGTGAAGCTATCGATTTAGTAGCAAAAAAAACGGCTATTACGGACTTTTTGCCGTATAAAATGGCTATGATTTCTGTCTGGTATAGAAACTTTTGGAATACAACTACGGAGGGGATTTTTCCTTACTCTAAGTCCTTAGGAGGGATTATAAAATTAATTCAAATGTTGTCTTATGAAAGCAACGGAAAGCCCACGGAAAATTTAGGTTCTCCTTTTGTTTTTGGAGAGGTTGGCTCTGGCTGTGAACATTCTTTATTTCAAAAGTTCTTGCAGAATCCTGAGAAGACTTTGTCTACTTTTATCCTAGTAAAAAATGCTATGGAAAAAGGAAAAGAAGAAATGCAAAAAACTACGAATGCTCATGCAATTGGTTTTGC
>NBLK01000027.1 GCA_002084505.1 Rickettsiaceae bacterium 4572_127
AAAAGTATTGCGAGTGAATTTTCTGTTTATGCAGGAATCTCACAATAATTAATAAATAGTAATAAATAAAAAAGGAGAAAAAATGAAGATTAATTTACCAAAGAGACTCGTAATAAACGGTGGGAAACCAATTTGCGGGACTGTAGAAATTTCAGGGGCGAAAAATGCCGTCCTAGGTTTAATGGCAGGAACTGTTTTGACTGATAAACTCGTGACTTTACGAAATGTGCCGTTTATAACCGATGTTGTAGACATGGTTGAGATGTTAAAAGAGCTGGGAGCGGAAGTAAATTATCAACCGAAAAAAAAGATCTTAGAAGTTCAAGCTCGCAAAATTATTACTAATAAAATTCCAAATGAATCAGCTAAAAAAATCCGTGCTTCGTATTATTTATGGGGTGCTTTGCTTTCTCGTTTTTCAATTACAAAAGAATTTAATTCGCTAATTGTTCCAATCCCTGGGGGTTGCAAATGGGGGAAAAAAGGGCGAGGACATGATTTTCATGAAGAACTTTTGAAGTTGAATTTAGGAGTTTCAATTTCTTATAATGACGATTTAGAAATGACTTTCACTCTTCCAGAACAGCAAAATAATTCTTCGCAACCATTAGTTTATACGACTCCGAGACCGTCGCATGGAGCTACAATGCATTGGCTTTTGTCGACGGTTGGAGCTAATAATGCTATGATGTATGGAGCGAGTCAGGAGCCTGAGATTTTAGATTTAATGGATATGCTTTCTGTTATGTCGGAAGGAAAAGCTAAGTTTATAGGGCATGAAGAAACAGGGCTAATTAAACATAAAACAAATGGAAAAAATGAATTGCTAGGTGGAGTAGATTACACAATTATGCCTGATCGTTTGGAGGCGGGGGCTTATGCAATGCTAGGTGTGGCAACTCGTGGGCGAATTACTTTGAAGGGAATAGATACTTTTACTATGCGACCTTTTTTGAAACAATTGCGAAATATCTTGCCTGATGGAGTGCTAACGACTCCCGAAGGAGATACTTTGCATATTGCTTCTAATGATTTAGATTTTAGTAAAATGTCACCACAGATTATGTTGATGTCGGCTTTCCCCGGAATGGAAACTGATTTGCATCAAATTTGGGCGAGTGTTTTGGCAAGGGCAAATGGAAAATCGTTCATAGTTGATCCAGTTTGGTTCTCTAGAACAGTTCATGTGCCAGAATTACAAAAAATGGGAGTGAAAATTACTTCAAAAGTTGAAACTCATCAGATTAGTGCTACTGAAAAAAGAGATGTTGCTATGATTGAGATAGACGGTGATCCTACTGAAAATTTCAATGGAGCTACGATGGCAGGGCATGATTTACGAGGAACAGTTGGATGTATTATGATGGCTTGTTCTGTAAAGGGAGAAAGTATTATTTCTCCACCGACATTTGCACTCCGCGGACATCCTAATTTTGTTGAGAACTTAAAAAATCTTGGAGTTGATGTGAGAGAAGAGAATTAAAAAAAGTAACTAGGAAAAATTAAGAACGAATTTATTTTCGTTCTTTTTTTTCTAATAAACAACAGTCGCCGTAGGAATAGAATCTATATTTTTTTTCTATGGCATGGGCGTAAGCGGATTTCATTTCGCTAGTTCCAGCAAGAGCAGAAACCAACATAAAAAGTGTAGACTTTGGCAAATGAAAATTAGTCAACATTACATCAATCGCTTTGAATTTATATCCCGGAGTTATAAAAATATCCGTCTCGCCACAAAAAGATTCTACAATTTTTTTATTGTTTGTAGCAGTCTCTAAAATCCGAGTTGCAGTCGTTCCAACGGCTATAATTCGCCCACCACTTTCACGAGTTTTATTCAAAATATCAGCAGTTTTTTTATCAATTTCACCCCACTCAGAATGCATAATATGTTCGTCTAAATTCTCAGTTTTTACAGGCAAAAAAGTTCCAGCTCCAACATGCAAAGTAACAAAAACTATTTTAACATTTTTAGCTTTAATTTTCTTTAAAATTTCATCTGTAAAATGAAGCCCTGCAGTAGGTGCTGCAACAGATCCATTTCGCTCAGCGAAAACAGTTTGGTATCTTAATTTGTCGGCTGAATCATCATTTCTTTTCATATATGGAGGTAAAGGCATGTGTCCGATCTTGTCTAAAATAGCTAGTAAATTTTCACCAGATTTATTAAATTTCAACAGAGTTCCTGCGTCTGTTTTTTCTAGAACTTTTGCTGTCATTTTAGAGAAATCAATCGTGTCATTTATCTTCAATCTTTTAGAATTTTTGACGAAAGCTAACCAAGTTCTTTCGTCTATTTTTTTATGCAAAGTCGCTTCAATTTTCGCTTCGCCACGAACTCCATAAATTCTAGCAGGAATCACTTTCGTATTATTCAAAACTAGAACATCACCTGCGTTCAAAAGATCTGGAAAATCTGTGAATTTTTTATCTAAATTTTTAGGCACAACCAACATTCGCGAATCCGTGCGATTTTCAGGCGGATACTTCGCTATCAATTCCTCAGGTAAATCAAAATTAAAATCAGATAGTTTCATTTTGACAAATATACAGATTTTTTTTTATTAAAACAAGATTTTTTATTAAAGATTTTGTTTTACTGTAAGATGAAAATAAATCTTGTTTTTCTTTTCTAAGTGTTGTATTTTAAAATTATTAGATAAAAGTTAGGAGTTCTTTATGTTTTCAAAAAAAGGTTTAATACAGTCATTTTTTATTTTATGCATAGGTGTTTTAATGGGGTGTTCGTTTGTAAATGGAAAGCCTGTTGAAACAGAATCGGAAAGAAAAGTAACTAATTTATCAAAGGCAGAAGAGTACGAAATGCTCCAGCTTTTTGGGAAAGTTTATGAACTAGCAAAACAAGAATATGTTGAAGAGGTTGGAGAAAAAGAACTATTAGAATCAGCTATGGACGGAATGCTTTCTTCACTAGATCCGCACTCAGAATTTCTAACAGAAGAAGAATATAAAGAGATGAACGAGCATACGACAGGTGAGTTTGGCGGGCTTGGAATGACTGTTTCAAAAGGGAAAATGGGAATAATGGTGATTGCTCCTATTGATGACACGCCTGCATTTAAGGCTGATATAAAGTCGGGAGATTATATAACTCACATTGATGATAAGCAAATTAGTGAGCTTTCTTTAAGTGAGGCAGTAAAAAAACTCAAAGGAAAACCGGGGACGAAAGTAAAATTGACTATTTTCCGTGAAGGAGAAAGAGAGCCATTGAAAAAAACTCTAAAAAGAGCGGTTATAAAAGTTGATTCTGTAAAGGTGAAATTAAAAAGAGATAAAAAAATCGGATATATTCGAATGAGTATTTTTGATACCCATACTGATGAACTTCTAAAAAAAGGAATTAAAAAACTTAAAAAAGATGGGAAAGAAAACATAAAAGGGTATGTTTTGGATCTGAGAAGTAATTCAGGAGGATTATTGCCACAGGCGATTTCTGTTACTGATGCTTTTATAACTAGTGGTGAAATTGTTTCAACTCGTCCAAGAAATAAAGAAAAGGCGAAAAGTTATTTTGCGGAAAATAATCGTCGTGCGATAAAAGGTGATTTGCTAAATGGGGCTCCATTAGTTGTTCTAATAAATCAAGGGTCAGCTTCCGCTTCGGAAATTGTAGCAGGAGCTTTGCAAGATTATAACCGTGCGATTGTTGTTGGAGTAAAATCTTATGGAAAAGGATCAGTTCAATCTCTAATTCCAGTCTCTGATAAAACTGCAGTTCGTATGACAACTTCTAGATATTATTTGCCATCAGGTAGAACGATTCAGGCTAAGGGGATTACTCCTGATGTTGAAGTAAAACCTGCCAAAATTCAAGAAAGTAAAATAGATAGAGAGATGTTTTCTGAGGCTAGTCAGGCAAATGCTTTAGATTCTAAAAAAACTAAAAAAGATAAGAAAAAGAAAAAAGAAGATAAAACTGATTATCAATTAGAACGAGCTATGGATTTGATTCAAGGTGTTGCCGTTTTGAAGGATGAAAAGTAATGCTATTTAGAAGAGGAAAACCGCTTTCTCTTTGGAGAAAAATTATAAATTTTATTTGGCCACAGATTGGTTTCAAGAGAGCTGGAAAATATATTTATCTTAGGATTTTACGAATAAAAGATAATCCAAAAGGAGTTGCAAAAGGACTCGCACTTGGGATAGCAATATCAATAACTCCATTCGTGGGATTTCATTTAATTTTAATAGGAATTTTATGTTGGATACTTCGTGGGAATTTTCTCGCGGGTGTTTTGTCTTCTTTGTTAGGAAATCCTATAACTTTTCCATTTATTTGGTATGCAACCTATTTATTAGGTGTTACGATTCTACCAATTTCTACGGGAAGTGTTGATTTGTCTCCTCTTCCGTTATTTGAAATGTTTGGATATTTTGTGAAATCTGTTTGGACTCTTAATTTATCTTTGTTTATTGAAAAAGTCTGGCCTGTATGGTTTCCAATGTTGATTGGCTCAATTCCATTATTTATAATTTCATTTGTTCTAGTTTATACTACTAGCTTAAAAATCCTAAGAAGAAACAGATAAAATTATTTTTCTTTTTTGGGTTTTAGTTCTTCTCTAAGCTCTTTTGCTTCTCTTATATTTTTGATAATTTTCCTTCCAATAAAAGTAAGAAAAACAGAGGCAACAATTACACCAACTATCCCTAATTCAATGTTTTCACAATGCATATTATATCCTTTTTTAATTATTTCGTGGAGAATAAAGCTTATTTTATAAAAAATCAAGTGTTGTTTTTATATATTTTTTTTACAATTCTCACTGGAAAATTAGAAAAAGGTTGTTATACTACTTTCAATGAGAAGGATTCTATTATTATTTTTGTTGTTCCCTAGTTTAGGATTTGCTGGTGAAAAAGTGAAAATAGAAGCTGATTCCATTTCATTTGATCATGAAGCAGGTATAGCAACTGCTGATGGTGGAATAATTGCTACTGATGGAGAGACTAAATTAAAAGCTCCTCATGCGACCTATAATACTAAGGAAAAAACCTTTGCATCTTGGGGGGGGATATCTGTAGATAAAAAAAATGGAGAGTCATTTAAGACAGAATCCATCTATACAAAAAATGGTTTTGAAAATGCAAAATTAGATTCCCTAAAATTAGATTTATCAGAAGGGGCGACGGTTGAGGCTGAGGGAGTTGAAAAAAAAGGCGAAAAAGTTGTCTTAAAAAGTCCATCATATACAGCTTGTGATCGAGCAAAATGTCCTTTACCATGGGAAATAAAAGCATCTAGTGTTGTTAGAAAAGAAAACTCAATGACCTATAAACATGCACGACTAAATCTTTATGGAGTTCCAGTCTTTTACACTCCTTATTTGTCTCATCCGACTCCCGAAGCTCGGCGAGAAAGCGGAATTTTATTTCCTAAAATTGGATCTAGTGCTGACTTGGGAGCATTCATAAAGGTGCCTTATTATATAACTTTAGATAACACCCATGACCTAACTTTGTCTCCACTATTTACGACCGAAGAGGGAAATGCATTGGAGATTGAACATAGAAAAAACTTTACTTTTGGGCAGACGAGAAACATAGGAATGTTCACTCAGGATTCTGAAACTGATGAAAAAAGATGGTATGTGTATTCTGATAATAGTTTTAATTTAACAAAAGTTTGGAGAGGATCTTTGAATCTAAAAAGAGTGTCGGATGATACTTTTTTGAGGAAATATGATATAAACGAAAATTCTCCATACTTAGAAACTCGTGGAGGAATTGAGGGGCTTTGGAATAGATCTTATTTAACTTTGGACTTTCATTCTTTTCAGGATCTTCGACCAAATGCCAGCGAAAGTTCTCTTCCACATGTTTTGCCTCTTCTAAATTATCAACGAAGTTTTTCTCCAATGTCTGATGGAAGTTTTTTTTCTTTGAACTTAAATTCTGCTAATCTTTCTTATAAAAACGACGGAACTCATAGAAGAAACAGTGGAAAATTATCTTGGACGAAACCTTGGATTCAAAGCATTGGTTGGAAGTGGACTTTAGATTTGTCTATGCGAGGAGATGCTTATAATTTTGATGATGTGCCTTTGGAGGATGGAAGTTTTTTAACTGGAAATGCAGAGAAATTCACACCGCAAGCAATGTTAAAATGGGAGTGGGCTTTTATTAAAACTAGTTCTAAATCATCGCAAATTTTAACTCCAATGATGCAGTTTATTACAAGTCCAAAAGACACAGAAAATAACTCTGAAATTCCTAATTTAGATAGTTTAGGTTTACGACTTGATGATGCTAATTTATTTTCTGATAATCGCTTTCACGGATACGATAGAATTGAGACTGGGAGTAGAATTAATTATGGATTATCGCATGATATTATAGGTCAAAACATTGGGAAAATTCATACTTTTTTTGGGCAGAGTTTTAGGTTTAATGAAGACGAAACCATTGATGAAACGACTAGTTTAAATAAGGAATTTTCAGATTATGTTGGGCGAATTATTTTTGATTTTAATAAGTATTTTAAGTCTGCATATAGAGTTCAAATTAGTGAGGATACTTTGGCATTTAATCGTCAGGAATTGGATTTATTTTTAGACTTAGATAGGATTTATTTTCAAACAAATTATATTTTTAACGATGAATTGGATTCGGCAAGTTTAGAGACTAATACAAGGGAGGAAGTTTATGGAAAAACCTTTGTGAAAATTACTAAGAATTGGGGAACTTATTTTTATGACAGATACAATATGACCTCCGAAGAGCAGGTTGAATTCGGCGGAGGGTTGATTTATGAGAACGAATGTTTTAAGTTTGATTTAGGCGGAAGAAGAGAATATACTAGCGATCGAGACTATGAAGGTGAAGAAAGTTTTTTCCTAACTTTTACTTTTAAGACAATCGGAGAAGCGGGAATGGGAAAAAATTGGAATGAAATAAAAAGGGAAAACCAATGGTAAAAATAATGAAATTTTTAATGTTTTTAATGCTATTTTCTATGCCAAGTTATGCTGTGGAAATTGTAGCTTTTGCTAATGAAAAAATAATTACCGACTATGATATAACCGTTCGAAAGGCATTGTTGAAAATAATTTCTCCCCAAAGAATGCAGGGGCAGAACAAAATTTCGCAATCTAAAATCGCTCTAATAGATTTAATAAATGATGTTGCAAGAATGAATTTAGCATCAAAAAGCAATGCTTTGGCATCTCCAAATAGTATCAAAGAAATTTACGAAAATATGTCCAAAAAAAATCGTAGCATTAGAAATTTTAAGTATGATAAGCAGTTTATTAAGGATTATTTAAGAGTGCAAAGATCTTGGGGGCGAGTGATTCAGGGGCGAATTGCATCAAGTGCAAAATTGGAAGAGGGGGAGCTTAAAAGTTATTACGAAACATTAAAAAAAACACCGATGATTCCGTCTGTTTTTCGGCTAAGTCAGATAGTTATTGAAGAGCCTGAAAGAGTAAATCTTGTTTATTCAGAAGTGAAAAATACAAAGTCTTGCGGAGTATTTAATAAAAAAGCATCGCTTTATGGAAGTGTAGGTTCAGGAGATATGGGGCGGATTTCGTCTAAAAGTTTAGCACTTCCCTTGCAACATATTTTTTCAGGAGCTACTGTTGGAAAAGTTTTAGAGCCGATGCCTATTGGGAACGGGGCTATAATTTTTATGCTATGTTCTAAAAAACAAAAAAATTTACTAAAAGATGAACAGATGAAAAAACGAATTGAATATGGATTGCTAAATCAAAAAGTTGAAATTCTAGGTGAGCAGTTTTTGCAAAATTATCGAGACCAAATGTATATTGAAAT
>NBLK01000004.1 GCA_002084505.1 Rickettsiaceae bacterium 4572_127
ATTATTTTAGAAATAAAAGATCGCAAAAAAGTTTGGACTATTGTCGGGACTTTTGTTTTAGCTAGTGGAATTCTCTACTTTTTATTTATGACAATTTGGTTTAACGCTTTTCAGCTTATGGGACAGATCGTGTGGATTCAACGATTGCTTGGAGTTGGTGCTTTGTATATGGCATACCGTAGTCTAAAAGATTTTTATGTCGGGCATGTAGAATGTGAAGTTGGGGACTTAAAATCCAAGAAAAAAACACGAAATAAAATCACAAAAATTATTGAAGCTCCAATGAATATCACCTTGTTCTTTTCTATTGTTGGACTGGCTTTTACAGTGAATGCGATTGAGTTTGCTTGTTCGTTGGGACTTCCTGCTATTTTCACAGGGGTTTTAGCTCAGGCAGATTTAGGTGATAAATATGTGAAGTATTGTAAGTTGCTAGGGGGAGTTGTATTGCTAGTCCTTGCTATTGTGCTTCTAATCGCACCGGGAATTTTAAGGTAGAAGAAAGAAATGAAAATAGAAAAAAAAATAACTGAAAATGATTTTATTGATGGATTCTTGAAAGCTGAAATTAAATCTGAAAGATTTGGAGAAAAATTAAATAAAATTCTTAAAAAATTTGGAACAGATAAAGAGATAATAATAAATTCTAATTTAACTAATCAACATGAAAACAAAATAAGAAAAAACATTTTAAAAGAGTTTAGAGGATATTCTAAAAATGAAGCTATTTTTGAAAATTTTCCAGAAGATATAACTTGGTATGATGTAAAGATAACGAAAGCAGAATTGCAACAAATAAAATACATTAATTGGGATTATTGGTTAGATATTTCTAATAACACAAGATCCCCTGTTGAAGCTGTAAAAAAAATAAGAATTGAAAAAATCAATACACCAGAGGTTCAAAGATTTATAAGAGCTTCTAATTCTTTAAAAGGGAAAAATAAATTTCCACCGATTATAGCAGTTGCAAAAAGCTTTGATAACTATTTAGTTGTATTAGAAGGACATTTAAGATTAACAGCCTATTGTTTAAATGATAAGTATATTCCAAATGAATTAAATATCATTTTGGGAATTTCCCAAAATATAACAAAATGGGATTTATATTAAAATAAATTTAGAAGAAATTAGAAAAACAATGATAAAAGCATTAAAAAATCCAAGTGTTGGTGAGATAATAAAGGAGGAGCTTCTTGACGATATGGGGCTTTCTCAAAATGCCTTAGCTCGTGCAATTTTTGTTCCACCGAATCGAATTAATGAAATTATTCGTGGACGGAGAAATATAACTGCTGATACAGACCTTAGACTTTGCAGATTTTTCAATCTTACTCAGGGCTTTTTTCTAAGACTTCAAATGCAATCTGATATGTCTGAAATTCATAAAAATCCTAGTGCTTCAATTCAAAAAATAGTTCCTTATGAAAGGGCAATAAAATAAAGATGAAATTATTTTTAACTTTTTTTATGTTAGCTGGGGGTGTGATAGCAAGTCCCAGAAGTTGGAACGACTACACGGATTCTTTGCAAGATAAAATGCAAGAGCAGAGCATTTCTACTGACACAATTAACAAGATTTTTTCGCAAATAAAATATCTTTCGCATACCGTTTCTAAGGATTCTTCTCAGGCGGAATTTATTAAAACTTTTGAAAATTATTACTCTAAAAGAATTACTGAAAGACGAATTGAAGCGGGAAAAATAGCTTGGGAAGAACATCGTTTATTGCTAAACCGTGCTTATAAAAAATTTGGGATTCATCCGAGATATTTACTATCTTTTTGGGGACTAGAAACAAATTACGGAAAAACAAAAGGTAACAATCAACTGCTTTCAGCTCTTACTAGTCTAGCCTTTGATGGACGGCGACGGACTTTTTTCGAGAAGCAATTATTTGCTGTGACACGAGCGATAGACAAAAAAAAGTTGCCTCTAAAAAATTTAACAGGGTCTTGGGCGGGAGCATTTGGGCATTTTCAATTTATGCCGACAACCTATGAATCGTATGCTATTGATGGAAACGGAGATGGAAAAATTGATTTAGTTAATAACATTCCTGACGCTGTTTTTTCTGCTGGAAATTATTTATCTAAAATGGGTTGGGACAGAGAAAAAACTTGGGGGCGAGAGGTTATTGCTACGAAAAATTTTGACTGGAAAAAATACAAAGAAGGAGAAAAAAAGCCTCTAAAAGATTGGGATAAATTAGGGATAAGAAAAACAAATAAACAGCGATTACCAAGATTAGACATTGAGGCAAAATTAATTGTTCCACAAGGATCGAATGGAGCTTTGTTTTTAGTCTATGACAATTTTAATCGGATTATGAAATGGAATCGCTCTACTTTTTATGCTATAACGGTGGGGAGATTAGCAGATAGAATTATTGGATATTCAAAACTCAAAAAATTAAAAAAAGAAAAAAAATTAACAGACAAACAAGTTAAAAAAGCTCAAGAGCAATTAAAACAAAAAGGATTCTATCGAGGAAAGATAGACGGAATAATCGGCAAAGGCATGCGAAAAGCAATTCGTGATTTTGAGATAAAAAACGACCTGCCAGTAAATGGAAACATGGATTCTGTTTTGTAAAGAAATTTTACCCCGCCCCTAAAAAGCTAAGGCTTTTTAGACCCGCCCACAAGGGGCGGGTGATAAGTAAGAAAGAAAAAAGAAAGAAAGTAAGAAAGAAAAATTAATTCGGTGAGAAGAATGCTTTCGCAGGAATGACTCGATCTATCACCCACCCCTTGTGGGAGGGTCAAAATATCTTTAGATATTTTGGGGCGGGGTAAAAAATCTCACAAAGTTTTTCCGTAAACTTTCAGCCAAGATTTCGCAGTTTCAGGATTATCATAATACAATTTACCTACTAAATTCCAAAACGAAGCACTGTGATTCATTTCCTCTAAATGAGCAACTTCATGAGCTATGAGATAATCAATTACATGTTTTGGAGCAAAAGCTAACTGCTCGGCAAAAACGAGAATCGCATTGCTAGAACAACTCCCCCAGCGAGATTTTAGGGATTTGATTTTTACTTCTGATATTTTCTTTTCAAGTTTTTTTGCTAAAATCTTTGCTTCTTTTTTTACATATTTTTCTAGTAATTTTTTAGCGAATCGTCTGACTCTATTTTCAAAAACAAGTTCATTTCCAGAGACAAATAAAATTCCGCATTCTGCAAAAACACCTGCTTTTTTATGAGATTTTAATATATATTCTACTCCACAAATTGTGATTTTTTCATCAGGTTCAATTTTGATTTTATGTTTGATTTTTGTTTGGTAGTTTTTGAATTGACGAGAAATCCAACTTTCTTTTTTGTGAAAAAATTCTAAACCTTTTTTCTCTGCTCGGAAATTTGGAAGAGTGATAATAACTTGATTGTTTTCAAAATCCGGACGAAGAGATATATTCCTCGCCCTGTCTGAAATCCGAAAAATATGATTTATTTTAGTCATTATAAAGCAAATAATTTTTGTTCTCTATCAATTCCATTTTCTAGATTTTCAATTACAAAAGAATCTGAATCATAAGAATTATTTAACATAGCAATTAAACATTTACCAATATGAAACCCTAAATTTACAGGAACTGCATTTCCAATTTGTTTATATTGAGAAGAAACAGAACCTTCAAATTTCCAATTATCAGGAAAAGTTTGAATTCTAGCATATTCACGAATAGTTAAAGGACGAGTTTCATCAGGGTGACATCTTTCTGTTTGTTTTTGAGCCGGCGAGCAAGTTAAAGTCAAGCTAGGCTCGTCCCATGATAACCTGCGAGCAATTCCAGTTCGTCCTCCTGTATGAAAAAAACTTTTTCCCATATATTCTTCTTGTAGTTTATGTGGCAAGTCTTTCCAATATCCCCCAGCTGGGATTCTCTTTAATATGTTGTATTTTTTTTCAGAATAGGTCTGTCCTTCAGATTTTTTACATTCATGCAATGCTTCTTTTAAGGAAACAACATAATCATTTTCTTTTGGAAAAATAAATGGAACCTCTAAATCATTTCTAATAGCTATAATTATTAATCTTTCTCTTTTCTGTGGAACATCAAAATACTGAGATTTTAATACTTTGTAGTGAACTTTATATCCTAATTCACGCAGAGCATTACACATTACTTTTAGTGTTTTTCCATCATCATGTCGCAAAAGTCCTTTTACATTTTCTCCAATTGCAATTTTAGGATTTGTTTCTTTTATGCATCTTGCAAATTCAAAAAAAAGTGTTCCACGAGTGTCTTCAAACCCCATGCTTTTGCCAGCATAACTAAATGATTGGCAAGGAAACCCAGCTTGAACCACATCAACAGTATTTTTATATTCAGAGAAATTTATTTTTCTAACATCCTCAGCAATTATGTTTGTTTTTTTTTGAAAATTTTTTCTAAGAGTAGCTACAGAGTTTTTATCTATTTCATTTAGAAGCAAATGATTTAATCCAGCATTTTCAAACCCTAATGCTGTTCCGCCTGCCCCAGCAAAAAGTTCAATCACATTATATTTTGTTTTTGTTTTGCTTTTTAGGATTTTATAATTATTTTCATATGTTTCGTGATTTAATTTTCTTTTTAATCTTTTAATTTCTTCTAATGAAAAAACACGATGATTATAACTATTACGATTTGCCTTAATTAGACCTTTTTTATTCCATCTTCTGATAGTGTCAGTTGAAACATTTAGTTTTTGACTAACTTCATGGACTCTTAAATTCATAAAAATTCCTTTTTTATTTTACTATAACATTCCCTTTACATATAGCAAGGGTTATTTGAATGCTTTTGTAAATAATTCTTCAAACAAAGGATCTTTTGTTATTTTATCTTTTTTGATTTTTATTATATCAGAGATAATATGTGGCAAGATATTGTAAAGTTCTTTAATTGCATCTTTTCTACCTGTTGCAAGTTCGTAAAAACTAGCCCCATCAATTTCTCTAATTTTGTCATTTTCTTTTCTTCTAGTTTTTGTTTTGTTGTCAGGAGGAGTAAAAGTTTTATCGCATTGTTTTTTAGATAAAATAGGAACATAATATCCTGTAAATCCCTTATGTTTTTTTTGGATTAAATGCTCTAGATCATCATATATTGCTATTTTATGATTTCCTTTTGTTGTATTAAATTTGTTTTTCACTTCTGCAATTATTTTCTTTTCTATGTTTACTAAATCAGCAATTCCACCAGTTCCCAAATCAATCCATCCTTTAGTTTTTCCTAATATCTTTTGATGAAATTTCCCAATTGTATTTTGAAAGCTCTTTTGTATTTGTCTTGCTTTTTCTCTTTCTGTCCACTCCTGCAAAGAAGTTTTATGAAAAGAAGCATCAAAAATAGCAGAAAAAGGATCCACTATATTTTTATGCAAATCTTTTTCAATTTCAATTGTTTTGTTTTCTAAATTTGTAATTATTTCTTTGCAAATTAGATATAAATCTTCTTCTTTTATCCATTTTAATTTTTTCATTTTTGTCTCCTAATCGTTTTTCAAGGCTTTGATGAATGTGGATTGTGGGATTGAGACTTTTCCGAACAATCGCATTTTCTTTTTACCTTTTTTTTGTTTTTCTAGTAATTTTTTCTTCCGCGTAATATCTCCACCATAACATTTTGCCGTCACATCTTTTCGCATTGCAGCAATAGTTTCTCGAGCTATAACTTTTCCTCCAATCGCCGCCTGAATAGGGATTTTAAACTGATGTTTTGGAATCAAATCTTTCAAACGACTACATAAATTTCGCCCTTTTGCCTCTGCATGCGAACGATGAGCCATAAACGATAAAGCATCAACTGGCTCAGAATTTACCAGCAACAAAACTCGCACTAAATCAGACTTTTCATAACCAATCGCCTCATAGTCAAACCCTGCATAGCCCTGTGTAATTGACTTCAATTTGTCGTAAAAATCAAAAACAATTTCATTCAGCGGAAGTTTATAAACTATCATCGCACGAGATCCAACATAAGTCAGATTTTCCTGAACTCCCCGTCGCTTAGTGCATAAATCTAAAACTTTGCCTAAATAACTATCAGGCATCATAATTGTCGCTCGCACCCAAGGTTCTTTTGCAAAATCAATTTGAGTTGGATCAGGATAATCAGCAGGATTATGGAGCATAATTTTCTCTCCATTTCTTAAAAAAATCTCGTAAGAAACACTTGGTGCAGTGTTAATTAAATCTAAATCAAACTCACGAAAAAGTCGCTCTTGAATTACTTCCATGTGCAGTAGACCTAAGAAACCACAGCGAATTCCAAATCCCAAAGCATTAGATTGCTCAGGCTCATGAGTAAAGCTCGCATCGTTTAAGGATAATTTTTGAACAGCCTCTTTCAGAATTGTATAATCCGACGAATCGACTGGAAAAATAGACGAAAAAACAACGGGTTCAACCTTTCTAAATCCGGGAAGAGCGGTCGCCTCAGTGTCTTTCTCTAAAACAATTGTATCTCCAACTAAGCAATCCGAAACATTTTTCATGCCTGTGATTATATAGCCAATTTCACCCGCTCCAAGTTCTTTAACATTCGTCATTTTAGGAGCAAAAACTCCAATTTGATCAACTTTATAAACAGATTTCGTAGCAATCAATCGCACGGAATCACCCTTTTTCAATGTCCCATCAATAATTCGCACGAGAGTAATTACGCCTAAATAAGTGTCATATTGACTATCAATCAGGAGTGCTTTCAGCTCACCATTTTCGTTGCCTGTTGGAGCAGGAAGTTCGGCAATAATTGTTTCTAAAATCTCCTGAATTCCTTCACCAGTCTTAGCCGAAGCCTTCACCGCATGCGAAGTATCTAGCCCAATAATATCTTCAATTTGCTGTCTTGTGCCGTCAATATCAGACGCAGGGAGATCAATTTTATTCAAAATCGGAATGATTTCATGTCCAACATCAGTGGCTAAATAAGTGTTCGCAAGAGTTTGAGCCTCTACTCCTTGGGCTGTGTCTACTATCAAAAGCGAACCTTCACAAGCATAAAGTGAACGAGAAACCTCGTAGGTAAAATCCACATGTCCTGGAGTATCTAAAAGATTTAGAATATATTTTTTCCCATCTTTTGCGGTGTAATTTAGACGAACAGTTTGTGCTTTAATTGTAATGCCTCGTTCGCGTTCTATGTCCATAGAATCTAAAACTTGCGATTGCATTTCACGAGCTTCTAATCCTCCGCAAAATTCAATCAGCCTATCAGCCAATGTTGATTTTCCATGATCTATGTGTGCGATAATTGCAAAATTTCTAATATTTTTCATATCAGTATAATAGTTGTTTTTTTAGAAACTTGCAAGAACTTTCCAACTAAATTTTTATAAATAATATCTCTTGATTAAAAAACAGAAATGTAATATAATGTGTCTGAGAGTAAAATTATAGTTTTACTCTCAGACAACTTTACTAATCATTTAACGAAAAAAACAAGGTGAAAATATGTATACAATAAATTCAGATTTTAATGTTATTTTTAAGGCAATTAGTTACAAAACACGCACAGATATATTAAAATTGATTTCTAAAAAATCCAATCTGTATTTAACGGATTTAGCAAAAAAATTAAAAATGAAAAAACAGACCTTAGAATTTCATCTGCGTATTTTAAAAAATATTGGATTGATTTCATCCAAAAGAAAAGAGGGAAAAGTTTTTTTAAGCTATAATAAAAATAAAGTTTCAAAATGCTTTGATGATTTCAACAAATACATGTCGTAAATTAGAATTTCTAAAAATGATAATTTAATAGCAATTACAAATAGTTATGGCTTAGATAGTTGTCTGAGAGTAAAATTATAGTTTTACTCTCAGACATGTAGGAAAATTAAATTTTTTTAGCTTGAAACTTGAAACAGCAAGGTATATATAATAGTATTATGAATAAGTATATAATTCCCTTTTTGAAACATTTGATTCCATTTAGAAGTTGGTGGCATAGGAAGTTTTTTGCATATAATGATTTTTGGAATAGTGAGAAAAAATTACCGATTTTGTCTATGGAAGAGTCTATGAAATTAGTTTCAAAAAAGATAAAATCTGGCGAAAGTTTTATGCTTGGGCGATATGGATTTACTGAGTTGCGGAATCTTTTTTGTGCTAGAAAATCAAAGCAAAAACGATTATTTAAACAATTAGTTACTAATGCTGGATTTTTTCCGTTAGACATAAAATTGCTTTCGCAGTTTAGAAAAGTTTATGAAATTGCTGAGAAAAATTTAGATATTTTATTGCCATGGTCGTATTTTACAGATTATCAAAATCGTGAGCGAAGGCGGGTTAAAAATCTACCAAATATAAAAAATTTATGTAGTTTTGCTATTTCTGGTTCTGCCTTAGGATATTCAAAAAATGCGGATAAAAAAAATCTAAAGACTTGGGCTAACTTTGAGTATTTCATGAAGAATTCGTGGTTTCAAAGTCTAAAAGATAAAAAAGTTTTAGTAATTCATCCGTTCGAAAAAAGTATAAAATCTCAGTATAAAAAATTGTCGCAAAGAGGTTTAATGCCGAAATTTAAAAAACTATCTTTTATTAAAGCAGTGCAGTCGGTCGGGCTTGGTGGTGATGATCGTTTTAAGGATTGGTTTGAGGCATTGGATTATATGAAAAAACAGATTAAAAGACATGATTTTGATGTAGCGATTATTGGTTGTGGTGCCTATGGTTTTCCGCTCGCGAGTTATGTTAAATCATTAGGAAAACAAGGACTTCATACAGGTGGAGCGACTCAGCTTTTGTTTGCTATTAAGGGGCAGACATGGGAAGAAGCCCAAGGAAAAACTTTTATTGAAGATTTTTGGATTTATCCAGCTAAGTCAGAGCGACCAAAGGCTTTTAAACAAGTAGAATCAGGGTGTTATTGGTAAAAAAATGAAAATTATAAATATAATGTTAAGCAATAGTGATATGCCTTTTGGAACTGAAAAAGTAGCATACAAACATACTGAAATGTTCTTAGAAAAAGGACATGAAGTTTTATTTATTCATAAAAATAATTATGATACTAATCAGATAAAAAAGCACAAAAATCTATCTTTTTTTCAAATGAAAAACAAAGGGTTTATAAATTTATTTAAAGCTCGTTTTTTTATAAAAAAATGGCGACCTGATGTGATTTTTGTTCATAATTTTTTTTCTCGTTTAAGATTTATTGGAGTTGGCATTGCTCCAATGATTGGTATCGCTCACTTAGAAAGATTTAAGTCATTAAAAAATTATGAAGGAGTGATTTCATTGCGACCTGATTCAGTTGAAAAGGCTGTGAGTGAAGGGGTTAAGAAAAATAAAATCGCTGTGATTCCTAATACTTGTAATCTAAGTGGAGTCGTTAAAAAGAAAAAAATTGGGAAAATTCCTGTAATTGGAGCTATTGGAAGACTGAATTCTGAGAAAAACTTCTCAACTTTAATTAAAGCTCTTGGTCTTTTGAAAATAAAAAAAATAAAATTCAAAGCGGTTCTTGCTGGTTTTGGCAGTTATGAAAATGAGTTACGAAAGCTAGTAAAAAAAGAAAAAATTGAAAAGGAATTTAAGTTTTTAGGTTTTGAAAATGATCCTAAAAAGTTTTATGAAAAAATAGATATTTTCTGTGTTCCATCTTCTTTTGAGCCTTTTGGATTGGTGTTGTTGGAGGCGATGTTTTGCTCTAAGGCGATAGTTGCTAGTTCTGTGATTAGTTTTCAGCAAATTTTAGATAAAAAAAGTGGGATTCTTTCCGAGACCTTTTCTCCTGAATCTTTTTCAAAAAACTTAGAAAAACTAATTGCAAATCCTAAAAAATCTGTTAAAATGGGAGACGAGGCTAGAAAACGATATGATAAAAATTACTCCTCAAAAATCGTTTATGAAAAACTGATTGAATTTATAAGAAAACTTAAAATTTAAAATCTTTTTTTATAAAGTTTTTAAATTTTGTAAATCTTTTTTTATAAAGTTTTTAAATTTTGTAAATCTTTTTTCTCTTGTTTCTTTTGCTAAATTTATTTCACCAAGAGAACTTTGTCTAAAGTATGAAAGCAACCAATTTCGATAGAAAAAAAATCTTCTTTTCCTTTTTTTTAATTGAACTAATTTTTTATTATTTTTATGCAATAAATATGAAATAAATAAATCATCGTCAGTAGGACATAATTTAGATATTAGTTTCCAATCTAAAATATCTTTTGTTAAAAACTCTTTTTTCAATAAGATTCCACACCCTGTTCCTATTATAGGAAAATTAAAAGTTTCAAAACCATTCTTCCAAATTTCATAACAATATACTTTTGTTTTGTTTGTTTTATAGGCATTGTAAAGACCTCCAATCCAGTAATCTGGATATATTATATCGTCATCAGCAGTAATTATTAAATCATTTGGATGTTCTTTTAAGGTTGGAATAATTTTTTTATAACTTCTATAATTAGGGCAAAATCTTATATCAATTAAGTTATTAAAGTATTTTATGTTTTCGGGTAAATTATTTTTATTAAATTCTTTTTCATCTAGCCATAAAATAATTTTATCTGGTTTTGTTTTTTGAAAAAGAAGACTTCTAATTGTGTAATTTATCTTAAAAGCTCTTGTTCCATAAGTAGTTAACGAAACTATAATTTTTTCTTTTCTTGGTTTTAAATTAAGAAAATACTTCTTACCATACTTTTTTTCATAGTAAGAAAAAAAATACAGTTTAATTAAATAAATTATTTTATAAAAACTCATGCCTTTTAGAAAATTTCTACTTCTTTTTCTATATTTAGAAATTGGAATTAAAGCACACAAAATAGAAACAATTATATTTTTCATAAAATGAAGAATAGGTAAGTTTTTTATTTTTTTCAAGTTTTTTATTTACTTTTAAGAAAAAATGATTAATCTATATATAGAAAATAAAAAAGGAGTTTTTAATGTCTAAAATAATTGTCGTTTTAATTAAGCTTTTCAGTAATTTGATTTTAATTAGAAAATGGAGAAAGAAATTTAGAAAATTTTTTGTTTTTAAGTTTAAAACAGGAGCTAAATTCAAAGACGGAAAAGTAATTTTTAATAAAGATTTATCACTTTATTATGATTCAAAAGATTTAGATGCTTTCTTTATTTTACAAGAAACACTTCTTAATGATACTTACAACTTTAAGACTATAAAACCAAATAAAAAAACAATTTTAATTGATATTGGAATGAATAGAGGTTTTGTTTCTCTTATATCTGCTGATAAATATAAGAGTATTGAAAAAGTTTATGGATTTGAGCCTTTTAAAAAAATATATGATATAGCTCAAAAAAATATTAACTTAAATAAAAAGTATTCAAAAAAAATTGTAGCTAATAATTTTGGATTGGGTGGAAAAGATGAAGTTATTTATGCTGATATAAATAATGAAAAATTAGGTTGTTCAGTTACAATTTCTCCTAAATCTAAGAAAAATAAAAAAGGAATAAAGTTAAAAATTTATGATGCTAAAATAGAAATGCAAAAAATATTTAAAAAGCATCCCAAATCTAATTTTGTTTTGAAATGTGATTGTGAAGGGGCTGAATTTGATATTTTTGACACCTTAGGAAAAGCAAATTTATTAAAAAAGTTTGATGAAATTGTTATGGAATATCATTGCCAATCTCCTAAACCTTTATTAAATCATTAAAAAAAAGCTGAGTTTGTAATTTCAAAATTGGAAGGTGATAATAGAGTAGGAATGATATATGCTATAAAAAAAGGATTGTAAAAAATGAAAAAAGTAGCACATGTGATTTGTATTAAATGGGGGAATAAATATCCTGCGGAAGAATATAATCTTCTATATTCTATGGTGAAAAAAAATATAAAAAAACACGAGTTGAAATTCTATTGTTTTACTAATGAAAAAGAAGGTTTAGACAAAGGAATTATCATCAAGCCAATGACTAAATTGAATGTTCCTGAAAAAGATCAACCTTTCGCATATAGAAAAGAAGCAGGGCTTTGCGACGACAACTTAGGTGGACTAAAAGGCAAAAGAGTTTTATTTTTTGATGTAGATATGGTAATTACAGGTTCACTTGACGACCTCATAACTTATCCTAAAAAAGACGAATTTGTAATAATTGATGACTGGAATACACGAGGAAAATCTGTCGGACAGGCATCTTGTTATTCTTGGGTAGTTGGAACTCTTGGATTTATTAAAAAAGATTTTGAAGCAGATCCAAAAAAATGGGTGAAAAAATTCTATTCGGCGAGTCAGGAATATCTGTCTTATAAAGTAATTGAGAAATTTGGTAAATTGAACTTTTGGCCTAAAAAATGGATGGCTAGTTTTAAGTTTAGCTGTATTCCTGTTTGGTTTTTGCGACCTTTTCTAACTCCTAAATTACCTAAAGAAGCAAAAGTTTTAGCCTTTCACGGATTTCCAAAATTAGAAGATGCATTGCTTGGAAGATGGGCGAAAAATGTCCCTACTTGGAAAAAAATATACAAAACAATTCGCCCAAGCCCTTGGTTGAAGAAATATCTAAAATAAAGCTGTTACATAACTCTTGGTGATTGCTTTCTTGCCTTCGCAGGAATCTCACAATACAGATTCTTTCTTACTTTTTTGCTTATCACCCTCCCCTTGTGGGAGGGTCAATAACAGCTTTAGCTGTTTTGGGGAGGGGTAAAATCACATAGCAATAAAACTCCATACTTTCCGATCGCATCGTAGGGGCAGACCTGTGTGTCTGCCCTTGGGCGAACACATGGGTTCGCCCCTACAAAAATATATTGAGTTTGGACTTTCTCACCAGAAATGAGGAGTATGAGAGTAAAAGGATACTTTTACTCTCATACAGCTTTTTTCAACATAACCCGTTTAATTTGCTAAGAAAAATAGAAATTATGAATTATGATTTTTTTTCAAAACTTAAAGGAATTTTTCTGCTGACTATAAACCTAGTTTTATAGCCGTTGTTTAGTTTTAGGGGCTGGAGAAGGTAGATTTTACCCCTCCCCAAAATAGCAAGGGCTATTTTGACCCTCCCACAAGGGGAGGGTGATAAGTAAAAAAAGAAAGAAAGAAAGAAAGAAAAAAAGAAAGAAAGAAAGAAAGAAAGAAAGTGCGATTCGGTGAGATTCCTGCCTTCGCAGGAATGACATTTTTTTTAAGTTTTAATGAAGTTTTTGCATTTCACGGATTTGACGGAGTTGAAGATTCAGATCTTGTCGCTCATCATTAGAATACCCAACATTTTCATCTGTTTTTTCTTCTACTGTTTCTTTTTCTATGGCAGGTTTTAGCAAGTTTTTATATGTCTCTTTATCAGTCTTTGCTAATTCTAAATCTGCTTTCAAAGAAGGAATTGTGTTAGGAATAAATAAATTATCAATCAAGACAGCCCCTTGTCTCAAAAGCGGACGAGAGCGAGAATTTACAACCCAATCTGGTCTTTCGTTTTCCTGTGGAATAAACCATAAAATCCCGATGTAAATTCCGCTAACTATTAAAAATCCACGAACTAACCCAAAAATAAAACCTAGTGATTTATCTGCCGACTTAAAATCCGTTTCATGTAATTTAGTGGCTAGTTTTTTTATAATAAATGAAGCTACAAAAATTCCGAAAACAAAAATAATTATGTATGAAATGATTGAGCCGACGACACTACTAGTTCCGAACATATCTGCCATAATTGGAGAAAGTGTTTCGGCTCCGACTCTTGTGAAAAGTCCTGCTAAAACCCATGTGCCTATTGCTAAAATTTCACGAACGAACCCACGAGAATAGGCGAATCCTCCTGATAAAATCAAAGCGATAAATAATAAAACATCTAATCCAGCGATAAACATAAAATCATTTTATCACATTTCTTTTAATTTTTCTACAAAAAAGTATTTTTTACTAGAATCTTATTTTTCAGTTGCTATAATCCAGTAAAAACTAAAAGGAATTGCATGTTTCACGGACTATTGATCTTAATATCTATTCTATCAATTACAGTTTTATCTGTAAGTATTTTTCGCAGGCTTGGATTAGGAACGGTTTTAGGCTTTCTAGTCGGCGGAATGATCGTAGGTCCGATTGGCTTGGACTTACTCCCTCATAGTCATACAACAGAAGTCCTAGGTGAGTTCGGATTATTGTTTTTACTATTTATTATAGGATTGGATTTCCGTTTATCGCGATTAAAAAAAATGAAAAGAGCTTTATGGGGATTAGGAAGCTCTGAGTTCTTCATAGTCGGTGGAATTTTCTTAGCTATCGGATTAGCAATTGGACTTACAACAGAACAGGCAATCATAGTCGGTTTTTCGCTAGCACTTTCTTCAACTGCTATGGACTTACAGCTTTTAACAGAACGAGAAGAATTGGGGACTAATTTCGGACGAGCTACGCTAGGGACTTTACTTTTTCAGGATTTAATGGCAGTTCCGCTTTTAGCACTTCTCCCCCTTTTAGCTGATAACTCAGGAAACATATCTATTGATATAGGGCGAGCATTTTTAGAAGGAACGGCTCTTATCGCCTTTGTATATGTATTTGCTAAAAAAATCACTCCTTTTATTTTGAGAAATGTAGCTAAGACAAAAAGCCCCGAAGCATTTACTATTGCTTCTATCGTTTTAGTTTTGGTTATGTGTGCGGCAACAAATTACATTGGATTACCTATGTCATTAGGTGCATTTTTGGCTGGTATGATGCTAGCAGAAAGTCGCTATCGCCATCAAATCGAGACGGATCTTTTGCCGTTTAAGTCATTGTTATTAGGGCTTTTCTTTGTTGTATTAGGAACTACTCTTGATTTGGAGTTATTGATTAAATATCCCTCTTATATATTAGGATCGGTTTTTGTATTAGTCGCATTAAAACTTCTATTAGTGTTTTTGATTTCTAAAAGTGTTATGAAACTCCGTACAAAAGAAAGTTTCAAAACTGCTTTACTTCTAGCACAAGGAGGAGAATTTGCACTAGCGGTTTTTCAATTAGCATTAGTTGAGTTTAAGATACTGCCTGCTGAAATCGGTCAAGGGCTTATGCTCGTGATTTTAGTCTCAATGATTACAACTCCAATTTTATATAAGATAGCAGAAATGTTAGAAAAAAGAGGAAAATTATTCCCACATAAAATGGATACCCTGCCTGATGTCGGTTTAACTGTTTCTAACCATGTTATTATAGGTGGTTTCGGGCGAGTGGGACAGACAATCGCTCACATGTTGTCAAAACTAGGTATTCCTTATACTGCGATTGATATGGAGCCAGATAGAGTTGTTGAAGGGCGGAATTTAGGCTATCCTGTTTTTTACGGAGATATAACTCGCTATGATATGTTGCGGACAGTTGGAGCAGAAAGAGCTTCTGTTGCTGTGATTGCATTAGATAAAGTTTCGGTTGTGAAAAAAACAGTTAATTCTTTGACGGAACATTTTCCACATATTAAAATTTTCGCAAGAGCTAGAAATCACTTTGAGAGTGAATCTCTAAAAAATCATGGAGTTACTGCTACTATGCCTGAGACGATTGAATCTAGTTTGCAATTAGGACGAGTTGTTTTAGATGCCGTCGGAATTGAAAAAGACAGAATTTTTGGACTAGTTGGTGATTTGAGACTTAACGATTATGAAGAGCTTTATAAGATTATTGAAAATTCTCAAAGTCCTAAAAAACCTGCTTTGACATCAAAGGCGAGACATAAAAAAATGCATATCGCTTTGACTAGTATGTTTTCAAAATCACAAAAAAAACCTGAAGAAAAGAAAAAAGCAATTGCTAAGAAAATTCATAAAAAGAAACCTACGAAGAAAAAAGTGAAAAAGGTTAATTAGACTCTTCCAGGTATTTTTGTTGAATTTTGTTGAGTGATTTTCTTAAAGTTTTCCATAGCCCCTTCAAATGAAAGCATCTTCCCTTCTTTATCAAACATTACAAAACTATCTTTCATTCTTTCTACGCATTTTTCTAAAAAGTTATCGTCAAAAACATCTATTGTCTTATCTAAATCTTCTTTTTTTAATGCCTCTTGCATTTCAGGATCATCTGGAAAAGGAAAACTTCTTAATGTTATTGGAATCAAATCTCCCAACATTTTAATAAAAACCTTTATATTATCATCTGTATCCTTAACTTCTGGTATAACTTTTATACTTTTCATTTGTTTTGTTTGTTTTTTATATAGTTTAAGATGTGCTTCACTATGAGTAAATTCGTTTAAAAAAACAACTTGAACACACTGAGTTAAAATTTCTTTTGGTTTTGCTCCTAATTCCTTTCTCATTCTTGTCAAAAAATTGTAAAATTGTTGGGTTTTTCCTAACATAAAAATATCAGATGTGCTTAATTCTCTGCTATTTAATTGTTTTTTTATATTTTTTATTTCTTTATATGTCATTGCCACTTGTTGAAAAAGATAAGCATGATTTTCTGTTAGAAGTTGTGTAAAAAAATGTGACTCAGCAGGTATATTTTCTAAAAAAGAAGAAATATGAGATTTATCTTGTATTGTATGAGTTATTTCATGATTTAGAATCACTTTGATTGTGTGATTACTTTTATATTTTTTAAAATCTATATAAACATCTTTACCATCTGTCGAAGATCCATTTTTTGATAAATGTATTCGAATTTCTTTTTTTTTTATTTTATTATAAAACATATTTTGTATCGGACTTGATGAAGTTTCATATTCTCCAATTACTTTTTCTAGTATTTCCTTTGACACATTTTTCCTTTTTTTAACAACTAGCTCAATCAAGAATATCATAAAAACAACCATAAAACAATCCTAAAAAAATCCTTGATTCAATTAAATAAAATGATAATAATTGTTGTTATGCTAAAAAATAAAAAAGTTTTAATTGTTGGTTTTGGGAAGTCAGGAAAAGCAACGGCTAATTTTTTAGCTGGAAAAATTGCGGAACTTTCGATTTGGGACGATTCCGAAGCAGGAAGATTAGAAATAAAAAAAGCAGGGTTTAATCGCCCTAACTCTACTGACGAAATTAATTTTAACGATTTAGATTTTATTGTTTGGTCGCCGGGAATTCCTCATTATGGAAAAAACGCTCATGAATTAGCAGTCCGTGCAAAGTCTAAAAATTGTCCCTTAATTTGTGATATTGATTTGTTTTATCAATGCTATCCTAGTGCAAAATATATTGGAATTACTGGCTCAAACGGGAAATCGACGAGTGTTTCTTTGCTAAAACATGTTTTTGATAAATTAGAAAAAACTGCTTTTTTAGGCGGAAACATTGGGCAGGCAATTTTTACTCAACCTGATCCGAAAAATAATTTTGTGATTCTTGAACTTTCAAGCTATCAACTAGAACTTTCTCCTCATTTGAAATTAGAAATTGGAGCTTTATTAAATATAACTCCTGATCATTTAGCTAGGCATTATGGTTATGAAAATTACATAAAAGCTAAAGAAGAGATTTTAAAAAAGTCCGTGAAAAAAATTATCTGCACAGACACAATTGAAGCAAAAAAACTAGGCAAAAAATACGATGCTACACTAATTTCTACGACCGAAAAAATAGAGACTAATTATCTAAAAGGCATTCACAATTCTCAAAACATAAATGTAGTTTCCGCAATCACGGACTTAATAAAACTAAATAAAAAACAAGTAGAAAAAGCCATTGCATCATTCAAAGGACTCGCTCATAGACAAGAATTTGTTTTAGAAAAAAACGGAATAAAATACATAAATGACAGCAAAGCAACTAATGCAGAGGCGATTGAACCTGCGCTAAAAACTTTTTCTAATATATATTTAATCGCAGGCGGACAGGCAAAAGAAGGCGGGCTTGAAACAGTTTTGCCTCTAATTAAAGAAAAAGTAAAAGCTGTGTTTTTGATAGGAAATTCCGCAGATTTATTTGCTAAACAATTAGAAAATATAGTGCCGTTTTATCAATGCAAAACTTTAGAAAATGCTGTAAAAATCGCTCAGGAAAAAGCCGTGGCTCCTGCGACTGTTTTGCTTTCTCCTGCCTGTGCTTCTTGGGATCAGTTCGATTCGTTTGAGCATAGAGGCGATGCCTTCAAAAAAATAGTTCAAAAAAAATAAAATCCCAAAAGGGATTTTATTTTTACTTTTTTAATAATCTTAGGAACCATTTACTTTCCCGTCTCCATGAATTTTATTACGCTTATCTTTTAATTGTATAAAATAATTTTGTGCTGTTTCCATATATTGTTCGGGAAATTCTTTTTGCATTTTTTTCATAAATTCTGATCTAGCTAAAGCTTTGGACATATAATTTTGAGATATCTCAGGTGTTAAATTAGTTGCATTATGTTCTACTAATTTATCTCCAATTCTAACACTTGCTCTTCCTTCTTTTTCAGTAAAAATAGTTTTTTGATTTCCGTTTTTATCATAAAAATAAGCAAAAATATGCTCTTTATTTTTCACCCAACCTCTTTCAATTTTTTGATCTCCATTTTCTTCAATTGAGATTAAGGTTTCTGAAAAAGCATTTTCCTTTGATGAGTATTCAGATAAATTAATCTTATTATAAAAATCACTTTTATTTCGATCTTCAACTTTATTTTTATCATAATCATTATTTTGATAAATTTCATGAACACTAACAGGTTTTCCATTCTTATAAAGTGTTTTTTTCAAAGCCCAACTATCTCCCCAACCATACCCAGGACCACCAGCAGAAACAGTATCGCTTATTTTTTTTCCTTCTTCATCAAAAGAGACATGTTGTCCTTCTTCTTGAATCATTTTTACTTTTTGTCTTTTTCCCTCTCCTTCTGTAACCCAAATAGGAGAATTATAAGTAATAGTATCAGCTTTTTCACCATTTTCATGATAATGATATTCCGTTGCTTTTAGCTCCATTGTTCTATCTAATTGCTCTTCTGCAATCCTTTGATAACCATATATAATATGTGTTTTTAATTTACCGTTTTTCCAATAGGTTTTCTTCTCTGATGGAATATTTATCTCATCGCTTTTAACTTTTACTGATTTAGGTCCGTAAAGAAATGCTTGTGATACATATGTCATTTCCTCATTTCCATTCTTAACTATTTTTTTTAATTTATCAGTCATAATTTACTCCTTTTTATATGAATTTAATCAAATATACCATAAAAATAATGATAAAACAATCCTAAAAAATAGTTCTTGATTCAGTAAATTAAAGTGATAAACTTATGCTTGTAGCAATTATGCTAAAAAAAAGGAGAAAGTTATGTTAAAAAAAATACTACTAATTGGAATTCCAGCAGGAATTTTAAGAGCTTTAATTGGTTGGGCTACTTGCGGAAGTCTTTTCAGCTGGATATATAAAATTGAACCGACAGCACTTTGGAAACTTCCAGAACAAATGAATCTTCCAATGATTTGGGTTGTGAATATAGCTATTGCTATGATTTTGGTTGCTGTTTTTGGAATCGTAAAAGACACTTTAAGTCAAAAATGTCGTATATTGCGTGGAGCTTCATTCGGAGTTTTAGTCTGGGCTATATCGACTCTTCCAAGCACAATGGCAGGATATTTATTTACAAATACTGCTTGTGAAGTCTTACTTTATCAACTAGTTTGGGGATTGGTAATTGGAGTTCTATTGGGAATCTTCATCTCAGTTTTTTATGATAAAGCCTGCGCATTAACTTGCTGCGGTGGAAATTGCTCTGTTAAGAAGAAAAAATAAGTATTAGGCTTATTTAAATTTGCCACTCTCATAAGATTCGGGTGATAAACAAAAAGCAAACAAAAAAAGATTCGATTCGGTGAGAAGAATGCCTTCGTAGGAATGACAGTTTTGTTGATTCGATTCGGTGGGGGCTTTTTTACAGAAAAGACTCGGACTCCGCCTCTCCCCTTGCGGGAGAGGTCGAGCGAAGCTCGGGTGAGGGGTATATTGCGAAGCAATTCCGACTATCACCCACCCCTTGTGGGAGGGTCAAAATAGCTTTGCTATTTTGGGGCGGGGTAAAAAAACAAAGGAAAAAAATGTTATTTAGAATTTTATAAATTATACTTTGATGGAGAACAAGAAAAACTATCTGTGAAAATCAAAAACACTGCTAAATTTAAGAAAATATATGATTCTTCTTTTTTAGATTACATTCAGCAAAAAGATGGAAATTTTAAAACTGTAAAAACTAAAAAAGGCATTAATTTTTCTTCTGATTATTTAGAGATTTTTCCTAAAAGCATGACTTTAAGCCCTAATGAAGAAGGTGTTTTTGAGCTAACATTTAAGAATAAAGTTACTAAAACAGGAGAGTTTTTATCTTATTTAGCAATTTTAGAAAAGGAACATGAAGAAGAAACAAAAGCTACGGCGACCGGTGGGATTCAAATAAAAGGACAAATTAGAATTGCTATTCCTGTGATACTAAGAAATGGGATTCTATCAGTTGGAGCGGAAATTAAATCGGCTAAGTTGATAGAGAAAAATAAACAAGCAATGTTGAAAATTAAAATTAATCGTGATGGAAATAAGTCTATTCGAGGAAATTTAGAAATTTTAGACGGCGAAAATAAAATCGGAATGCTAAATGAGTTTTCAATTTATACACATATAGATTCTATGGAATACTCTATTCCTTTGAGTCTAAATGGAAAAAAACTTTTAAAATCTGATGTAAAAGGAAAGCAATTGCAAATTAATTTTACTGCTAATCCAAACGATGAAATCCTTTTAGAAACATCAAAGCAAGTTCAGTTTTAAGCTCTTTCATAATTTAGTTTTCACCCCACCCCAAAATATCTTTGCTATTTTAATCTTCCCACAAGGGGTGGGTGATAGACCGAGTCTCGGGATTCGTCATTGCGAACCTCTTTTGCGATAGCAAAGTGTGGCAATCTCATGAGTTGGTTAACTCCATCATGGGATTGCTTCGCTCACTTCGTGAAACGGTTCGCAATGACGAGTCTAGAAGCAGGAATGACAGTCTTAATAATTCAATTCGGTGAGATTCCTATTTTCACAGGAATGACAAAGTTAACAATCATATTCGATGAGACACTGTTTTTGAGGCAAAACTCGGTCTATAGTAAATCTAAATAGATACTTTATATTTTTTTTTTAATCTTTTCAATTTTTTTCTATTTATTTTATTGTTTTTCTCAACCACGGGTCTTACACGAGGCATCGTAAAACAAAAAAAGCATACGAAAAATTCTTGAAAATATCAAAAGTATCTATTTAGACTTAAATACTTGATACTTTCTTCTTTTTCTCACTTTCTATAAAAAACAAAAAATGATGGAGAAAATCCACCATCAATATATCTAATCCCTTGTGGGTGCCCTAAAAAACAGCTAGAAAATCACTGGATTTTATTTAGTTGACAAATTCTATCTATTGTTCTAAACTGCCAATTCACATCCTAAATGCGACAAATTGGTCACAATTCATCATAGCCTCTTCTGGCGTTTTATAGTCTAACACTTTTCTCGGTCTTTTGTTAAGGTT
>NBLK01000005.1 GCA_002084505.1 Rickettsiaceae bacterium 4572_127
AAAATAGAAAAAATCACTCTATCACCTGCTGGAAAACCAACCACTGAAAAATTTGAAACGAATTAGTCCTTGAAAAAAGGATTTTAATCTTTAATATATAAAATGAAAAAAAGGAGAAAAAATGAAAAAATTACTAATGATCGCAGTCGCAGGATTGATCTCTGCATGTACTTTTTACCCACTAGGAATGAGTGAAATGGAATGGAACTCATTGAGCAAAACAGAGAAAATACAAGCTCGAAGAGAAGAAGCAAAACTGCGCGAACAAAGACAAGTTCGGCATGCAATTGAAAGACAAAATCGTCTAAAAGAAAGAAGAGTCGTTAGTGACAACAATCTTTCTAGCTCAACAGCACAGGCAGCTTCGGCAGCGGCATCAGCGGCAAAATCTGCATCACTAAGTGCATCAGCAGCTCAACAAGCATCTGAAAACACTTCAACAAACAACATAAATTTTAATCCAAATATAGTTGTGTCTAATACAAATCAAAATGACTTAGCAAATGTTAGTGAAAATACAAATTCACAAGCACAAGATAATAATCAAACTCAGGCTAATTCGAATGATTCAAATGCAAATAATGCTAGTACTTTGAACAATTCCGCTATCGCAAAAGCTAAAGCAAAGGCGAATGCTGGCAAAAGATGTTATAAATATCATAAATTTATGAAAAAAGCAAAAAAAGCTATGACTGATGATAAGTTTGAAGAAGCTGTGAAATTCTATAAAAAGGCAATTCACCGTGCCTGCACAAAAAAACAAAGTAAATTAGCAAAAACTAATTTGAAATCTGCCAAAGCAAAAGTTAATACAGTGTGCAAACAACACTATGATTTTCTTGGAAAAGGAGATGCTTTTGTAGCTGAAGCTAAATTTCATCAAGCAGTTCAAATGTATGAAAAAGCGGTGGAGTTTGCTTGTACTGATGAGCAAAAAACAATTGCACAAGAAAAATTAACTTCTGCAAAAGAAGATTTAGAAAACAGTAACTCTGGAAACAATGGCGGAAATTAAAAATCTATAAAGTAAAAAAAACGAGATAATTTTATCTCGTTTTTTTCTTGTTTTTTACTTGTTTTTTTTTCAAAAAACACTATATTTATTATTATGAAAAAAATTAAAAAATTTATTGTAATTCCGCTAAGAGAGACAGTTCTTTTTCCCGGAATGATTAGCCCTATTTTTATAGGAAGAAAAGAATCCATGAATGCTGTGAAATTAGCAGGAGAAACTGGGAAAAGCATTTTATTTTTGACTCAAAAGCATGCTAAAACAGATAAAGTTACAAAAAAAGATTTGTACGAAGTTGGGACTACTATTGAGATTTTGCAATATCTTGATTTGCCAACAGGGACTATAAAAATCATGGTTGAAGGAACAGGAACGGCTAAAATTGTTTCCTTCAAAAAAGAGAAAAATGTTTTTGTGGCAGAGGCTGAGGTTTTAGAAGAAAGAAAAAATGAACCTGCTAAATTTTTTGAAAAAGAGACGACTCAATTAATTAAAGAGTTTGGAGTTTTTGTTAGAAATTCGCGAAAAATTCACCCAGATATTCTAACTTCTTTAGAACAAACTGACGATATAGGTGCTGTTTTAGATATTATCGTAGAGTTTTTAGACCTAAAAATTCCTAAATTACAAAAAGCATTAGAATTATTTTCTACTAAAAAAAGAATCGTAGCTTTCACTAAAATTCTTGCTAAAAAAAATACAACAACTTTTTTAGACAACAAAATAAGCAGAGATGTAACAAAAAGATTAGACAAGAATCAAAAAGATTTCTACTTAAATGAAAAATTAAAAGCTATCCAAAAAGAACTAGGAGACGAAAAAAAAGACTTAGGAAAATACGAAAAAAAACTTAAAGAAAAAGAACTTCCTAAATCTGTTATTGAAAAAGCAAAAGAAGAAATTGATAAGCTCAAAAAAATGCACTCAATGTCAGGCGAATCTTCAGGAATTAGAAATTACTTAGACTGGATTTTTGACCTACCTTGGCTAGAAAAAACAGAATTAAGCAATGACTTGAAAGTCGCTGAAAAAATCCTAGACAAAGACCATTATGGGTTGGAAAAAATCAAAGAAAGAATTTTGGAATACTTAGCCGTGCAGAAACGAACTGGAAAAGCAGGTGGAACAGTTTTATGTTTTGTCGGCCCTCCCGGAGTTGGAAAAACTTCATTAGGACAATCAATTGCAAGAGCTGTTGGACGAAAGTTTGAACGAGTGGCACTTGGTGGAGTTCGTGATTCAACCGAGATTTATGGACATCGCCGAACTTATTTAGGATCTCAACCAGGGCGAATTATGTCTTCGCTAAAAAAAACTAAAACGAATAATCCGCTAATAATGCTTGATGAAATTGATAAAATGTCGGCAGATTGGCGAGGTGATCCATCGTCTGCAATGCTAGAAGTTTTAGATCCCGCACAGAACAATAAATTCAATGATCACTACATTGAAATGGATTATGATTTGTCGGATATAATGTTTATTACAACTGCAAATTCTCTAAATATCCCACGACCTTTGTTGGACAGAATGGAAGTTATTCATTTATCAGGCTATACGGAAGAGGAGAAAATTAAAATTGCCGAGAAATATCTAATGCCTAAACAGTTGAAAGAAGCAGGATTGCATGGAAAGGAAATCACTATAAAAACTGATGCAATTAGAAAAATCATTCGGAATTATACTCAGGAAGCAGGCGTCAGATCGCTAGAAAGAGCCATCGCAAAAATCATGCGAAAGGTTTTGAAAAAAATTGAAGATAAAGAATTTAAGTCTAAAAAAATTGATGCTAAAAATCTTGAAAATTTCTTAGGTGCAGAAAAAATTGATTTCGGTCGCAAACAAGAAACGGATAATATAGGAATTGTAAATGGACTCGCTTGGACTGAGATGGGTGGAGATTTACTAACTATTGAAGCTGTTTCCATGCCGGGAAAAGGTGAATTTTTGCTAACTGGGACTCTTGGAGATGTAATGAAAGAGTCGATTCAAACGGCTAAATCTTTTGTAAGATCAAGAGCGAAAGATTTTGGGATTTCAGATAAGATTTTCAAAAATACAGACATTCATATTCATCTTCCTGAGGGAGCGATTCCTAAGGATGGACCTTCTGCTGGGTTGGGAATGGCGACGGCGATTATTTCTATTTTGACTGGAATTCCAGTTTCAAAAGATGTCGCAATGACTGGTGAAATCACTCTTCAAGGGCGAGCTTTAGCTATTGGCGGGCTGAAAGAAAAATTGCTAGCCGCATTGAGAGCAGGAATAAAAACAGTGATAATCCCTGAGAGAAACCAAAAAGATTTGAAAGAATTGCCTGAAAATGTAAAAAAAGGATTGAAAATTATCCCTGTGAAAAATCTTCAAGAAGTGATTAAAATCGCCCTTGTAAAAAAGTAAATTTCACCGAATCAATTTTCTTTTCTCAATTTCAAAACATAATGAAAAATCCTATAACCTATAAATAAAAAAAACATTTTATTTTTCCTCCACTAGAAAAAGCAATTCATTCCAAGTAATTTTAGAGCTTTCAAGGACTGCCAAAATACTTTTCAATGAAGGATAACGAAGTTTCCCAGCTTTTGAAATTCGCTTACTTTTGTTAAAAGTTGTTGGGTTTAATCCTGAATTTACAGCTAATCGAGATGCAGATATATTTTGCATTTCAGCAATTTTATCGATGGCTTTCCAAAATTTTAAGCCTGTTTTTTCGTCTTCGTAGTTCATTTTTTTTCCTTTTTTTCTGTGTGTCAGATTGGGAATCTCACCGAATCGAATCAACAGAGATGTCATTCCTGCGGAGGCAGGAATCTCACTGAATCGAATCTTTTCTTATTTTATCTTTCTTTCTTTCTTTCTTTTCCGTATTTTCCACTGTATCACCCACCCCTTGTGGGAGGGTCAAAATAGTTCTTACTATTTTGGGGCGGGGTAAATCAATTAAATTTCTTTCATAAAAAAATCCGCTTGAAAAAAGCGGACTGGGATTTAATAGAACCATAAACAGTTGGCTACGAACACTTTTGGGGATAAAATCCCTTGAACATAGTGCCGTATCCCAGTCCGAAAACTAGAATACGGCTTTTTAACGATTGCCGTGAATCGCTGTTTATAAATGGCTATTAAACCACAGCCTAGAAACATCCAAGCCACAAAAATTATAACAATTTTTGTTTTGATTGTAAAGAACTTTTTCTGCAAAAATTATGAGATTTCTAAAAAACATCGTTTAAGAAAGTAGGAGTTTTTTATTTTTCCCAACCTATTTTTTTCAAAAATTCTTGATATGATCCTTCAAAAAGAAAAACTTTTCCGCCATCAAAAATCACTAAACGATTTACAATATGATGTAAAAACATTTCATTATGAGTAACAATCGCAACAGCCCCATCAAAAGCATCAATAGCTCCGATCAAAGCATCACAAGATTCCATATCTAAGTGATTAGTAGGCTCGTCGAGCAACAATAAATTCACTGGATTCAGCAGGATTTTTCCTAGCGAAACACGACTTTTTTCTCCACCTGACAGCACAGAAATTTTCTTCAAAGCCAAATCGCCAGAGAACATCATCGCTCCACACATTTTTCGAATCATGCCATAAGGAGTCTCAACATTCGCCGTTTGCATTTCCTCAGCAATCGATAAAGTGTCGTCTAATCGTGCTATATTTGTTTGTCCAAAATATCCTTTTTTAGCATGAATATGATTCCAAATCTCACCCTGCTCCGGCTTCAACTCATCAGCCAAAAGACTCAATAAAGTTGATTTTCCTTTTCCATTTTTTCCAATAATTCCAATTCTATCATTCTTGTGAATCGTAATTGAAAAGTCCTTAATTAATTGTAATTCAGGTGTATATCCAAACGAGATATTTTTAGCTTTCATAACTTCTTTTGCACGAAATTCAGCACTATTAAATTGAAATCCAAGAGTTTTAATTGCCTCTAATTCTTTACCAACATTTTCTTTTGCTAACTTTTTAATCTTCGCCTGAACGAGCGATGCTAAGCTCGCTTTTGCCCTGAACCTATTGATATAAGCTTCTGTTTTTTGTCGTTTTTTTGCATCGTTTGCAACAGTTCGAGAATACAAATCTTCCTCATCTGCAATCTGTGCATAGATCTTCGCAGTGTCTCCTTCTATCTTCTTAAATTTGTGTCGATGGAGTGCCATTGTGTGAGTTGTAATGCTATTCATGATGTGTCGATCATGAGTAACAATTATCAATTCTCCCGGCCATTTTTTCAAAAACGAAACTAGCCATCTGATCGAAACAATATCCAAATAATTAGTTGGTTCGTCGAGCAAAAGTAGGTTTGGTTCGCTCGCTAAAACTTTCGCTAAATTTAGACGAATTTGAAATCCACCTGAAAAACTTTCTGGCGACTTTTCAAAATCCTCCGTAGAAAACCCAAGCCCAGAGAGTATTTTTTCAACCTTCCAAAAATCATATTGATTATCCTCACTCAGTCCCAAGCATCCTTCTTCTAAAATCGTTTTTTTAGTAAAATTTAAATGCTGTTCTAAATATCCAATGCGATAATCGTCTGGAATTTCAATGCTACCTTCCGTAGGCTCCAATTCACCAGTTAGAATTTTCAAAAGTGTGGATTTTCCAGTCCCATTTTGCCCGACTAGCCCAATTCGCTCACCATTTTTAATATCCATAATACAGTTATCAAAAATTACTTGATCTCCAAATGCGAGTGATAAATTTTTTATTTTTAGCATGTAATAACCCTAATTCATATTTTTAAAATCGCTAGATTATAGAAGAAAAGAAAGAAAAAATCAAGAAAAAATCACCTTAACGAAAAAGATTCCTTGCAAACAAAAATTTCTGTGATAAAATAGTGAAAAAGGAGTTTTGTATGAGTGAGCGAATTACAGAAAACATAGTTAGAAAGCATTTTGAATCTGATCTTTTAATGAATAAAGAAGAGATTATCGAAATAAAAGAGCAAAAAAGTGCTAATTATTCATATCTTTTTGAAAACGCTTCTAAAAATAAAAAAGGAAACAAGGGCTTTCCTGAATTTATTATTTCATTCAAAAGACATCCAAACTTTTTAATTGTAGTTGAATGCAAAGCAGACACAAAATTTCATAGAACAAAAGAAAATAATAATCAAAAAGATTATGCTGTTGACGGTGTTTTACATTACATGAAACACATTAATCTCAAAAATTCTAAAATGGACATATTGGGGATTGCTGTCTCTGGTCTCAATTTAGACGAATTAAAGGTTTCAAATTTTTTATACAAAAATGGAAAAACAACCGAATTAAAAGACAAAAAATTATTATCGTTTTCATCTTACCTAAAAAAATATAATTACAAAGAATTAACTGAAACACTTCAAGAAGCAAAAATTATAGAAAAAGCAATTGAATACAATAAATGGTTTGAAGCTCACAATATTCCAGCAACTGAACGAGCAACATTTGTTACAGCGGTTTTGCTTGCTTTACATAACGATTCATTTCGCAAAACATATCATTCTTATGGAAAAGTTAGTGAATTAGTAGATTTTATTTTACAATCTTGTGAAAATTTTCTGAAAGGAATTAAGATTGAAGAAGAAAAGCGAATTAGTATTTTACTAGAATATAAAAGTATAAAAAAACATAAAATAACAACTGCTGAAACATTGCAGAATAAAAAAACTAAACAGAATGAAAGCAATACACTTATATTAGATTTTATAAGAAAAATTGAAAAATATATTTATCCGTTAGTAGATCACGATGGCTTTGATGTTTTAGGGAGTTTTTATTCTGAGTTTATAAAATACGCTGGCTCGGATAAAAAAACTGGATTAGTTTTAACTCCTAAGCATGTTACAGAATTGTTTTGCGATTTAGTCGAATTAACAGAAAATGATGTTGTTTATGATCCTTGTTGTGGAACTGGTGGTTTTTTAGTTTCAGCTATGAAGCACATGATAAACAAAGCAAATAATGATTTAGAAAAAATAAAAGCCATAAAGAAAAATCAACTTATTGGTGCGGAAGTAAGGTCTGATATGTTTACTTATGCTTGCTCTAATATGATTATGAGAGGAGATGGAAAATCTCATATCTACAATAAAGATTGTTATAGTAAAGAACAAAAGGCAAAAATAAAAAAATTAAAACCGACTGTTGCTATGTTAAATCCGCCATACTCAGTTGGCGCTGATGGACAATTGGATTTTATCTTAAATGCAATGGAAGAATTAGAAAATGGAGGAAGATGCGTTGCTATTGTTCAAATGAGTTGTGCTATTCCTTCAAATAATAGCATTTTAAATAAACACGAACAAATCATGAAAAAACATACATTGGAATCTGTAATTTCTATGCCAAGTGATTTATTCGAGCCTTCAGCAAGTGCTCCCACTTGTATAATGGTGTTTACGGCTAAGAAACAGCACATAAAAAAGAATCCAGTTTGGTTTGGATACTATAAAAATGATGGATATATTCTTCATAAGAAAAAAGGACGAATAAAGGGAGATAATGCTGATAAAAAAAGAGAACATCTATTAAGTTTATATAAATATTATGATAAAGAAGGTATTAGCATCCGTTATCCTGTTTCGTTTGATAATGAATGGTGTGTTGAAGCTTATATGAAAACAGATTATTCAGAATTAGTCGAAAAAAAATTTATTTCATCTGTTTTATCATATTTATCTTTTTCAATTTCTAATGGAGATTTTGAAGAGGTAAAGAAATTTGCATTCTTAAAAAAGAAAAAAATTAAAATTAATGTTGAAGGTTGGAATTACTTTTCTTATAAGGATATATTTAATATAACAAGAGGTAAAAGTAATAAAGTTTATGAAGATGAAAAAGAGACAATCCTAATAGGAGCATCAAAAAATAAAAATGGCTCAAATGGAGAAAAAATAAATGCTAAACCTTATTATAAAAGTAATTTAATTTCGGTTGGGAATGGTGGAAATACAGGATGTGGACAGACTTTCTACCAAAAATATGATTTTAATGCAAAATCAACAGTTAATATATTAAAATTAAAAAATAAAAAATTAAATCAATATATAGCTATGTTTTTAATTACTATAATTAAATTAGAAAAATTTAGATTTGATTTTGGTCGCGGATGGGCCTTAAATAGAATGTGGGAACATAAAATAAAACTTCCTATTGATAAAGATGAAAAACCCGATTGGGATTTTATGGAAAATTATATAAAATCACTTCCTTATAGTTCTAATTTATAAACTAATAATTCTTTTGGACTATATGCAAATCAGACATTTTTAATGGTTCTTTGAAGTACAGATTTTCCAATTTTCTACAACGAGAAAGAGCTACATACAGCTGACCTTTCTCAAAAAAACCACCACTAGCATCAATCATTAAGTGATCCAAAGTTTTTCCCTGAGCCTTATGAACTGTTATAGCCCAAGCTAGATTTATCGGAAATTGCTCGAACGAACCGACTACTTTATTCTTAATTTTCTGCTCTACTTCATCGAAAGAATACTGAACATGCTCCCATTTTTCCCGCCCAATAGCAACTTCCTGTCCATCACTTTTCTTCACGAAGATATTTTCTTCGCTCATGTGAGTAATCGTTCCAGTAGTCCCATTGACCCATCGCCCACGACTATCATTTTTTAGAATCATTACAAAAGCACCGATTTTCAAAGTAAGTTCCAGCGGAGCGGGAGTGCGGTGATTAAACGCCCTATTCTCCCCTTTTATTTTAGCCGAATAAGTTCTTTCTCGTCCTTTTAGAGCATCTAGTTTCGCCTGATTTATCGCATCTGCTTTCCTATTTATAGTCGTCAAAGTAACATAATCTACATTTTCCGCAGGAGTTTTATGGCACTTATTTAGCTCATTCAACAACTCGCGATTCGCCTCACCGTTTCTAACTCGATTTAGCAATTTAATAAAATTCTCATCAGTCTGTCTAAAAATTTCCTTAAATTTGACCGTCTCAATATCTATGTTTTTCAAAGCATTAGCATGAAAAAAATCTCGCCCTTTATATAGACGATAAAAAACATCCTGATCATCTCGAGTGACAATCGGCGGAAGTTGCCCAATATCACCAATTAGACAAAGCTGAACTCCTCCAAACGGTTCGCCTTTTTTCGGACCGTTATTCTTCAAAAAAATATCAATAGAATCCAGCAAATCCGCACGAACCATAGAAATCTCGTCTATAATTAAAACATGAAGTTTTTCGTACATTCGTCTTTTTCGCCTTGCTCCAAGTTCATTCAAATCAATCATTCCGGGTTTAATTTTGAAAAAAGAATGTATCGTCTGCCCACCAACATTTAGCGCAGCAACACCTGTCGGAGCGACAACTGCTAAATTCCGTTTTTCAAATTTCTTGCGAATATAAGTTAGAAATGTAGACTTCCCAGTCCCTGCTTTTCCTGAAATAAACACATGTTTATCCGGCCAGTCTAATAGATCCGTCGCCTTTTGAATGTCTTCTGTAATTTTGAAATCATCTGGTAATTCTAATGTCATAAAAACAAATTAGCAAGATACCTTACTCTCTGCAAGAGTTTTTTTATAAATTTTTAATTTAAAAATCTGAAAACAAAGATAGTTGTCTTTCTTTTTTTGCAGGTTTACTAGGTTCGTAAACTCCATACAACTGATATTTTTTTTTCAGAAAATTTATTTTCTTTTGAAGCGATAATTTATACAAACTTGGAACTTTATCACCTACAAAAAGCTCTTTATATTTTTGCAATAATTCCGGAAAGTTTTCACTCAAAAATTTATAAAAAACATTTTTTGTATTGCCCCTCAAATGCAAAGGATGGGTCGTTATTGAATCAAAATTATATAATTTCGTTAGCCTGAAAATCTCCTCTAAATTTTCTAAATCATCGGAAATGTATGGAATTATTGGCATCAATAAAACTGCAGTTTTGCAACCTATTTTTTGAAACTCACGAAGCATCTTCAATCGCTCAATAGTCGGTGCTGAATTTGGCTCAATCAATTTTCTTTTAGTCTCATCAAGTGCAGAAACTGAAATTAAAATTGAGACTTCCGCTACTTTATTCAGTTCTTTTATCAACTCTAAATCCCTTAAAATCAAAGTAGATTTAGTAATAATCACTAATGGATTCTTGTTTGAAATAAAGGCTTTCAAAACATTCGGCATGATTTTATATTCTTTTTCGCTAGGCTGATAACAGTCTGAAACCCCAGATAAATTAACAGGAAACTTCCCCCATTTTTCTTTGCTAAGTTCTTTATTTAGCAATTCAGGAGCATTTGATTTAACAAAGATATCATTGAAAAACTCATTTTTATCTAAGTATTTATGCGAGTATTGAGCAAAACAATAAGTGCATTTATGCTCACATCCACGATAGATATTTGCATCCCAATTGGTAGCAAATGTCTGCTCATGATAATGCAGAATAGACTTAGCTTTTAGCTCTTTAAGTTCCAAAATATAATCCTATTTTATGTCCAAAAACGTTTTAACAATACCCTCAGGATAAAGTTTCAAATCCACAAGTTCCGAGATTTTTTTCTCTACAATTTCATAAGTATTATTCGGTTTCATGTTTTTATATTCATCGCCTGTTGGCTTTCTAATAGATATAACATCACAAGTATAATAAGCCTCAGATTGCTTATCAGCTAAAAGTTTTATATTAGTAATTTCAGCTCCAATTTCTTCAAAAATTTCCCGTCGAAGAGTTTGCTCTTTGGTTTCACCTTTTTCGATTCCACCACCAGGAAAAACATAATACTCCTCTCCGTTTTTATTTCTTTTTAACAACATAATTTTATCACCATTTCTAATAATCCCACGAACACATTGCCGTTTTTTTATCTCAGGATATTTATGTGAATTTTTAAAATAATATTCAATTTCCTCATTATTAGAATCTATTTCTACATTCATAGTATAAACTCGATCATCAAAATTTCCAAGTTCATTTCGTTTTTTATCTTGAGCTTTTTTTACTTCTTCATGAGAAATATCTTTCATCTTCATTAAATACTCAATCACCTCAAAAACATCTCCTATTTCTTCAACTAAACCATCCTGTTTTCTTTCCAAAGAAACTTCCGTTGCTTCTTCAACAATTTTATCTCGTAAATGTTCTTCAAAGTCTGAATCAGAAAGTTTTTTCCAATCAACTTTTATACCTCTTTTCTGCATCCAGTCTAATCTTTTATCGCGAATTAGAAGATTTGTTTTAAATTTATGTTTCATAATTTTTCTCCTTATTGACTAATACAATAATATATGATATAGTATAGACACAACAAAGACAAGTCGTTTTTATAAAAAGGAATTTATTACTATGAAACAGTATGTTAAAGTTCTAAGTTTTAGTCTTGCATTAACTTCATTTTCTGCATTTGCGGACATAGATTATGGCGGTCGCACGACGCTTTTATTAGGCGTAGAAGACGCTAAATATCATACTGAAAATAGAGATTATATCTATGGAGATTCTTCTCTTTTTTTAGATGCAAAAACAGAAAAAACAGGAAATTGGAATTTTGGATTTTATGCAGAAGTAGAATCTGAAAGCGATGATTTTCTAAAAGAAAGTTATGTTTATGCACAAAATAATTTTGCCCGATTTGAACTAGGAAGAGCTAAAAATATGTCAGAAAAAATGCATATTGCCATACCTGATTCAACTGGTTTGAGTTTCAATCGTGAGAGTTATATTTATGATTTATTTGACACAAAATCGGTTTCTTTAATGTCCTCTTCTGCTATTGTAACTGACGACCATACGCAAAAGGTTTCTTTTATTACAACGCCTTGGAATGGTTTTCAAATTGGAGGTTCTTACTTACCAAAAATTATAAATAAGTCGCAAACAACCGAAAATATCTTAGATGAAAAATCTATTGATGACGGTATTATTGGGGCTATAAAATATAAGTATGATGGGGGATATTCAAAAGTTGCTTTTAGTCTCGGTTTTGCTAGATTTAATAATCTTCATAATTTTCAAAGTGATCCATTGGGAATTAAAATTTCAGCAGAAAAAAGAGAAGAAATAAATGTCGGATTGAACCTAAATTTTGGGAGCTGGTTGATTGGATTTAATGCAAAAAAAATAAATGAAACTCCAAACATTTTAGACATTAATTCTGCATCGCAAGAAGGAACAACTTGGGGAGGTGGAATAGGATATGAATTCTTAATGTTCAACACTAACATATCATTTCAACATACTGATATTGAGGGAAATAAAACAAACTCACTTAATGATAAAACTGATTTATTTTTGTGGGGATTATCCTATAAATACACTGCTGATATAAAGTTGTGGACTGGACTTGGTTATGCTAAATTTACAGATGAAACTCGCATAAATCAAAACGGAAATAAAGGTGGCTTCTTCTCACTAGGAACAAGTATTGATTTTTAATAAAAAGTAGTGTATAATTTCTCTATGAAAAATAAAAAAGCAATTTTAAAAATTGAAAATATCCAAAAAAGCTATGGTGATAAGCCTATTTTGAAAGATATTTCTATGGAAGTTAAACAGGGCGAAGTTGTCGGTCTTCTTGGTCCAAATGGAGCAGGAAAAACAACTTGCTTTCATTGTGTTACAGGATTGATTTCTATCAACCGTGGGAAGATTTTTATGAATGGAAAAGATATTAGTTCGCTTCCATTTTATTTACGGGCGAGATTGGGACTTGGATATTTACCACAGGAAAATTCTGTTTTTAGAACCCTTACTGTTGAGCAAAATATCATGGCGATTTTAGAAATAGTTGAGAAAGATGCTTCAATTCGACAAAAAAGATGTGAAGAATTAATGGCAGAATTTTCAATTGATCATTTAGCAAAATCCCCTGCAATTTCTCTTTCAGGTGGAGAGCGACGACGGACGGAAATTGCTCGTTCATTAGCGACAAATCCGAAATTTATTTTACTAGACGAGCCTTTTGCTGGTGTTGATCCTATCGCAGTTGGAGATATTCGTAAGCTAGTTTCTCACTTAAAAGATCGTGGACTTGGAGTTTTCATTACTGATCATAATGTTCGTGAAACTCTTGAAATTACTGATCGTGCTTATGTTTTATATGGTGGAAAAATCCTAAAACATGGAACCCCAAAAGAAATTACTGGTGATGCCACCGTTCGAAAAGTCTACCTAGGTGAAAAGTTTAAATATTAATTTGATAATTATAAAATTATAGAAAGTTGAAATAAAAAAAATGACTATTAAAATAGTCATTTTTTTATTGTAAAAGCAAATTTTTATTTATTTTTAGCTGCTTTTTTAGCTTTACGAGCTGCTTTCTTTTTGCTTCTAGAACTATCTGATTCATTACCAATTGTCGCAGCAGTAGCAGCAATACCAGTAGCACCAACAATAGTTGAACCAACAATTGCACCACCAGTAGTACCTATCGACAAAGCAGTACCTGTCGACAAAGCAGTCCCTATTGCTGCACCACCAAATCCGCCCGTTGCGACTGTCGCAGCGACGGCAAGTGTCCCAACTGCAGCAATTTTAGCTATTTTAATAAGTTTTCTACGAGCAACATTTATATCACCGGCTCCCCATAAACACATTCCACTAGCAGGTAAACCTTCCCCGCCAGCCTGAGCATAGCTTAATAATTCACTAAAACTAGGGATTTTACATTGCATTTTGTAATCAAAGTTAGGACCTTGTGCAACTCTACATCCTTTTTTAGGAGCTCTTTTGAAAAAACCTTTTTCACAACGAACCACAGTTGAACCACTATCCGTTAAACGAACTGTTTCCGTAAATTCACGATTTGCTTTCTTTCCTGCCATTTTTCTACCACGAGCTTCAAATATACAACTTGATCCACCAATAGCAACTTCTTCTGAAACTTGATTTCCATCAGAATCTTTTCCACCGATACTATCCATTGTTTCATTAAAAGTTCCACCAAATTGCCCACAAAATGTTTTATTGAACAACCTTACTTTACTATAATCCAATCGCATTGTATTTTTAGTTTTCATCTCAGCATTTTGAGTTTCACGACGCATTTTTTCTTCATCATAATCATACTTAGCATCAAGTTTCTTATTTTTCACATCATATTCAGATCTAATTTTAGCAACCTCTAAATTTTGTTTTGCTATAACTTGATCATTTTCCCCCTTCAACTTAGTAAGTTCATATTTTTGTTTAGCTGTCGTTTTTTTGGTTTTAACATCATATTCACCTTTAATCATAGCAAGTTGAACTGCTCTTTGTTTTTTTATAACTCCAAGTCTTTCTGTTAAAATTTTACCTTCATTTTCCACCCATTTTTTATCGGCTAAGAATTGAATTTTCATATAGCTTTGCTTAAATAAATCGTCTTCACTCAAATTACTATCCAACATTTCTTTTGAAAGACTTGGGTCCTGCGATAAAAGCTCTAATTTACTTCTACATTTATCTATATAAGGCACACATATTTTTTGAGTTTCTTTTCGTGAAAGTCTCGTAATTTTCATACCATACTGCTCTGACATTTGCTCAAAGATATTATTAGCTTTTTTATCATCAGTGTCTTTATACAGTGAAAGACTTGAAGATTTTTTAGAACTATTAAATGGATCTGCTGATAAGAAAGAAATATATCCAACTTCTGCTCCTGATAAATTCTCTAAGCAATCTTTCATTTCAGATAAACAAACTTGACGAGTCTCAGCAAGTTGCTCAACCGACTTTGATTTGCTATCAAAAATTTCAGTTTTAGCAGATTGCTCTAATGTTCTTTTAATTTTCAATAAAGCGATTTCCCAAGCCCCTGCCCCGTCTTTACAACTATCCAAAGTAGTAGCAAACGCTTTTTTAGAATCTTCAAACTGAGCGAAATTTTTAGCAGAACAATCGCTTGTTAGATCGTCGCATTTAGCTAATTCTTCAAAGTCAGTTCCATAGATTCCTTGTGCTTTTGCAAGAATTCCTTTTACACATGAATCAGTATCTAAATTATCACGATGCTTATCAACAGAAGCCATTCTTAATTTTTTCATAGCCATATCAAAAGCAACATTTAATTTATATGCTTTTTTATCATAATGTTCTCCCAAGGCATTAGCTGAATTATCAGCTCGCACAGTCATTAGATCTATGAAATTTTGTTTGTCGTCTATAATGTTAGGAAATTTCTTCGCACATAAATCAACAGCCTTAGTTAATAAAACACTCCCTGTAATTCTTCGCTTAGCCCCTTCTCCGTCAAGAGCATCAGACATATCTGCTATGCTTCCCATTAAATCGTCAAAATTCATGTCGTCGTCGCCTAAATCATTTTCTTCTTTTTCAGGAGCTTCAATAGAATCATAAATCTTTCTTTCAGCGGTAGATAATTTTACTTTTGGTAAATCAGCAAGAGTAATTCGCACCTTATCTTCTTTTTCTCGCAGTTCTTTTTCTCGTTTTTCTAATTTTTTCTTTTTATAGTTATCGGAACACAAAGCCATTTTCGTAGATTCTTCGTCTGTTCCAGCATCACATAAGGTAACCACACACTGTTCGATAGCGTTTATTTCTTTTTTTACTGTATTAACTTGTTCTTGCAGAACATCCGTTGTCCCTATTGTTTCAGCTACCTCTGTTTCTGTTGTTAAATCGATTCCTTCAACAACCTCACTAGCCACTGTAATTTTAGCAGTTCGTGCATTTGTCGCTCGGCGATTTCCACCTTTTCCTCTTCTGGAGGTTTGTTTTTTTGCTTTTGATGTTTTCGAAGAACTTGTTCTTTCTCCACTTCGTCTAGCATCAGCTGGCGCATAAGTCATTGTTATTCCTAGAAATAAAACCATTATATAACGAATCATTTTGATTCTCCTTTTTCCATTTTTTAATATAATACCATATTTTGGAGTAACTTCCAAGTAAAAAAATAAATTAGGATTCTGTTCTCATTGTTTATACTACTTAAAGTTGATATTATATAAACAGAGAAGAAAAAGAAAAGGAGTCTCTTATGAGAAAGTTATTACTATTTTTAGTCGCGATCAGTTTCGCACAAGTATCTAATGCTGGATTTTTAATTTATCCGCAAAAGATTTTATTCCACGGAAGCATGAAAAAACAATCTATAAAAATCACTAATGTTACCGACACAGAAAAAACATACAAACTCAAGATTGTAAATTACGAGCAAGAAAAAAACGGTGGCTACAAAGTAATCACAGAAGAAAATCCAGTAGCTAAATTTGCTAGTAAAAATTTTAGATTTTCACCAAGAAGAGTCACTCTCAAACCCGGAAAAAGCCAGACTATAAACATCATGGTCAAAGGAAAAGGAGCTTTGAAAGACGGAGAATATCGCTCGCATTTAGCAATTGTTGAAAAGGATGCAACCAAGATGCGAACTGCTTCTGCATCGTCTGGATTAGGGTTTGAAATTAAGGCTGACTATGGTGTTACTGTGCCTGTTATCATTCGAAAAGGTAAGCTAAATATGGATATAAAAATAAAATCTGCTAAGCTAAAATCCGATAAAAAAGGAGCTGTTTTAAGTGTAGATATTGCTAGAAAAGGAAAAAAATCTATGCGAGGACAATTTAGTATTTTTGATGGAAAAAAAGAAATTGGGGTCATCAAAAACATAGTTGTTTATACTAATTTAGCAGGGCGAAAATTTGATGTAAATCTTTATAAAACTGCTTCAAAAAGAATTAGTAAATCTGCTCTAAAAGGTAAAAAAATAACAATTAAATATAATTCTGAAGACGACGATTCTTTGAAATATGAAGTCGTAAAAGAACTTACTTTATAGTTTTATTATTTTAGAATTATAAAATTATAGAGCTATCTTATGAAATATATTATGCTTTTCCTTTTTCTCTTGATTGTAGAAACAGGAAAAGCTAATGACAATTATCCACAACTTGATTTAGAGCTTGCCGAGAGTGAAAACTACATCATCTTAGAAGCAAAACTCAAAAAGTTCCGAATCTCCGACGGCTTTCAAGCATATCAATTTGATGATATTTTTTTCGTTCCATTCTCAGAAATCGCCACTGGATTTGAGTTCCCAATTGTAGTTGATGCTTTTGAAGGAACAGCAAGCGGTTGGTTTATGGACGAGGGACGAGAGGTTGAAATTGATCTAAAAAGAGGACATGCAGTTTCAAATTCTCAGTCAATTTCGCTCACAAAAGAAAATACTTTATGGGGTGAAGACGATATTTATATTCGCTCGGATTTGCTGGAAAAATTCTTTCCTTTGACTGTTTCTGTTGATGATTCTGCGTTGATTCTAAATATGGAATCGTTAGAAGCCATGCCGTTTGAACAAAAAATTATTCGTGAGAAAAAACAAAAAATGATAGATAAAAATAAAACGGAAAAACTTTTATATACTGAGCCTTTTATTGAAACCTCAGCATGGGTTACTTTTCCATTTTTAGATTTTGGACTTACAATAAAACACGAAAAAGATTCAGAACAGACGGCTCAAAATGCATCATATTCTCTCTCTGGAAATGGAATTTTATTTGGACTAGATTCATCGTTTAATTATTTTGGAACAACACAATCCGAGGAACAATATCTAAGATTTCAGCTGAGTAGATTCACTCCTGTCGGAGGAATCGCAGGTATAAAATATCTCGAAATGGGAGATGCAAGTTCATACAATATGAAATTAATTTCAGGAGCAAGCTCAGGTCGTGGGATAAGTTTTTCTAGTTTTAATGAGAAGGGAAATTCAGTTGATAGAGAATTTCAACTAACGGGAATGCTAACTGATGGCTGGGAGGTTGAGCTTTATCAAAACAATATCTTAAAAGATTTTTCGGCTGGAAAAGATGGAGCTTATGATTTTGAAGAGATAGATTTAGCTCTCGGATCGAACAAATTAAAATTAGTTTTTTACGGCTCACAAGGAGAAATTCGAGAAGAAGAAACTAATATTTTTTTATCTCCAACTTCTGTTGAAGAAGGCGATTTTGATTTTAGATTTTTCGCACAAGAAATAAATATGCCTACTATTGAATTAGACGAATCCAAGTCAGCAGGATACAAAATTGGTGGATATTTAGAATATGGATTAACCCCTAAAACAGCTTTAACTTTTGGTGGAATAAGTTACATTCCTCCTGAAATAGAAGAGGCAGAAGATGACGATGAAGAAGAGGAGGAAGAGACAACTGATGAGGAAGAAACTGGGCGAGAGGGACACGATCAAATCCGTGGAATGATAGGTCTAAAAACTGGGTTTTCTATCTTTCGTTTGGGGTTAAATTCTGCCTATACAGAATACTCGGAATCGCCTGCTGTTGAAGGGATTTTAGACACTGATTTAGGCATTTACAATCTAACATTTGAACACGGAATTTTCAACGGAATGCGAACTGAAAAATCTTACATTGATGGAGCTTTTTTGACTTCAAAATCTAAGGTAAATCTTCGCGGTAGAATCAAAATTCCATACATAGGAATCTTCCCATTTTTATCCAGATATACGGTAGCAAATAATTTAGAAAATGAAAAATACGAAGAGATAAAAAACACTCTTTCATTTGGATGGTGGAGATTTTATTTATCAACGGAAAATATCGTAAAGATAAAATTTGACGGCTACAAAGAAGACACCTTAAATTCAACTCTAAATTTCAGAATGGGAAAAGCAAGTTTGCGAGGAACTAGTCGCTATGACATGATCGAAAAATACATTCAAAGCACCTCTCTCGGACTAGATTTTAAAATTTTAGGAGGAACTTTTTGCCAAGCAAATTGGGGAAGAGCAATGACAAAAGACAGCAATGAAGTGCAAGATAATTATTCACTTTCGGCATCGCAAAGTTTTGATTTTGGGAGTTTAATGGCATCAACTTCTACTGCCTCTGATGGAAGTTTTTCATTCAAATTAACATACAATGCTAGCTTACTAAACGACACACAACATGGAAGATTTAAATTAGCAAGAGCAGGACTTTCTCAAAAAGGAGTCGTTCATGCAACTACTTATTTAGACGAAAATTACGACGGAGAATTCACAGAAGAAGACACAATCATAAAAGGAATTAGATACAAAGCAATCGGGGTAATACAAGAGAGGGACGAAGAGATGAAGCATAAAAAAACCTGTCTCAAAGGTGCAAAACCCTACGAGCTTACGAGTTTTAAGATTGATAAAAATACAATTGAAGATATGGAAAATCACCCAGCAGATGAGCAAAAAGTTGTTTTAGCTCGGCGAGGAGTTTTGACTGAAATCAATCTTGGATTAGTAAAACAAGGTGAAATTGATGGAGAATTAAAAGTCCGAAATGACGAGGGATTTGATGCACTAAGTGGAATAAAAGTTATAGTTTTTGATGGAGAAAAAAAAGTAGCGGAAACCATTTCTGACCAAGACGGATATTATCTTTTTAGCAATTTGAACCCAAAAAATTATACTATAAAATTAGATGAACAACAGGTAATTTCATTAGAATTAATCCATCCAGAAACAATCATTTTTGAACTAAGAAAAGAAGATTTGTATAAAACTATAAAAACTATTTATGTGGAAAAATTATATAAAGACGAGCCACTGGAAGAAGAGAATGGAGAGGAAAATCTGGAAGGCAATTTCGAATCATAGATACAAAAAAAGTCTTACAATCGCCGAAGCAGTTGCAAAACTTTTTTTGTAATAGAGAGAAAAAAAACTGTGTAATGGCTGTTGGTTACTTTTTAATAATTCTAAAAACAGCCGTGTAGCGACCATCCGCAAAACTCTTTTTGAGCCTAACAAAACAAACACTACCACCACATATTTTTGTCGTTTGTTTTAATTTTTTACGTAATTCTTTCCCCCATTTACACATTAAATGCGACACATTTAGAACTTAAAAAAGCATAAAAAAAATTAAAAAAATGTGAAAAAAGTTTTGAAAAAGGTCAGTTATTTATGC
>NBLK01000028.1 GCA_002084505.1 Rickettsiaceae bacterium 4572_127
ATAATCAATCGCTTTTCCAAACAAACAAAATCTGCAATATACTTACTACCTATTTGATGTTGCCGACGAAATTTTACATCGAGATTTTTATTTCTAATTCTGCTCCATAATTTACCCTCAACATCGGTAGAATTCTTTCTTAAATCACGAGCGAAGTTTTTTATATATGGAGGATATTTTCTATGGGCTATTTTTTTATACCCCTCACCCGAGCTTCGCTCGACCTCTCCCGCAAGGGGAGAGGCGGAACCACCTCTCCCGCAAGGGGAGAGGCGGAACCGAGGGCTTTTGATTTTCTTTTCATCTTTATGGCGATATTCTAAATTAAAATTCTTTTATTTTTCCTTAATTTCATATCCATTCGATGTGTCTTCAATACAAAATCCAAGTTCTTCAATTTCATTTCGGATGGTATCGGCTAGTTCCCAATTTTTATTTTTTTTCGCCAATAATCGTTTTTCAGCTAATTCTTGCACCTCATTAGGTATAAAACATTTTTGTTCTTGCTTTCCTAAATTTAGACTGAGTACTTTGTTGCATTGTTGAACTATAAAAAGCTTTTCTTTATCAGACAGACCTTTTGAATCAATCGTAAGTCGTAAAAAAGTCATTGCCTGAGCAGTATTGAAGTCATCAAAAAGGATAGTTTTAAATTTATCTAGCCAAATTTTAGTATGCTCTGTTTCTTCGCCCTGCTCTCTTGCTTCTTTTTTTATAATTATTATTTTATTCTTCAACCGCTTCAAGCTAGTATCTGCCATTTTCAAAAGTTCCGCAGAAAATTTCACTTTTTTTCTATAATGAGCCATAAGAACTAAGTATCGATAAGCAAGCGGATCAAACCCAGCATTTGCGAAATCCTCAACTAGCATTTTATCGCCATCAGATTTAGAAATTTTAGATCCATCAGCTTTTACAACATGATTACTATGTAACCAATAATTCACAACCTTATGTCCTGTAATGCCTTTGTTTTGAGCGATTTCATTAGTATGATGAACTGGAATGTGGTCGATTCCGCCGGTATGAATGTCTATATTTTCACCAAGATTAGAAAGGCAAAACGACGAACATTCAATATGCCAGCCGGGAAAACCAATTCCCCAAGGTGAATCCCATTCCATTTGTCGTTTTTCATTTTTAGGAGAAAATTTCCACAGAGCAAAATCCGTTTTATTCTTTTTTTCCGCCATTTCAACTCGTTCGCCTGCCTGAAGTCCATCTATATCTAGTCGAGCAAGTTCTCCATAAGTTGTATCTTTACTAGAATCAAAATAGATTCCATCTGAGGTTTGATATGTAAGTCCTTTATTTTCAAGAGTTTTTACAGCATCAATCTGTTCTTGAATATAATCCGTAGCCTTGCAAATTGTCGCAGGTTTAGTGATATTTAGACTTTTTGTATCTTTAAAAAACTGGTCGGTGTACTTTTGAGCTAAATCCCAAACTGAGATATTTTCTCTCTTAGCACCCTTCTCCATCTTATCTTCGCCGTCGTCATCATCACTAACTAAATGCCCAACATCCGTCACTCCCATAACATGGTTTACTTTATAGCCAGCAAATTGCAGAGTTTTTTTTATAGTATCTGCACAAACATAAGCAAACATATTTCCTATGTGTTGATACCAATAAACTGTCGGTCCGCAAGTATACATTTTAACTTCATTTTTGTCATAAGGCTTAAATTCCTCTTTCTCACGAGTTAAAGTATTGTATAAAAATAATTTCATTTTTCACCTTCTTTTCTTACCGTTTTCTTTTTTTTAACAATTTCAGATTTGGATTTTCGGTTTATTTTTTTACCTTCTAGCAATTTTTTCACATCATCGCCAGTTATAGTTTCATGTTCAAGTAAAGCATTAGCTATGAGTTCTACTTCTTTCTTATTCTTAGAAATTATCTCTTTTGCTTTTTTATATCCAGCCTCAACCATTTTTCGAATTTCATTATCAACTTCCCTAGCTGTTTCATCAGATAAATTCGTGCGGTTTCTAGTTTCTCCATATCCCAATTCAGCTTCTTCGTAAGCGATTGGCCCTAGTTTTTCACTCAATCCCCATTCAGTAACAGAGTGTCTAGCCAAGTTCGTAGCCATACGAATATCAGACATTGCCCCAGTTGTAACTTTATCTTTTCCAAAGAAAATCTCCTCAGAAATCCGCCCTGCCATAGCAATAACAATATCGGCTTCAATCTTTTCTCGAGATAGAGAAATTCTATCTTTTTCAGGTAATTGTTGTACCATTCCCAAAGCTCGTCCCCTTGGAATTATAGTCACTTTATGAATAGGATCGGCACATTTTAACTTTATATTGCACAATGCATGCCCTGCTTCGTGATAAGCTGTGTTTTTTAATTCACTAGGAGAAATAACAGTGGATTTTCGCTCAGCACCCATTAGAATTTTATCTCGTGCATCTTCAAAATCTGCTGACATAACCTGTTTATGATTTTTCCGAGCAGCAATTAACGCCGATTCATTAACTAAATTTTCTAATTCCGCACCTGAAAACCCCGGAGTTCCCCGTGCTATAATGGATGCAGAAACATCTTTTGCAGATTTTACTTTTTTCAAATGAAGTTCTACAATTTTCTCCCGCCCTTTTACATCTGGCAAAGGCACAATTATTTGACGATCGAATCTCCCCGGTCGCATTAAAGCAGGATCTAATACATCAGGGCGATTAGTTGCCGCAATTAGAATCACTCCTTCGTTGCTCTCAAATCCATCCATTTCTACTAAAAGTTGGTTGAGAGTTTGCTCTCTTTCATCATTTCCCCCGCCATATCCAACACCACGACTTCTTCCTACCGCATCGATTTCGTCTATAAAAATAATACATGGAGCATGTTTTTTACCTTGTTCAAATAAATCTCTCACACGAGAAGCCCCTACTCCGACGAACATTTCTACGAAATCGGAACCTGATAATGAAAAGAACGGAACATCTGCTTCACCGGCGATTGCTCGGGCTAATAACGTTTTTCCAGTCCCAGGTTGCCCAGATAATAACACTCCTTTTGGGATTCTTCCACCGAGTTTTTCAAATTTTTTCGCATTTTTTAGGAAACTAACAATTTCTTCAACATCTTGTTTTGCTTCTTCAATTCCTGCTACATCCTTAAAAGTTATTTTCTTTTTTTCCTCAGTTAGCATTTTTGCACGAGACTTTCCAATTCCAAAAGCACCGCCTTTTCCCGATGCTCCTTTCATAGAGCGAATCATTAGAACTAAAACAAAAATCCAAAGTAGAGTCGGAAATATATTTATAGCATGTGCTAGAAATCCAGTTGTTCCAGCAGGTTGTATCGCGAACTTAACATTATTTTTCGTCATTATTTCATACATATTCGGATAATTCCCAAGAATAGTTTTGAAAGCAGTTCCGTCCTTTTTTAGTCCCTCAGCCCCTTTGTCAGAAAGTTTTACTTCTGCTATTTTTCCAGCCTCAACTTGTTTTATAAAGTCAGAAAAAGCCATTTCGACTGGGTTTTGAATCTTTTTTTCGCTACTAGGTATAAATTCGCTTACTGCAAAAAAAATAGCTAAACCTATAATTCCCCAGCCTAATAAGTATTTTAAGTTGATTTTCATTTTCTCTCCTTATTTATTCTACACAAAATATAGAGTATAAAAAAAAGCTTTGCAATGTTTTTGTGGAAATTTGCTAAAATTAAAGATTATCAAAGATTTTTTTTGCGATTAGAGGGAGATCAGGGTTTCTAGCTCCAAAGACTAGAATCACATCACCCTCTTTTGCAATTTTCGGAAAAATATCAATGCTCTCTTCTGGTTTTTGTAAGAAATCAATTTTAATTCCATTTTTTTTACAACCTTCAATAATATCCTTAGAAGAATAATCTGCATTTTCAACACTCTCTCGCATGTAAATTTCAGCTATAAAATTTCTATCCTGCTCACGAGTATTTTCCGAAAAAGCCTTGATATAATCATCTATCATCATACGAACAGGGGCAACTCCATGTGGTTGAAAAACTCCTATAATTCGTTTTGCAAAAGGTTTAACAGCATTCAAAAGCGCAGAAATCTTATCTCCATTATGAGCAAAATCATTAACAACCCAAATACCATTTTTCTGTCCTAAAATATCAAATCTAATTGCTGGGTTTTTATAACCTTTAATTGCTTTTGAAATCTTAGAAAGTTCAAAACCAAGCGCCTTACAAATAGCAATCATCCCCAAGGCATTAGAAACATTATGCTTTCCCGGAATAGGAATTTGAAACTTAATTTTATCTACACAAAACTCAACAGAATCAAAATTATATTTTATATTTTTAGCCTGAATATCGGCAGAATTTTCAACTCCATAAGTTATAATTTTTTTGCATTTCTTACGGTTTAATTTTGAAATATAAGGACAATCCATATTCAAGAGAGAAACTGAGCTTTTGTTAATAAACTCTTGAAAATGCGGAATAATTTCTGCTATTGGATGGTGGTCTAACGATATATTATGAGCCAATGCAATTTTAGGCGGAACAGTAAAAATAATGTCATCGGACTTCCCACTTTCATCAGTTTCTATTACTACTAAATTACTTTTTCCGATCCTAATATGAGAGTTAAAATTTCTCATTTCTGAGCCACAAAAAATAGTCGGATCAGCTTTCAAATTTGTTAAAACATACCCAACCAATGAAGTCGTTGTTGTTTTTCCAGAAGTTCCAGCAATGCAGATATTTTCCGTTTTAGATAAAATTTCTCCAAGTAAATGAGTCCGTAGAATCTCTTTAATTCCAAGTTTTTTCGCTTGCATTCTATCGGCAGTATCATGCTCAACTGAACGAGTATAAACTAGAACATTATCTTTTTCTACACCTGAGCCATCTTGTGGAAAAATCTTAATTCCAGCAGTTTTTAATTGTGATAAAATCTCCGCATTCTGCCCTAAATCAAAAGAACGATCCGAACCTGAAATCTCATGCCCTTTTGCTTTTAGATAAAAAGCTAAACCATTCATTCCATGCCCTGCGATTCCTGTAAAAAAATAATTCATTTTCTTCCTATCTTCCTTAATTAATTATATAAACTCCGTTAATGTTTTTAACTCCTCGTTTTTGAGGCTTTGAAGAAACACAAGTACCCGCTCCCTGCCCTTTTATAGGTTTAACCCATAAAATAATTTCATTTTCCCAAGCATATTTAATTCCTTTTGGATGTAAGATTTGTTGCTCAGTCTTTTCCGCTTGTTTCAAAACATCAGAATAATGAACTTCCTTAAAGGGTTTTAATCCCGAATTTTTTTTAGGATTAGCAGGATAAATTCCATTTACATCCTTAAAAAAAATACATTCCGCATTTAATTTTTTTGCTAAATAAATAGCTGTCGTGTCTGAACCATTTAAGCCGATAGTAGTATGATTTTTATTTTCATCTTGCCCAACAAACCCCGGAACAATAACAATTTTATTTTCTTGAAAAGCATTTGAAATAATATCAGTTTTGACTTCTAATATGTTAGCATCTCCGTAATTATCGTCAGTAATTATTGGATAATTAGGATATATTATACTTTCATTTTGAACATTATTTTGACTTAAAAAAGCAGAAAAATGATTAACTGTTATATTTTCGCCTAATCCTATAACTCTATCCCGATTCGCCCCAGTTAGATTTAGAGAATCAGCCGTTTTAATCAATTCACGAGTTTTTTCAGCAGGAGCAGAAACTACAATCGCTATATTATGAGTTTTTCTATAAGCATCTATATGTTTCAGAATAATACGAAACTTTTTCCACATTTCTGCTTCTGTTCCTATTGCAACTCCACCAAACTTAAAAACTATATTTTTTTTAAACATTTTTGAATCTTTTGAATTTTTGAGTGGAGGCCAGTACCGGAGTCGAACCGATGTACAAGGATTTGCAGTCCTCTGCATAACCACTCTGCCAACTGGCCAATTTTAATTAGATTACATTAAAAAAAATATAAATCAAGATTAAAAACCCGTTCTTTCTATTTTTTCCAAAAGATCTATTTCTCCACTTTTAATAATTTTACCATTTTGCATAACATGAACTGTATCAGCACTTAAAGTTTTTGCAAAATCAAAAGTATGAGTTATTATTAAAAAAGCGGTTTTTTCGTCTTTTTTCATTCTTTGAATCGTTTTAGAAATTATTCTCTTTGTATTTATATCAACTCCTGAATCTGGTTCATCTAAAATTGCAATTTTAGGTTTAAGAAAAAGCATCTGCAACATTTCAATTTTCTTTTTCTCTCCACCTGAAAAATTCCTGTTTAATGAACGACTTAGAAGCGATTGTTCAATTTCTAATTCAACTTGGAAATTTTGTAATTTCTTAAAAAAATCCGGGGCAGAAAGAGGCTTTTTATTTTGCTTTTTTAACAATGAGTTTGTAGCTGTTTTTATAAATTGAATTACCGAAAGTCCTTCAATTTCAGGTGGGTTTTGAAAACTTAAAAACAGACCTTCTTTTGCTTTATTTTCAGGTAACATTTTAGTAGCTAAATTTCCTTGAATCCAAAAATTTCCTGCTGTAATTGTGTAATTAGGATGCCCTGCTAATGCCATTGCAAGAGAGCTTTTTCCTGATCCATTTTTACCTAACAAAAGATGCAATTCCCCCGCTTTAATGTGAAAATTAACATCTTTTACAATAGATTTTTTATCAGCCGAAATAGAAATGTTTTGAAGTTTTAACATTATTTTCTATTTAAGATTCATATTTAGAAATGGAACTGAACCACCTGTAACTGTTGGCATTTTCCCATCCCATTTTTGAACCGCTTCATATTCCACAAGTGATTTATTTCTAGTCAAAGCCGTAGCTTTTATTCGCATCGCTTCCGCTTCAGCTTTTGCCGCAATTAATTTTTGTTTTGCTTCTTCTGAGATTTGGCGAGTTTTATTTTCAGCCTCATTAGCTCTTTGAGATGCAACAACTTTTGCTTCAATAGCAGTTTCAAAAACATCAGAATAATCAATGTTTTCAATAGAAAAACCAGTGACAGTTATGTCTAATTGTTCTACTGCGAATTGCATTTGTTCTAGAATTTGCTGTCCTGCTTTTTCACGATTCTCAATTAAATCAACAGCATCCCATTTTCCAATTACATCCTTAGAAACCTTTAAAATCAAAGGACTAAGAATAACATCTTCCCAATTTTCCCCAACATTTAGATACATACTATGGGCTTTGTTTTTATGAAGATTGTAGTTTATTGAAAATGTAAGACTTGCTTGCTGAATGTCTTTTGTATAAATACTCATATTATCTTGAATTCGTTGAGTTTTCACATTCATTTTTACGATTTTATCTAAAAAAGGCAGTTTAACATGAAGCCCCTCTTTTAGTCCTATTCCTATGATTTTTCCAAATCGGACTTTAACTCCACGATGCCCAGTTGGAATTGATACAAAAGCACTAAAAATTAGCGAAAGAGCAAAAAGCCCTCCAATAATATATTTAGTATGCTGTGGTGTTAATGTAAAATCTGTTTTGATGTTGTATGGTTGTGCCATTTTAAGATCCTTTAATATTTTTTTCGTTAATAATGGTGATTGATTTTTCTGTGATTATGCACAATTTTTCGGAACAGCAGAGCCAAAACGGCTGATGCTTTCCTTAAATTATGCCTTCTCACGATAAAAACCGTTCGCGGAATGACGATTTTTTTACTTAGTTTTATTGCCACATGTTTCTTTTTTCTTTCTTTTTTCGTTTTTTTGCTTTTCATAAACATAAAATTGTTTTTGATTCCCTGTTAAATAATCAATCATAGGCTCCTTTATGGTAATAAAAGGATTTAATTCCATCTTTTCTATAGCTTCTTTTTTTGTAAAAAATCTTGCCTCAATTATTTCATTATCTGGATCATTGATATTAATACTTCCACTGTAACTACCTACTTTAAATACATAAACCAAATCTTGAAAAGATTTTGAATGATCTAAAAATTGAAGTAAATAAACAACTCCATCAACTTTATCGATTTTTAATCCCGTCTCTTCCAGTATTTCTCGATGCAATCCATCTAAAAAACTTTCACCGCTTTCCACTATCCCTCCTGGTGGTGTCCAAAAAGGAGGATTGTTTTTACATGTGTTTTTAACTAAAAGTATTTGATTTTTGTCGTTAAAAATAATTCCACTTGCGATATTATATGATTGTGACATCTTAAAAGCATCCTTTTTTTTAATCTAATTTTCCATCTTGGCTCATAAGAATTGCGATGGGTCTTGTTGATTCAAATTCGGATAAAATAAGCATTAGCATTACCATCAATGGCACACACAGGAACATACCAATTACTCCCCATAATGCTCCCCAAATCATAAGTGAGACAATCATTACAAACGGGCTTAGATTTAATGATCTTCCCATTGCTCTTGGCTCAAGAACATTTCCTATTAGCATTTGCAAAAATCCAACTCCTAGAAAAACGACTAAAATTGACCCAGTATTATCGAATTGAATCAATGCCATTAAAGAAGGAAAAATAGTTCCTAAAATAGACCCAAAAGTCGGAATATAATTTAGTAAAAATATCACAACTGCCCAAAAACTAGCAAAATCTAATCCTGCGAACTTCATAACTCCATAAGATAAAATTCCAGTTGCTAGACTTACAAAAGTTTTAACAGTAAAGAAAATCCGTATTTTTTTATCTATATTTTTTAGAACTTTATCCGCTCGCGAACGATTTTCTTTTTCAGGAAAAAGTGCTTTTAGTTTTGATTTAATTGTGTTTTTTTCTAAGAACATAAATAAAGCAAAAATTATTATAGTGAATACAGTCTGAACAATCGCCGTCATATTTGTTGCTATCGCCTTAAATAAAACTGGGAGTTGAACATATTCTAGTATCATTTCAGTTGTAATTGGCTTTTGAATCGGCAGCATCGCTAAGAAATTAGTCAGAATTTTTTGGAGTTTAATTTGATATTCAGGTGAAGCCGTAATAATGGCTGTTAAGTTGCTGTTTATTCCATAAACTATAAAGAAAATAATTCCAATAATTGTGCTTAGTCCTAAGAGACCAGTTAAGATTTTAGTCCATTTATTTTGAAGTTTTATAGGTAAATTTTTATATAAAGTTCTTGCTGTGGCTTCTATTAAGTACCAAAGAAAAAATCCTAAAACTAATGGAATTAGAAGGCTTTTTCCAATGAATAGAAAATAGAAAAATAAAAATATAGATCCTAAAAATCCAAAAAGTGATATTGATTTCATGCTAATTCTCCTGTTATAAAAAAACATCGTTCCTTTGTTTTTTACCCCGCCCCAAAATATCTAAAGATATTTTGACCCTCCCACAAGGGGTGGGTGATAGACCGAGTTTTTTCTTAAAAACAATGTCTCACTGAATTTTTCTTTTTTGCTTACTTGCCTTGCTTGCTTTCTTGCTTTTTTTTCTTGCTTTCTTGTTTTCTTATCACCCACCCCTTGTGGGAGGGTCAAAATATCTTTAGATATTTTGGGGAGGGATAAAAATCACATTTCCACAAAATCCCATACTTTAGAAATTAAATAAAATAAACCTAACCCTGTCCCTCTCCCGCAAGGGGAGAGGCGACGAAATACTTGATACTTTCTTCTTTTTCTCACTTTCTATAAAAAACAAAAAATGATGGAGAA
>NBLK01000029.1 GCA_002084505.1 Rickettsiaceae bacterium 4572_127
AAACCTTAACAAAAGACCGAGAAAAGTGTTAGACTATAAAACGCCAGAAGAGGCTATGATGAATTGTGACCAATTTGTCGCATTTAGGATGTGAATTGGCAAAAAAAGGGGACCGTGCCCCAACTTGGCAAGATTTAAATTTAACCAAAGCGGTTAAATTGAATTGGATTTTCACCGGAGTAAACGGGAAAAATTCAATTTGGGAATGCATTATTCCCTAAGTTTTTTCTTCAAAAAGCCACGATGGGGCTTTATCACAATACCATCAAAAAAAAGAAGTTTTATGATATTGGGCAATTGCTTGATATTGTAAAACTTTTTTTGCATTTTTTTGCTTGTTTTTAATTCAAAATTACACGAGCATTTTTTTATACTCAATTTTTTCAAAATACAATCCACAGGCAGGGGCGGTTATTCCAGCTAATTTGCGATCTTTTTTTTCTAAAACTTCTTTTATCCAGTCAGTATTTTTCCGTCCGATTCCAACTTCAACTAGCGACCCAATTATATTCCGCACCTGATGATGTAAAAAAGAAAGTGCATTGCATTTCATAATAATAATATCGTTTTTCTGCTCGAAAGCTATAGAATCTAATGTGCGAATAGGAGATTGAGCCTGACATTCCGTCGCTCTAAAAGAAGAAAAATCATGTTTTCCTAGCAGAAACTTAGACGCTTCTTGCATTTTTTTTATATTTAATTTTTTTGGAATCCACCAAACACGATTCTCGTCTAAGGCAGGAGAAACAGAGCGATTCAAAATCTTATAGACATAAAATCGTTGCTTAGCATCAAAACGAGCATGAAAATCTTCGGCGACTTTTTCAACATCTAAAATAACTATCTGCTCATCTCGCAAATGAGCATTAATCGCCATCTTTATAGTTTCAGTCGTAGTATTTTTTTCTATATCAACATGAGCAATCTGTCCGAAAGCATGAACTCCTTTGTCTGTTCGCCCAGAACCATAAACCTCTGTCTTTTCAGCACAAAACTTAAAGATCGCCTGCTCAATAGCACCTTGAATAGTCGGCAAATTTTCCTGCTTCTGCCAGCCATAATACCTAGTTCCATCATACTCAATTTTTAATTTATATCTCATTTTTATCCTATTGCTTTTTGCAATTCTACAATAGCATTATCCACTTTCTTTTTATTAAAAACAAGGAGAATTGAACCTTTTTGTCTCTTAGACTTTATGATTCCAACATCCTTTAATTTTTGAATATGAAAATCTAATGTTTGTGTTTTCATTTTAAATTTCTTAGAAAGCTCCGTAAGAGTTAATTTATTATTGCTTGCTATTTCAGACAAAATATCAGTGCGAGTTTTATAGCAAATCGCCTTAAAAATTTTGTTAAACTCCGCATTGATCGAATACATAATAACTCCTTGTTTTATAGTAATATTTAATCTACTTATCTGTTCTGAGATTCAAATGAATCTCAGAACAGATAAACTATAGTAAATCTAAATAGTAATTAAACAAATTTTAAGAAAATTTTTGAATGATTTTCAATCGGTTTTAGTGGAATTGGGTATGACCCATTTTCGCTTAAATTGTTGAAAAGCAACAAAAAGAACTTAAAAGTTTGTTTGCTTTAAAAATAAATATTAATACAACATAATAGACAAAAAAACATTAAATTAGTATTTAAATTTACTATATTTATATAACAGATAAAAATCAAAAGCAAGTTTTTAATTATTTAGTGTGTTTTTGCGATAGAAAATATTTTGTAATTTTCTTTAAAACTTAGAACCTTTTCAGAGCATCTTTAATTAAGGACTCACAAAAATCTCCATAAGAACATTTTTTTTCGTGCATAACTTGCTCTGGTAATAAAGATAGTTTAGTCATTCCGGGATGAGTGTTTAATTCTAAGAAAACAAGATTGTTTTTTTCCTCATCATAGCGAAAATCCGAACGAGAAGTTTGGCGACACCCTAATGCTTTGTGAATTTCTAAAGCCCATTTTTTACATTTTTGAAAAATTTCATCAGGGATTTTAGCTGGTAAAGTGTGTTTTGTGATTCCATCGGTATATTTTGCTTTATAGTCATAAAACTCCACAGAAGGAATCAACTCAGTAACAGAAAGTGCTTCGTCGAAAACGACCGCTGTTGTGAGTTCTCTCCCTGGAATAAATTCTTCCGCCATCCATTTTTTGTTTATATCTAAAATATCTTTTGTTTCTAGCCATTCCTGCTTAGTTTTTATGATATACACTCCAACGCTAGAACCTTCATCAATAGGTTTTACTACCATTGGATATGATGGAAGAGTGCTTATGTTTTTAGGATTTTCCATTTCAAAACTTTCCGCCATTTTGATTCCTAATTCATCAGCTACAAATTTAGTTTTTAGCTTATCCATGGCGATTGCACAGGCCGTATGTCCTGAGTGTGTGTATGGAATTTTGATTAAATCAAGCAAGGCAGAAATCCGTCCGTCTTCACCTTCTCCACCGTGTAGAGCATTAAAAACTACATCAATTTTTTCAGTTTTTAAGAAATCTAAAAAAGGTTGAACCGCTTGATAGTCGTGCTCAAAAACTTCGTATCCTTTTTCTCTAAGAGCTTGTGAAATTTCTCTAGCACTCATTAAACTTACTTCCCGCTCAGCTGAACCACCTTTTAATATGCATATTTTTTTCATATTTTTGCACCTTTTGACTGATTGCACTTACTGCATAATAATTCTGCATTTTCAATAATTGTTTGTCCGCCTTTTGAATGTGGAATGACATGATCTGCTTGATAATCATTCCAACTTATTGTTGCTTCTTTTTCAGGAAGCCCATTTCTTAAACACTGCTGGCAAACACCATTAGATTTTCTATAAATCTTAAGTCTTTGAAGTTCAGAAAATGCTCTTTGTTGATCTTTTTCTTTTATTTCTATTTTTTGTTCATTTATATATTCAAAAAACACTTGTTTTATGACTAAATCTCTAGTCTTTAAATCATTTATTCCCTGTTGCCTTTTATTACAAAAAGTAATAATGCTATTATCTGTTTCTTTTTCCTCTTTCCATCTTTGATGAAAATAAATAATAAAATCTTTTATATCTTTTTTTTCAAAAGAATAATACCTGTATAAATGACGAATAAGTAAATAGATAGAAATTATAAGATATTCTACCGACAGTTCTTTAATTTTTCCGTTACCATCTTTACCAAGCATAACATCATCTTTAAAAATATTATAAAATTTATTTAATGTTTCTAAAGTTTTTTTAGCAGGAGTTGTGTTTTCATAAGAATAATCACCTATTCCATCATCTTTTTTAGCTTCAATAATAAAACTTTCTATTTTTTTATCACTCAAATCAGCATATCCATCTGCCACCTCTATTAAGAGAAAACGAGCCATAAATTGTAAATGCTTCATTCTTTTAACGCTATCTTTAGTTAAGTTTAAAAGTGAAAAGAATTTATGTTTATCAGGATTATTTTCAACGGGCTTATATAATGTAAAATCAAAAGTCTGATCATCTGAATATTTTACTATGAAATTTCGTGTAAGACTAGATAGCTCAGCATGAACAATTTCCATATAGTTTAAACTTTCCCCCTGCTGTAATCTTTCAAAGATTTTTGTTGCTACTATTTGATGTTTTGAATTATTTGGATTGTTAATATTATTTATAATATCCGCATCATATCTTAATGTTTTAACAACAAATTTTTTTAAATCTGGTTCTAAATTTTTATAAAAAGTTCCTGGTAAGTTTTTATCAATATCAACTAAAGATTTGGGTAAAGGATATTTGTTGTTAAAAAAATCTTGAACCGTCGTAATTCTTTGCTGACCATCAATTATCTCATAAACCTCTCTATTCTCAGATAAACGAACCTTTCTTATAACCAATCTTGGAATATAATATCTTCTAAAAAGACTATCCATTAAACCTTGTTTTTTTCTATCAGACCAAACTGATTTTCTTTGATATGGTGGTCTAACTACATACTCATCTGCTAGTTCATGAAAATCAAATATTTGAATATTCGTTGATGTTATTATATATTCTGCTTTTGGACTAAATGGCATTATTAACTCCTTTTTTATTTATTGATTTTTATAATTAATGTTGGTAACATTATTATAAATAAAACAAGGAGAAAAAGCAATGAATTTTTTAGAATTATTGAAGACAGATTTTGTGATTAAGACGGATTCTCGTGATGTAGAAAGCGGTGATATTTTTCTTGCCTTAAAAGGAACTCGGGCGGATGATGAAGAAATGAATTCTCATTCTTTTGTAAAACAGGCAATTTCTAACGGAGCTTCTTATGCAATTGTTTCTGAAGATTTACCTTGGATTTCAGATGAAAAATTAATAAAAGTTGCTGATACTTTTGAGGCTTATGCTAAAATCGGAAATCACTTTCGTAAAAAATTCAAAGGAAAAGTCATTGGAATCACAGGAAGCTCTGGAAAAACCTCTACTAAGGAAGCTCTAAAACAAATGCTTTCTCACTTCGGAAAAGTATATGCCACTCCGAAAAACTTAAATTCTCAACTTGGAGTTCCACAAGTTTTATGCGATATAGATATGACCGCTGATTTTGCTATTGTTGAAATGGGAATGTCTCATGTTGGTGAAATGCAAAAACTCACAGAAATGGTAGAGCCTGATATTGCAATTGTTACAAATGTCTATCCGATGCACTTAGATTATTTTAATTCTGTCGAGCAAATCGCTTTTGAAAAGTCTCAAATTTTTAACGGACTGTCTGAAAATGGAGTCGCAATTTATAATGCGGATTCACTTCAAGTTGATGTTTTGAAAAAAAATACCAGGAATCATAAAACTATTTCTTTTGGTGAAAAATCTCGTGATATTTGTTTGAAAAAAGTAGATAATACAATCTCTCATATTTCTATAAATAAAGAAATTATTCAATTTGCTTTACCTGAAGATAATATAGCTTTTCGTTATAATTCTTTAGCTGTTATTGCTGTTGCAATGGCTTTAAGTTTAGAATTGAAAAAACTTTTTCCGCTAATAAAAGAAATAAAACCTGCTGATGCTCGTGGAACAATTATGCCTATAAAATATAATGGAAAACGAATTACTCTAGTTGATGATTCTTATGGTGGCGGACATGCTGTAAATATGGAGATTGGACTTCAACGCCTAATGAATGCAAAAGGAAAGCGAAAAATCGCAGTTATTGGAAATATGGCAGAGCTTGGAAATCAAATGAAAAAACAACATAAAAGAGTTGGTAAAATTCTAAATAATTTGAAAATTGATAAAATTTTTCTCGTTGGAGAGCCAACTAAATGGATTGCCGATGAACTTTCGAATCATAAAAATTTCGTGCGAGTAGAAAAACTTGAAGAACTAGGAACACAAGTTGAAGACATGCTAAAATTTGGTGATGTTTTATTTATCAAAGGTGCAAGATACTCTTCTCAGGTTTACAAACTTGCCGATAAGTTGAAAAAATAAATTATTCCTTTGGAGTAAAGAATTTTTCGATTCGCTCGTCTTCTTTTTCAACACCATATTTTTGTTCTAAAAACTTCAAATAATCATCATAAATAAAATTAGAAATCTCAGTCATTGCAATTTTTTTAGCCGTTTTATAATTTTCTGTTGCAGTTGAAATTTTAGGATTTTCAATTTTTTCTAACTTCACAAGTATGGATTGCTCGCCTGTTTTTACTATGAATAAATCTCCAATTTTAGACATAAATACTTTCGCAATTAAATCAGGATTCGCCATTCCGTCTCTTGAGATATTAATTTTATTTCCATTAAAACTCTTGCTTTCTTTTGCCTTTGTGAGTTCAGCATTAGCATTCAAATAATTTATTTTTTCTTTTTCTTTTGATGCCCAAATTTTCTTAACTATACCTCTAACTTCTTCAAAAGGACGGGGAGTCGCTTCAATAATTTTCTCAGGACGAAGCAGAACAAATCCATCTTTTCCTTTTAATAAAGCCGTTTCCAAACCTTCATCTACTTTGAATGCTTCGCTTATTAACTCGTTAGAAACTTCCGCACTTGCGAATTTTGTTCCGTCTTGTTGTTTTATCTGTGAACTTAATAAAGGCAAGCGGATTGTTTCAACTGCAAACTGCTTTGCAACCTCCTCAAATCCAGCTCCACCAATAATTTCATTTTCAATATCTTGTGCTAATTTTAGTAAATTTTCTTTATTTTTTTCACCTTTAACATGAGATTTTTTTATAAATAAAACTGAAATTTGTCTATATTCAGATTGAATAAATCTATGTTTATTCTGCTCATAAATAGTAATTAAATCTGCTTCACTTGGAATATTTTTTACTTCACTAGCATTAAATTCTTTCATTAAAATAGTTCTATTTTGTTTTTGTAATTTTAGTTTATTTTTGACAAAAAAATCAGGAATCGCCTTAATGCTTTCAAGCCCACTTCTTAGTAAATATCTAGTATGTTGCTGACTAATTTCACTTAGAAATCCTTGTTCTGACATTCCATTATAAGCTAAAATTTTATGAAAAGCATCAGCCGAAAACTTACCATCTTTTTGAAATTCTTGCATAGATCGTATTTGCTCCAAAGTAAATTCGTTAGTTGCATAAAGCCCTAAATCCCGAGTCGCTATATTAAATAAAATCGTTTCAGTTGTGTTTTTTATGATTTGATCTACTAGCATTCTTTCGTCCAGCATTGTAGATGGAATTGATTTTCCCATAATTTTTTGTAATTGGAGTTTTTGTCTTTTGACTTTTTGACTAAGACTTTGAAGTGAAATTTCTACATCCGCAATTGTTAAAGCAGTTTTTTTAGCCGATGATCCCATTACATATCCTGTAATTCCCCATGACATAAAACTCATAAAGATTAGAGCTAAAAATACTTTAGCGATTCTTGTTTCTGCGAATTTTCTGATTTTTTCCATTATGAATCTCCTTTTTAAAATATAGTTAATATCTACTACATTAGAAAATTCAATGCAAGCAGAAAAAAACCAAATAAAAAACTTCTTGAAACTTTTTTTCTGTGCTATAAACTTATAGTAAAATTAAATAAAAAAGGAGTGAGTTATGAAAAAATTATTATTAGTTGGAATTTTAGGAATGTTTTTATCTAGTTGCGGTGGTTCAATGTATCACAGAGATCCAGTTGGCATCGGAACTGACAATGCTGAGATGAAATTATCTCCGTGTGCTTGCATTCTAGTTATACAAAATCATGATAATGCTAGCGTATAATTAAAAAAAATAGTAGGAAATTTTACCCCGCCCCAAAATAGCAAGAGCTATTTTGACCCTCCCACAAGGGGTGGGTGATAGACCGAGTTTGATTATATAGTAAGTCTAAATAGATACTTTTGATATTTTCAAGAATTTTTCGTATGCTTTTTTTGTTTTACGATGC
>NBLK01000030.1 GCA_002084505.1 Rickettsiaceae bacterium 4572_127
ATGAGTCGCTCTCATTCAATGTAGATGAAAGACCGGTCTTTCTCCACCAACTCACAGGAGAAAGAAAATGAGTAATGCAATTAAAAATAACTGTGTATTAGACAGCACAGTAAAATTAAAAAGTCTAAATGAGCTATACGAAAATAAACTGACAGATGCGGAGTTATGTGAAGCATCAGCCAATTTGATGGATTTTTTCAATGTCTTGATTGAAATCAAGCAAGACCAAATGAAAAAAGGAGGTGCAGTATGTTAAAAAATATATTGATCTCTGATATTAAAGTTGGAACACGATTTAGAAAGCATTTTGGCGATGTTGATAGTTTAGCCGAGAGCCTAAATGAGGAAGGATTATTGCAACCTATTGCAGTAAGTCCTTCAAACGAGTTAGTTTGTGGATTACTAAGATTAAAAGCTGCCAAAAAACTTGGTTGGAAAGAAATCACAGCAGTTGAAACAAAATGCTGTTATGGAGAATTTGTAGAAAATACCCTTCGTAAGGATTTTGAAATAGACGAATTAGTTGCAATAGCCGAGGATGTTTTTAAGAAATATACCAACAAAGGGCAAAGAACGGATCTACTTATGCACGACGATACACAGGTGATTCCAAAAGGTTCAAAACGAAATTATGCTGCAAAGCAAGTCGGTTTTAGAAGTAGGAATGCACTAAATATGGCCAAAAAGATTCTAAATAACAAAAATGCTCGTTTGATTGAAAACTATAAGAAGGGAAACATTTCACTAACTGCTGCTTGTAAAATTGCGGAATTAGATGAAAAAGAGCAAGGCAATTTTGATGAAGTTCTTAAAAGTGAAAACAGGATTGGGCGAAAAGTGGAAAAGCTGGTTAAGGAAATTAAGAATAAAAAACAAGCAGAAAAGATTTCTAAGATCGTTTCAAAACTTCCTCCTGTATCTGATAGATACGAGCTTTATAACGAAGATTGTTTGAATGCCTTAAAGACTTTAAAGCCTGGAAGTGTGAATGTTGTTATAAGTGATCCTCCATATGATAAGCCTAATTTAGCTTGTTATTCAACTTTTGGAAAGGTTTGTAATCATGTCCTAAAAGATGGAGGTTTGGTTATATGTTCTACTAATCATGCTTTTATAGGTGATCATATAAAACGAATGGAGGCAGAAGGCTTTAAGCAACTATGGGTCGTTTCAGTTAATTTCAAAGGTAATAATCCAACTCATAGTGTAGCTCATAAGAATTTATTATGTGGCTGGCGACCTTGGTTGGTTTTTGTAAAAGGAACTAGAATTGATAGATTTGAAAAAACTATTTGTGATGTCATGGATGTAAAAAGAGAAAAAAATAATAAAGAGTTTTTTGAATGGCAACAACCAGTGCCAATGATGGAAGATTTTGTTAAAAGATTTTCAGAAAAAGGAGACATCATTCTTGATCCTTTTATGGGAACTGGCTCCACTGGTATCGCAGCATTAAATTTGGATAGGAAGTTTATTGGGTATGAAATGGACACAGAAAACAACCGCTTCAATGTAGCAAAACATAGAATAGCAACCGAAGTTAAAAAGAAATAACCTATGCACCGCCGTGCATATGTTAAAAATCCCCTTGATTCTTTCAGGGGGATTTTTTTCAATATGATTTATAACTCACTAATATCTGCTGGTTATTTCATTGATTTTTATAATGTCTTTTGATATGCTGATTTTATTGAAAACAAGGAATAAAATGCCAGCACCGAAAAGAATCATAGATTTAGTTAATAGTTTCAAAGAAAACCTAGCCGAATACAAAAGCTCAAAATACAACGAAACACAAGTTCGTCAGCAATTCATAGACCCGTTTTTTGAAGAACTAGGCTGGGATGTTGGAAATAAGGAAAATCTTCCTGAGGCATTTCGTGAGGTTATGTTGGAAGACAGTCTGAAAATTGAAGGTCGCACAAAAGCCCCTGATTATGCCTTTCGTTTGAACGGTCAGCGGATATTTTTCGTAGAGGCAAAAAAGCCTGCGGTTCATTTAGAAATTGATAAAAAACCTGCATTTCAAGTTCGTCGTTATGGTTGGTCAGCTGGATTAAATGTCTGTCTTTTGACTGATTTTGAGGAGTTCGTAGTTTTTGATACTCGGATTAAACCGAACATAAAAGATAAAGCCTCGGTCAGCCGAATTCAAATGTATCGCTTTACAGATTACATAGAAAAATGGGATGAAATCTATAATCTTTTTTCTAAACAAGCGATTATTAATAACTCGTTGGCGAAGTTGGTTCAGTCCAGAAAAACGAGGGGGATTCAAAAAATTGACGATGACTTTTTGAAGCAAATGGAAAAGTGGCGAGAGGTTTTAGCAAAAGAAATTCGGTTTAAAAACAAAGCCATTATTACGACGGAGAAAGATTTGAATTTTGCAGTTCAATCAACGATCGATAGGATTTTATTTCTGCGAATTGCCGAAGATAATAATATGGAGGAAAAAGGAAATCTGCAACGAATGGCGGGGAGCAAAGGCGGATATAAAACCTTTATGCAGTTCTGTCGTTCTAATGCCGATGTGAAATATAACTCGGGATTGTTTCACTTTGCGGATAAACGAGAGGGAAATTTCGTAGATACAATTACTCCGAAAATTGAAATCGGCGATCGGACATTTAAGAAAATTATAGACGATTTATACTATCCGAATCCGTATGCTTTTGATGCGATAGAAAATGATATTTTGGGTTCTGTTTATGAGCAATTTTTGGGTAAAGTTATAAAACTTTCCAATGGAAAAGTAGAAGAAAAACCTGAGGTTCGTAAGGCGGGCGGAGTGTATTATACTCCGAAATATATCGTTGATTATATAGTTAAAAATACGATTGGAGAATGGCTAAAAGGCAAGACTCCCAAGCAGGCGGAAAAACTAACCGTGTGTGATCCAGCCTGTGGTTCGGGGTCGTTTTTGTCAGTCGCATATAAGTTTTTGCTGGATTGGAATCTGAAAGAATATCTCAAAGATACGAAGAAATATAAGAAGAAATTAGTTCAAACAAGTGCGAATAATTTCCGTCTTTCACTAGAAGAAAAAAAGACGATTTTGACGAATAATATCTATGGAGTTGATATAGATCATCAAGCGGTTGAAGTGGCTAAATTGTCATTGCTGTTGAAAGTTTTGGAGGGAGAAAGTGGAGCATCTATAAAAGGAAATTCCAAACATATTTTGCCTGATTTAAGTAGTAATATCAAATGCGGAAATTCACTTATTGGAACAGATTTTTATGCCGAACAAGAATTGTCCTTTGAAGAAAAAGAGAAAGTAAATTGCTTTGATTGGAAAACTGAATTCCCACATATCTTCAAACCTGTCATTCCTACGAAGGCAGGAATCTCACCGCAAAAAGAAACTTCAGGATTCGATTGTGTCATCGGAAACCCTCCTTATGTTACGACTAAATATGGAAAAATTGCAAAAACAACAAAGGATTACTACTCTACTTTCTATGAAACATCTTATGATAAAATTGATTTATATATCCTTTTTATTGAAAAATCAATTAAGCTTGTAAAAACTCAAGGTTTAGTAAGTTTTATAACCCCATGGAATTTTATGGGAAATTTCTACTCTTTTAAGATTAGAAAATTTCTTTTAGATAATACAAAAATAAAAGTATTAAATAAATTACCTCCAAATGTTTTCGTAGGAGCAATTGTAGATAATGTTATTTTTGTTTTAGAAAAAAATAGCAATAATAACAATAATAAGATTATATTAGATAATATGAAAAATAAAAAAACATTTCAAATAAATCAAAATGATTTTTTAAAAAACGATAAATTTGTTTTTTCAATTTCAACAAACAAAGAAGCAAAAAAAATACTAGAAAAAATGAACTATTTATCAGTTGAACTAGGACAGCTCGCCATTAATTATATTGGTATAATGACGGGAAACCAAAAAACAATGATCTCAACAACTCCTTGTTTTAAGAATAGCAAACCTGTTTTATCAGGAAGAGAAATTTTTAAGTGGGGATATGCAAGTAAAGGAAATTTTGTTAATTTTGATAAATCTAAAATACATAGCAATGATAATGAAAAAATTTACCTTGCTTCTAAAAAAATACTACTCAGAAAAACAGGAAAATCTTTTGTTGCCTGCTTAGATACAAAACAATTTTTTACAATTCAATCTTTATACAATATCGTTTTAAAGGAAAAAAGGTATAACGAAGAATTTATACTTGGATTGTTAAACTCAAAGCTTTTTACATACATTTACAATCAATTCTTTATTACAAATCCTGAGGTTTTTCCTTACATAAAAAGAAGGAATTTAGATAAACTCCCAATCCCAAAATTAGATTTATCTAAAAAGGGAGACAAGGAAAATCACGATAAAATGGTGAAACTAGTAGAACAAATGCTAGCACTAAAAAAACAAGAGCAAACAATCTCTCCAACTCAAAAACAAACCGTCCAACGAGAAATAAAAGCAATAGATAATCAAATTGATCAGCTCACATATAAACTCTATAACCTCACCGAATCAGAAATTAAAATTGTGGAGACTGAATAATGAGTAATTTAATTAATCCTATTTTAACAGACATATTAGGTGTCTTTGGTATACCAATAAATACACTTCAAACTGTTTGGAATAACATTCAAGAAAAAAGAAAAAAGATTGCTCTTGATATTTTGTTTAAAGAAATTCGGGATGGAAGTTTTTCTAATGTTGATAAAGATGAAATTGTTAGCATTATCGCAAGATACTTAAGAGATGCTACAGAAGGAGTTGCTAAAAATAATTTAAAACTAATGGCTCAGCTTATTAATGGAATGGCAATCAAAGAACAACTTAAAGCTCCTAGTTTTTTAAAATATGCGGATATACTTTCAACATTAACAGAGAGTGAAATAAAAATCTTAGTTAAAATGAAAAACAATGAATCGGTTGAAGAGTTTGAAGATATACAGCAGGCTCTGTTGAGGACAGGGCTAGTTATGCTGAAAATTGAATATGATGGGACAACAACTTGTGGTGGTTTTGAAAATACAGGCACAGACAACTTTTATTCTTTAACTAAATTAATGTATGAGATTTTTTATTACACAAGATTCTTTGATAAAAAAACATCAATAAAGAATGAGATAGGTGAGTAAATGCTAGCACTAAAAAAACAAGAGCAAACAATCTCTCCAACACAAAAACAAACTATTCAACGAGAAATAAAAGCAATAGATAATCACATTGACTCACTCACCTACAAGTTGTATAATTTGACTAATGAAGAAATAAAAATTGTGGAGGACGAATAATGAATTATAAAAATTTGTTTTCAGTTCATTTAAATTACATAAAATATCTTTTAGAAAAGTCATATATCCTTCATCAGGATATGAAAAATCCAAAAGAATCAGGTAGTTTTGTAGAAGAAGAGATTAGAGAATTTATTCAACAACTTATTCCAGCTAGATTTAAAGTCACACATGGATATATTGTTTCTGCTAAGAATCAAGAAGATGAGCCAATAATTTCTCCTCAAATTGATCTTATGATAGTTGATAGAATGTCTTCAAGTTCTTTATTTACATTAGGGAAAAAGAATGGAATGGAAGTAGTTCCAAAAGAATCTGTTGCTGCAATTTTTGAAATAAAAAGAACATTAAAAACAAGTCTTCAAAAAGCTTTAAGCCACATAGAAAAAATATCAAATGTGTTGGAAATAAAAAAGAATGATAATGATAGATATGTCATAGGTGGAATGCAATTTGGAAATGGATTAACTGGTGGATTTTGTTCAAATCCATTGTTTGGTATTTTGGGACTTTCTTATGAGCAAAATAAAGCAGATGAAATAACCAATAAAAAATCCAATAAAAATGAATTGGAAATTATAACTAAATTAAATACAGAAGGATTAGATATAAATTTAGTTGCAACTTTCTCTGGAATTTTAGTAACACTGAAAAACATAGAAACAAATTTACTAGATACTGGGAATCCTTTTCCTGAAAATCCAATTTGGGCTTTTATAAATACTTCAAAATATGAAACTAGTATCGCTAGAATTTTTGGTTATTTAATTGGTTACTTAAACTCTTGGAATTCAAAACCAATAAATATAAATAATTATTTTTTCAATAACTATATCAAATAAAATAAATGTAAAATTGATTCTTCAATTCTAAAAGATAAATCTTTACAGCTATTTTTTTACTTGTGTATAATTATACAACCAATCCTAATTTTTTTACTTTAAGGATTGTTGCGATGGCGATGTTGAGTTCTTTTGCTATTTTTCTATAACTCAGTCCTTTTTTGAAGCATTCAATAATTTGTTCTTGTTTCTTTACCTTGATAGATTTCGGGCGACCAAGTTTTTTCCCAGTTGCTTTTGCTCGTTCCAAGCCAGACTTGATTCTATAACGATGCTGACGGATCCATTCCTCGTTGAGCCCAGCGAGAACCGGTAATATCAACGAAGCATAAACCGTTTTATTGAAATGCTCATCTAATGTTTGTTGATTTTGCCTAAGATCATAAACTGATACTTTCGCTTTCGTGAGCTCTTCAATTGTATTGAACACATCACTAATGTTTCTCCCCAACCGAGAAACTTCATGGCACAAAACTTTTTGGATTTGATTAGATTTAGCTAGGTTGATAAGTTTCGTAGTCCCAGATCGTTTCGTGATTGTCCCCGAAATATGTTCTACGATCTCTTCAATAATCGTCCAGCCTTTTTCATTTACTAATTTCCGCAAATCATCAATCTGCCTGTCCGCCGATTGTGTCCCGTCTGATTTACTCACCCGACAATATAATGCAACCCTCATTTTCAACTCCTTTTTTTGTATCAAACAATCATTAGTTTTATTAGCATGCCATCCTTTGCTGTTAGAAATACTTTTTATATAATGATAAAATTCTTGATTTATAAAAATAATTTGTTAGTCTAATTTTAGATATAAGAGATAAAGGAGTGTAATATGTCTGTTTTAGTAGGAAAAAATGCCCCAGATTTTACAGCTAATGCTGTAATGCCGGATAATTCAATTAACGAGAAATTCAATCTTAAAGAATATCTAAATGGAGAAATGGGAGTTTTATTCTTCTATCCGTTAGATTTTACTTTTGTTTGTCCGTCTGAAATTATAGCTTTTAACAAGCGACTTGAAGCTTTCAAAGAACGAGGAGTTAAAGTTATTGCAGTTTCTGTTGATTCTCATTTTACTCATTTAGCTTGGAAAAATACTGCTGTAAATGATGGCGGAATTGGGAATGTTCAGTTTCCTATGGTGGCTGATCTAACTAAACAAATTTCAAAAGATTATGATGTTTTGTGTGATGAAGCAATTGCTTTTCGTGGGACTTTCCTAATAGACAAAGCAGGTGTTGTTCGTCATCAAGTTGTAAATGATTTACCGTTGGGACGAAATATAGATGAAGCAATTCGCATGGTAGATACTCTTGTTTTTCATGAAAAACATGGCGAAGTTTGTCCTGCTGGCTGGCAAAAAGGCGAAGAAGGAATGAAAGCAGACACAAAAGGAGTTGCTGAATATCTTTCTAAACATGAGAACGATTTATAAAGGAGAGAATATGACACAATTAAAAGGCTCCAAAACTGAGCAAAACATTTTAACTGCTTTTGCAGGTGAATCGCAGGCTAGAAATAGATATACTTACTTTGCTTCCGTAGCTAAAAAAGAAGGATATCGTCAAATAGCAGAGACTTTTGAAGAAACGGCGAATCATGAAAAAGAGCATGCAAAACGACTATTTAAACTTTTAGAAGGTGGTGAAGCAAATATAAATGCTAATTTTCCTGCTGGAAAAATAGGAACAACTTTGGAGAACTTAAAGGCATCCGCCGAAGGTGAAAATCATGAGCATGTTTCTATGTATCCAGAATTTGCAAAAATAGCACGAGAAGAAAATTTTAATAAAATAGCAGATGTCTTTGAGTCTATTGCAATTGCAGAGCAGTATCATGAAAAAAGGTTCAATGCTTTTATAACTAATCTTGAAAATAACGAAGTCTTCAAGAAACAAAATTTGGTTACATGGCGGTGTATAAACTGTGGATATAACCACAGAGGAGAAGATGCTCCTGCGATTTGCCCTGCTTGCAATCATGCAAAAGCACACTTTGAATTACTAGCAACAAATTGGTAGAAAGGCTTAATAATGAAAAAAATTTATAAATGTGAAATTTGCAAAAATGTTGCCGAGCTAGAATTTGATACTGGGATTCCATTAAATTGTTGTGGAAAAGCAATGATGGTTCAAAATCCTCAAACAGCAGATTCTACTTTGGAAAAACATGTTCCAATAATTACAGAAAAAGACAATGGTTATGAAGTTATAGTCGGTTCAATTTTGCATCCAATGATTGATGCTCACTATATTTTATGGATAGATTTAATCGCAGATGGAATTTTGCATAGAAAATATCTGAAACCAAACGATAAGCCAAAAGCTTTTTTTGAAATCCCAAAAGCTAAAAAAGTTTCTGCAAAAGAATACTGTAATCTTCACGGGCTTTGGAAAACAAAATGATTTTGAACTTATTCCATTCTTTGGTAGTTATGAAACTTGGAGCAAAATATAAGTTCTAATTTTAGAAAACAAAATTCCCTTGAAACAATCAAGGGGATATTTTTTAACCTATGCATGGCGGTGCATAAGTGAGAATTTATTTTTTAGATATTTTTCTTATTTTTTACCTTTAGATACTTCTAATTTCAGTTCGTGACAATTTGTCACTATCTCGCTTTTTTTTCTTTTAACTGTTATTTTATTTCTTTTCCATCAGTATCACTTCGTGGTCAGGTAATTTTAGTTTTTTTACTCGTTCGGTTAGGTAGCTCATTCCGTATTGATATGCCAAGCGGAGTTTTTCTTTGTCCTCAAAATCTCTTACTAAATTACTTCTCGTTTCATTTAATCTACCGACTAATCGGGACAAACTATGAAGACTGAAATCAATGTCATTTCGTGCGAGAACTGAACTGTAATAGCTTTTATGTTTATCAAGGTATAGCTCTGAAAAACTGGCTTGTGTGTCTATTAAATCCAGCTCCTTATCCATTTCCTTAAAGCAATACTCAATGCAGTCATTTTTTGTGTAAATGTTTTGAATATCAATTGTCTTTGATTGCTTATTATTTTTGCTACTTGATAAACGAACTCCTGTTTGTTCAGCTATGATTCCAATTCGTATTTTTAGTAATTTCAAGTCCATTCCATTGCGATCAAGGAGGACATTATGATGTGTGTTTTTTTCTGATTTACCGACTTCTTTTGTGATACAAAAATTGAATAATTTATTTCTATTTGATTTCCTAAACCAATACCTTCCAATGTATTTTTCATAATACTTTTTGAAAAACTGGTGAGTAAGGTTATTAGCCAATTCATTTCCAATCAAACCTTTGTTGAAGTTTAGAACCAAGTATGTATCTGGATTATAAGTCGTATCAATGAAAGCATATACTGACTTCTCATTCTTTAATTTT